>JAYTGQ010000175.1:0-2474 GCA_043733345.1 Schlesneria sp.
GTAGGCACATTCCATGTGCCGTTCACCGAATTCCTCGGCGAATCACGGTCTCGCGGACGGCACACGGAGTGTGCCTGCTACTTTTGTCGGACACGTCAATGTTGACCATCCCACAAGGAACACTCCTCAATGTCTCAGCCGTTTCAGAACACCGCGTTCGATCTCACTCAGCGTGCAGCGCTCATCACGGGGGCGGGCGTCGGGATTGGGCGAGCGACCGCCATCGCGTTGGCTCAGGCGGGAGCGGTCGTTGGAATTCACTATCACACCAGCGCCGAGGCCGCGCGCGAGACACTCGCCACCATCGAACAAGCGGGGGGCCGCGGGGTGTTGCTCGGTGGCGATCTGACCCGCGAGGACGATGCGAATCGTGTCGTGGATGACTTCGTCGCGTTTGCCGGGCGGCTCGACATCCTGTTCAACAATGCGGGCGATCCGCTCCAGCGAGCGTCGATTGAGAACTGTTCGTTCGAGTTGTGGAAGCGGGCGTTCGACGTGAACGTTCACAGCGCGTTCCTCGTCACGCGGCGAGCCATTCCGCATCTGCGGGCGACTGGTCACGGGAGCATCATCAACAACCTGTCGCTCTCGGTGCAGACCGGTGGCTCGGGCGGAGCCGGTCCCTACGCGGCGGCCAAAGGTGCGATGCAAGTCTTCACCCGCACGCTCTCGCGCGAACTGGCCCCTCACGTCCGAGCCAACGCGATCATGCCGGGTGTGGTCGAAACGCGACATCACGAAGTCTTCACGACGGCCGAAAAGATGGAGGACTACCGCCGCCAAACGCCACTCGCGCGGAACTCGCAGCCGGACGAGATCGCTCAGACGGTGCTGTATCTCGCGAGCGACGCTTCCAGTTTTGTGACCGGTGCCGTGATCGACCTCAACGGCGGCCGGTTCCTGAGGTGAGTCATGACACTGCGCGAGCGACTGCTGCGACCGGGCAGACACTGGGTGCTGGTGTCAGTGGCGATGTACGTCCTCGCTTGCGTGCTGCCTGCCGTGGGATCGCTCGACACAGAAAATCCGATTCGCGGCTATGTCTGCCTGATCTCGGTGAACGGTCCGTTTGTTTACTTTTACCAACTCCCCTATTGGTGGGCGAACCCGAGCTACTTTGTCGCGGTGATCGCAGCACTGTTCCCATGGCCTCGTATCGCGGCCGTGTTCGCCATCGCGGCCGTGCTGCTCGCGATGAGTTACGAATGGATCGCGTTCTATGAAGGGGGAATCTCGGGCGTCATGGAAGTGCTGCTGCCGGGTTGCCTGATGTGGATTGCCAGCCTTCAATTGCTGGCCTGCCACGAACTTTGGCGGCAGTGGTTCGACTGGCAGCGGCGGATTTATACCGCACACGGAAGAAGCTGACACTAACCCGAAGCGTGAGCGAGGGGGGCAACTCACGTCCTCGCTTACGCTTCGGGTTAGTGTGAAATGTGCCGTCCTCACACGTCTTCGGCATACGAGCGCGAAGTCGGCTCGGTCGATACGGGCGGAGTTGGCTGAGTCCGCTCGGTCAGCCGCAGTGCGAGTTCCAACAGTTCGACTCGCGACTCCCTCCGCGCACATTGAATCCGCAGGAAGAGAGATGTGAGCGCCGCGCCGCCCGCAGTGATCACGAACGTGGCGGGATGTACGTGTTCGTCAGTTTGGCGTAGTCCTCTCGCACCGGGCTGAAGACATCCAGCACGACGGCCGGTCCGCCGACCGCGACCGCTCGATGCGGGACATTCGGCGGGATCAAAAACATCGACCCCGCCTCGCAGAGACGCGTCTCGTCACCGATCGTCAGTTCGACTCGCCCGCGAATCAGCATCCCGCCCTGTTCGTGCGGGTGCGAATGCAGCGGCACCTCGGCCCCGTCGTCCATTTCGAGATATGACAGCATCAGGTTCTGACCAAACGGCGTGCGCATCCGACAACCGGGCACGGGCGAGATCGGTTCGATGTCGTCAATGTTGATGAAAGGCATGGGAACTCCTGCGAAAGTCGTAGCTTGGACGCCCTCGTCCGAGCGGTTTGCAGTGACTAACGGACGGACGAGGGCGTCCGCTTCCAACTAGAAAAGACTCGGACGAGGGCGTCCAAGTTACGTTTTTCAGCAGGCTCTTAAGGCCCGAGTACCCGGTCGAACAGTTCATACGCCCGCTGACGCATCTCGGGCGGGAAGTCGTGTTCGCAGTCGGGGTGTTCGATCAGCAGCCGCTCCTCGTGCCCATACAGCTTGAAAACCGGGCGTGATGCAGTGGCGATGCGGCGGGGTGGCCGGGGCTGGAGCGCTTGAACTTACCCACATCTTTGGTTCATTGCGACGAATCCTCTGATGGCGAGGAGGAGTTTGTCGAGGCCGCGCCAGAGGGTGATCCAGCCGGGGTCGCCGTCGCGCTTTCTCAGGAGGAAGCCGCCGAGGCCGGCGAGGTGGCGGAAGAAGTCGCGGACCGTGGTCAACTTTCGTTTGCGCAGCGCGCCGAGCA
>JAYTGQ010000176.1:0-2468 GCA_043733345.1 Schlesneria sp.
GGTCAACCGACGTGAACTCGACCCAACGCGGCGTCGACTGGCAAATGAAAATCGACGACGCCCGCTGCAAGCGGACCTCCGTCTACCCGAAGATTAAGCGGTGACGCGGCACTAGGGGATGAATCAGTCGCTCCCCGTACTCCGACCGTCACGACGATTCCCGAGTTGACGATGCAGATTGGCGTCCGTTGAAAAACTGATGAATCTCACTGAGCCATCGCACAGCGCCATGTGAAAGCCAGCAGCGTGGGCACTCCCAAAGGCACGGGAATTCGAGGCAACGCTATCCGGTTGTGGAGGGATGTGCGTCCATCGGTTGAGGTCCAAGTCCACACCGACGTTAGAAAATGTACCGGTCACAACCGTTGCTTGTGGTGAGGGCGGCTTCGGCAGAGAAGTCTTACCGCGCACACATCGGCGGCAGTGTCCCTTCGAGTCCGTCAAAAACGCGACGAGGCCGCCACAACAAGAGACTCCAGACCAAGCCCAGTACGGAACTCAAAACTCCCCAACGAAACGACGACGGCGAGTAGGTCATCTCGATCCGATGATGACCTGCGGGAACGGCGGTGCTGCGGAAGACGCCGTGGATCGTAGTCGTCGGATTCGGGACACCATCGACCGCGAAGTACCAGCCGTGATAGGCCGTGTCGGCGACGATGAAGTGTCCCGGTTCAGCGGCTTCCCATTCGACAACCAGCGACTGGGAAGTCTCGGACAGGACACGACTCGTTCCCTGACGGTCGGGCCAATCGGCGGGGTTCAAGTCTTCAATCGGGACCGCTGCCAGCGCGGACTTGCTGCCTGGTAGGAAGCGGAGTCGCGGCAACGAGGATTCGACCGAATGCCACTCGCCTCCCGCGCCGGTGCAGACCCACTGGCAGCCCACCACGGCGAGCAACCGATGCTCATCACGCCGATCCTCATGGTGCAGAACCGCCTGATACAACCGTTCGACCGCCGCCGGAACGACGCCGCCTTCATTCGTTCCGATCATCGATCGGTGTGCGCGAACAGCGGTCGGCACGAGCTTGCTGTATCGCATGCCCAGCCCCCTCTCGCTCGAAGATTTCGGCAGGTGCGCAAAGCGGATGGGTGGTTGAACCAGTCGCACTTCCGGCGGCATGGTGGGCGACTCGTCCGGCAACAATTGGACGAGGCTGCCGTTGGCGTTCCACAAATCAGCCAGCGCAACGATCAGCACACTCGCCAATTTCGCTTGAACGGATCCGCTGCGCGATCGGCAAACAAGTAGGGTGACAACAGTTGCCAACCCCGTCAGCGTGCCACCGCACCAAGTCCACACGAGGTGTTCGCCGACGAATGCTCGATAGCGTTCCCAAGGAAACTGCTCCGCCTCGTAAAGCATGTGGTACAGAAAAAAACTGGCGATCACCCAGATCGCGAACGCGACGGCCGCGTACTGTCGCCCTGCCGCCATGGGCCGTCGGCGCAGGATCGCATCCAGCCCCGTCGCTGCGACGAGTGGAAACAAACACGACACGACGGCGAGTACGCGACCGGGACATCGAAACAGGCACAGACCCGGCAGATTTCGTCCCAGCACCGCAAAGCCTGCCGTCGCGTTGCCCAAGGCAATCACGAGCAAGACGACGCAGCCGAGCGCGACACCGAGTTCCCAGCGTCGCACTTTCGCCCGCGTCAACCCGTACAGCGCCAGCAACGGCACAGCCCATCCCAGATAGCCGTATTTCACATGGCAGAAGTCCGGCGGCTGGAACTCGGGCAGCCCGCGCAGGGGATTTCCGAAACAGTCGGGAACTGCCAGACGCAGCAGATCGACCGGCGCGAGTGCGATCGTTCCCGCATATTCCACGGAACCCCGCTCCGAAGTGGCGGCTCCATCCGCCATCAGTTCCAGCGTCGGCAGCAGTTGAATCGCCGCGAGGCACAGCGCCAGCATCGCCGCGATCAGGCTCCACACGACGGCTTTCCACCTGTGTCGCGAGGCCGCACCGACAACGAGTGACGTGCCCCCCCAAGCCACACCGCACAGCAGCGTGTAGTACGTCGGTTGAGGATGTCCGATGAGCACGAACGCCGCCACGAGCCATCCCAACGCCATCGCGGTTCGACCCGTCGGCCGCTCCAGGAAATGGGAGACACTCAGGAAGAACCAGGGAATCAGGCCATACGCCAGCACCAAAGTCACGTGCCCTTGCATGAGGTGCGTCACGACGAAGCCGCTTTGAGTCGCCACGCACGCGGCAAATGTGGCCGCCGAGCGGCTCACACCGAAACGCCGCGCGAGCCGGTACTCCCCGACGTAGGCCGCCAGCAGATGCAGGAACAGGCTCGAATGGCACTGTCGTGGCTGTAACTGGTGTTACGCTTTGGCGTTACCGGATACGAGTTGTTTCTTCAGGACGTGGCGGGGTTGTTGCATGAGCTTGTCGTTGTGGCGGCGGCGTCTGAGGACGCGAGGTTCGATGCGGCCGGGGCGGTCT
>JAYTGQ010000177.1:0-17377 GCA_043733345.1 Schlesneria sp.
TTGCTGTAAAATGCGCTCCATCGCTCATGCCCGACAAATATCATCTTGAGCGGAAGTCAGGCAATGCCAATGGGACATTTTTTATGGGACGGGCCATAAGTCCCTGTTTGATGGTAGTACGTCTCGCGATTTTCAGTATTCCTCAGTACGAGTTTTTGGCTCGGCATCAAGCCCACATTCTGCCAATCCTCTTCCTGACATCCGCCGTCGTGACCTCACCCGCCGCATCGCCTTGCGGGAAGTCCAGCGTGGATCGCCCCGTCGTCACCGGCGCGAACCAAGGCAGCAGTTCGTCGGGGACGAACCGCGTGCGCTGCGAATACGAGTGCTGGTCGCTCTTGCGGTGATTGTGGAAGTAGTAGCGGTGCGGATGCAGCACATGAAGGTGGGACTTCGCTCGTGTGAGGGCGACGTAGAACAGTCTCCGCTCCTCTTCTATCTCGGCGTCCGACTCGGTCGCCAAATCCGAGGGGATGTTGCCATCGGCAGCGTGCAGAACGAAGACCGAATCCCATTCCAAGCCCTTGGCGGAGTGAATGGTACTGAGGGTGAGATAGTCTTCGTCCAGGTGCGGATCGGCGGCGAAGTCTTGCGTCGAGCTGGGTGTGTCCAGCGTCATGTCATTCAGGAACTGTGATCGCGACTCGAACCGAGATGCCATCCGTTCGATCTGTTCGAGGTCGCATGCCCTCGTAAAGGCGTCATCGAACTTCTGCTCCAAGAGCGGCGCGTAGAACGTGCGGACATGGTGTATCTCCAGCGACAGTTCCAGAGGCTGCGCGTGTCGGCCAGACAGCACCTTGAGCAGCGCCAGGAACACTGGCCAATGTGTCGATGACGCGGCGGGTGGTTTGAAGTCACTCCAGGCGTTGAAGTCGCCCCGGTGCGAAACGAGCACTTCGACGAGTTGACTGGCCTTCTTGGGACCAATGCCGGGGAGCAACAACAGGATTCGCAAGGCCGACACCGAGTCACGGGGATTCTCGGCCAGAGGAATCTGGCTCAAGCACGATTTACAGGAACCGCCTGGTGAGCCGTGCGACGAGGGCAAGGAGCCGGCTGCCAGAATTCCATCGACGCGGCTAGCGCGGTGGATTGATGGGGGTGGGACCATTTGCTCCGGCTGCACTGGAGGCCGTTTGCGGGGCGGGGCGATTGGCTGTTCCGGCGGGTTGTTTGATGCTCTGCGAGAGGACGCCGCCGGGGCGGTTTTCTTTTTGGAGAAAGTTCTTCATCTCGATGGCGGCTGGGCCGAGGAGCAGGATATAGACCGGCGGAGTCAGGCACAACACCGTGGGAAACAGCAGCTTGACGGACGCCTTGTTGCCTCGTTCCTCGGCGAGTTGCCGCCGCGTGCGGCGGATGCTGTCGGAGAATTCGCGGAAGGCGGACGAGACGCTGCCGCCCAGCTGTTCGGCGTGGCGGACCATCGTGGCCAGCACCGTCACGTCGGGGATGTTGACTCGCGCCGCGAACTGTCGCAGGGCGTGGTCGAGCGATCCGGCCTCGGCCTGCAGGTCGATCAGCGACAGTTCGCACGCCATGTCGGGATGCGAGTGACGCAATTCCCGTTGGACGCGCTGAATCGACTGACGCAGCGTGAGGCCGCCCGTCACGATCATGTTGATCATGTCGAGCGCATCGGGCAGGGCGTAGCGAATCCGGTTGCGGCGCGATTCGGCTTGAGAACTGAGCACGATGCGCGGGATGGCGATCAGGCTACCGAAGACCACGCCGGCGACGATCAGGATTTGCGACGTGAGATTCTCGTGGGGATCGGCCAACAGCACGACGGCGCATCCGGTGAAGAGCAACCAGGCGATCGCCGCCGCGTTGCGGAGGCTCAGATACTCGTCCAGGGCCAGGCGATGGTAGTAGCCGGCCGCGACGAGTTCCTTGCGCAGCGCCGCCCGCTTCTGTTCGCTGATTGGAAAGACTCCGGCCAGCGCGTCCGTCAGCCCACCGAAGGCGAGCGGTCTCCGGCTGCCGATCTGGTCCACTTCCGGCAGACGATTGCGGCCCCAGCCGATCAGAATCCAACCGACCATCAGAATCAGCAGCGCGATGGCGATGAACGTCCCCATCACCAACAGGCTGACCTGAACCGGAGTCATCTGCGCGGGCCATGCGCCGCGCAGCGCGTCGGTCTGTCCGACGACCGGCTCGAACCGCTGTAGCCAGGATTGCCACCAAGTCATGAGAAGCCCCGCCGATAAGACGTTTGTGCCAGTGAGTTGGGGTCGGGCGTTCCAATTTCAAAATTGACCGCCGACGGACTACGATGATGGAAGGGGGGTTGATCGGCCAATTTTGAAATTGGAACACCCGACCCCAGAACCATCGATTCCGGCGGCGTCAGTAGTCGGTTTTTAACAGTCTCAGAACCCACACGATCCCGATGACCTGAGTCACCACCGCGACGACCAGCATCCAGTGGCCCATGGGATCGTTCACCAGTTTCATGCCGTAGTCGGGCTGAAACACGAACATGTAGACGAACAGAATCGGGCCGGCGGCCGTGATCAGCATCGATGACAGGCGTCCCGCGCTGGTTGTGCTGCTCAATTGACGGTGATAGCTCTGCCGGTCCCGAATCACTTCGGCGAGTCGTTCCAGTGTCCCGGGCAGGTTGCCGCCGGAATCGCGGTTGACGCCGACGGCGTTGGCGAAGATGCGCGTATCCATCAAGCCGATGCGCTGTGCGAACCCCTGCATGCACGATTGCACCGACAGACCCAGTTCGAGTTGTTTGGCGCATCGCCGCAGTTCCGTGCCAACCGGTGCGTCGGTCGCTTCCCCGATCAGCGCCAGGCTCTGATCGAAGCTCTCGCCCGCGCGGACGGCGCGTGCCAGCAGGTCGAGCGCCGTCGGAAACTGCGACTCGAACAGGGCCAACCGTCTCTGGGTGACGATCACCAGTCCGACGAACGCCATCAGTGACAGGAACCCGGCCACCAGCATTGTCAAGAGGACACTGTCAGTCGCCAGAAACACGACGCCGCCCCCGGCCAGCGCTACCAGCGCCACAGACAAGGCTCCTTCGGTCGGCGTCATGTTCAAGCCGGAGAGATAGAGCGTTCGCTCGAACCAGATATCGAATTTCTCAACGGTGCCCGCCGCCTCGGCTTCATCACGCAGGCGCGGCAGGCGACGCAACTCAGACCGGATCGCCGCGACCGGCTGACGTTTCTGCCAGAGGCTGCGAAATCCCAACGACACGGCCCCGCACACGGAAGCCAGAGCGGCGAAGACAAGCACAGAGATGAGATTGCTGGTTTGCATGGCAGGGTCAGGAGTCAGAGATCGACCAACTTTGTATCGCAGTTCTGGGGTCGGGCGTTCAAATTTCAAAATTGGCCGGTCACACGGCTTTGAATTCACGAACAACGCACGCGGCCAATTTTGAAATTTGAACGCCCGACCCCAATTCGGTTTGGTCCGGACGGGGCAGGCGTCCGGACCAAGGGGTCCGGACTACGGCCAGAGTTCAGCGAACAGGACTGATCTCTAACCGCTATTCCCCGTCCTGTACGAACAGTTCATCGGACACTTCCACGCCCGCGTCCTCGAAGCGGTTGACGCATTGGGGGCGGTAGCCGGTGGCGTAAAAATAACCTTTGGCTCGGCCGTGTTCATCAAGTCCCTGTTGGCGGAATCCGAACACGTCCTGAAGTTGGTAGTCGCCGTTCTGGGCGGAGACGATTTCGGTGACGCGCATCACGCGGCGCACGCCACCCTTCAAACGCGAGAGATGTACGATGAGTTTGATGCCGGACGCGACGTACTCGCGTACGACCTTGATCGGCAGGTCGAAGCCCGACATGGCGACCATCATTTCCAGCCGGGCCAGGGCGTCGCGCGAGTCGTTGGCGTGGATCGTGGCCAGCGAACCTTCGTGACCGGTGTTCATGGCCTGCAGCATGTCGAGGGCTTCAGGGCCGCGGACTTCACCAACCAGGATTCGGTCGGGCCGCATGCGGAGGCTGTTCCGCACCAGTTCGCGCGCCGAGACCTCGCCCGCCCCTTCGCTGTTGGACTGCCGGGTCTCCAGCGACACGACATGCGGATGTTGCAGCAGCAGTTCGGCCGAGTCTTCGATCGTGATGATCCGCTCGTCGCCGGGGATCGCCACCGACAGCGCGTTGAGCAGCGTCGTCTTGCCCGCGCCCGTGCCCCCCGCGATCAGGAACCCGATGCGAGCGGCGACAGCGGCGTGCAGGAACTGAGCCATCGGCAGGGACAGCGATCCGTTCGTCAGCAGAGTCTCGATGCGGATTTGTTCGGCCCCGAATCGACGGATCGACAACTTCGGTCCGCGCAGTGCCAGCGGTGGCACGACGGCATTCACGCGCGAACCGTCCGGCAAGCGGGCATCGACCATCGGACTGACTTCGTCGATGCGACGGCCGACGCGGCTGACAATGCGTTGGATGATCCGCAGCAGATGAGCATCGTCGGCGAAGATGACATCGGTCAATTCCAGCCGCCCGTGACGTTCGACGAACACCTCGCGGGCATTGTTGACGAGGATGTCGCTCAGCTCGGGATCGTTCATCAGCGCGTCAAGCGGTCCCAGTCCGAAGACCTCGGCCCCCAGCTCGGCCAGCATCCGCGAGCGGACTTCCGGACTGAGCTTCGTCTTGCGGCGACGCAGAATCTGGTCGGCAAGTTCGGGGATCTCGCGCCGCATCCAGTCGTTATCGACCTTCCCCACGGCGGCCAGGTCGAGCGATTCCACGAGTTCGTTGTGCAGGCTCGTTTTGAGAGTCTGAAACTCGACCTCATCCGTGTTCGGCGGACGTGACAAGACATTGAGAAACGGCATCGAAACCACTGTGCCTCCCTGCGTGGACTTCGTCCGAAGATTTCAGCGAGGCTCCGCCTCAGATCGTTGCGAACGTGGCGCAGTGCGCACGTCGCTTGTGAGCGTGCGCCCCTGTGCGCAAAAGTAATGACGACGCCAAGCGCCACCTTGCGAGAGTCACCCGCAACATCGGCAATCTCACCAACGCGCCTGTTCGTTTTCCAATCCAGACGGACCGCTCGGTCGAGAGTCCCCAAATTACTGATCACTCACCGGGATCTCAGTTGTTGACCTGGCTTGGCACCGAGGCGTTTCGCGGGGCACTGATCGTCAACCTTGGCGGGACCGGCACGATCGGCGACTGCTCCACGGTTTGCGGAACAGGTGAGTTGACCGGGGTCGGCTTGGCGATGACCGGTTCGGCGATGATCGCTTCGGGAGGCGTCGTTCGCTCGAAGTTGCGGAAATGAACCTGCTTCAACTGGCGACCCCGATAGATTTCCATCCGGTGATGGACGGTGTTCGATCGTGACAGCAGATCATCGAGTGTCTTGGGGAGCGATTCGGACGAGGCGGCTTCCCGGTCACTCGCGCTCCCGCTGCCGGATCGCTCGTCCACGCGACCATTGCCGCTGGCAGGGTACGTGTCACTGATCACTTTGGAGCCAGCGCTCACCATTTTGGTGTCACCACGTGCGGCCGGACGTTCGACAGTCTGGCCCTTGCTGGCGACACGTTCATCCCGACCTCGGAGCGCCAGCGAAATCGATCCGCGTCCTTCGGTGACTTGCAGTGAGACCGCTTGACGCTGCGTGACCGCCAGCGTGATCGCCATTTTCTTGCCCGACAGGGCCGGCGTGCCCGCATCGACTCGCAGAGACTGGGCGGTGTCCTTATTCAGAGCCAGCACTTCGGCCCCTTCGATCAGGGTCAGGGTGATCTCCGGAAGCTGATCCTGTGGATCGCTGTTCGGGGGTGTCACGGCATCGGCCCGGAACAGGACATCCACCAGCGAACCGGGAATCGCGAAACCGGCGACGGCCGCATCCTGATCGACCGTGATGGTCACGGCGCGATAGCCGGGCTTCAGGCGATCGGACAAATCGGGGCCGGTTCCTTCCGGATAGAAATTGGGCGTGTCAAACGTCGCCCCTTCCTTGATCGGAGTCTTGACGATGCGCCCGATGATCTGCTTCGGATTGCTCATGAAGGAACCGGTGATCTTCTGGGCCTTCATCTGAGCCGGCGTCAGCTTCATGAGGGCGATGTCACCCAAGGTCAGCTTCCGGCCCGCTTCCAGGTTCTGCCCGGCGACCGGAACCGTCACGACCTGAGACTTCTCTTCTTTGACTTCCGATTTGGCGACGGGTTTGTGCAGTTCCTTGCGGACGGCGTACGCCCCCAGCAGGCCGAACATGACGGCGAAGATCCCCAACAACAAAGTTCCGGAACTGGGACGCATGACGATTGGCTCCAGACTGACTCGCTTTGCGGGCGAGATTCGACAAATCATCGACACTGCCCGATGAGGCAGGCGATTCCGATCCGCCCCCAGTCCGTTGGTATGCGGCAGATCGGTTCAAACTTCATCAGAACTCTAGTTCACTCCGCAAAGAATGACGGGAGTATTTGTTTTTCTTCGAACCGAACGATGATCGCTCCCACCGAGTGGGCCGGTTCCCGCAGTCGCCACGAGAAATCAAGCCCACTCGTTGTCATCCATCAGTCCGCGGCCGGAATCATTCTCTGACGTGACCGACAAAAGTCGCCCGGACAGCGTTAGTCGCTCGGACAGCGTTTCGTAGCACGGACGCCTCGTCCGTGCGCGGATGTCATGGCCGATTTCAGACGCACGGACGAGGCGTCCGTGCTACGAGGAATTTTGTCGGTCACGTCATTCTCTGGTCTATTTCTCACTCAACACATTCAACAGTTTCAGGCCCATCAGTCCCCAGACGGCCAGTGCCACGGGAACCGCATACGGCAATTTGTTCCGATGCCCTGTGGATTCCGTCGTCGGAGTGGCTGCCAGCGGACTGGCATCGGGCGTCACGGCTGAACCGCGCATCGCCTTCCCCGTGACTTCTACAACCCGGCACAACACAGCAATGACGCCGCTGGTGACAAAGGCGATCATCGTCAATTGGGGACCAAGCCAGGCTCCGACGGCCCCCATCAATTTGACATCTCCGCCTCCACCACCACCCATCAGCCACAAGACGAACAGGATTCCAAAGCCCGTGGCAAACCCGCCCAACGAGAAGAGCAAACCGTTCCAACCGCCGAAGCCCGCATGCACAGCGAGGGCCAGCCCCAACGAGGCCACGTTCAGCCAATTGGGAATCCGGCGAGTTCGCAGATCCCAGCCCATGGCCACGGCCGTGAAAACCATGACCGCGACAGCCTGAATCGAAAGTGGGAACATGAATCATCCTTGATCAAAGTGTGGCAACGTCCAGCTCATCCAACCTGCGGACGAACACGGTTGATTCATGGCCACTTGTGGAACAACTGCCCATGGCACGTAGCTGAGTTCGCAAGAACTCAGCCCAACTCAACATCCCGAACTGAGTTCTTGCGAACTCAGCTACAAGAAACTCAAGGTGCGGACCAAAGGTGGCGAACGGACGGGGTCCATTCGCCACCTGAGTGATCCGACCGTCAGCAGTTCAGACCGAACCGAAGCCCGGCCTCATTCTTCACGCCTGCCGAGCAGACGTTACGGGAGGATCGAGCCTTCGGGCGAGACCGTCACTTCGTTGGCACCGGTGGCGGCCACGCGGACGATGCAACCGTCATCGGCGGCGGCGACATCGTCAGCCACGTCGCAGTAATCCAGACCGTCCACAAAGTTGGATCCGGCAACCGACGCACCGTGACCGGTGATCCCGTTGACCAGGTAACCCTGGTTGTATTCGGTGACGGCACTGCCGACGTCGGACAGTTCGCTCGTCACACCGTCACGGGCGGCCGACAGACCGACGATCATGCCGATCACGACGATCGAGGACATGAACACCAACTCCGCCGACAGGACCAAACCGGCTTCATCGCTCCACAGACGCTTCATCATTTTGCTCATGGGGAAAGACCTTTCTGTGCGGTTGTGACAATTTCATTGAGACCGTTCGAGAGACCAGGCACCGCCACCGCAACACGGTTGCCATTCTCAAAACAGGTCGTGACAAACCCTCGATCGTCGCGTCGATTGGCAGCGAGGGGGAACTCTGCCAAATCGTTTTCAACCGGAACTCCCAACGAGCATGACGTCAGGTGCTCATCGGGAGTGTCCGTTCGTTTCTTCGTGGACCACTCCATTTCTCGCTCTCCCTCCGTGTCCCATTCGCGCTTCCTGCTTCGCAGACGATCCGAGTCTCGCGATCACTTCCTGTCCGGTCGCTGAGTTCGCAAGAACTCAACTCAATTCAACTCAATTCAACTCACCATCAGGAACTGAGTTCTTGCGAACTCAGCTACCGTCCTGTTCGCACTCATCCCCGCGATCAGGGGAACGCACCTGTCGGAGCCGCGATGGCCACGCCCTCGGCTACGGGGGCTTGGTTCATCGTCAGGCAGGCGGGAGCCCCGTTCAACGGGTCCGTCAGTGTGGCGGCCGGATCGCTGTAGCTTGTGGTACTGCACACGACTTCAAACCCCGCGAGCCCGTCTCTATCGACGCGGATGGTGTAGGAAAACGATTGACTCAGGTTGTCCAGGGCGACGGCCACGTCGCCAAACTGCTGCACGATGTTGTCTCGCACCGCCACGAGTCCCACGATGCCTCCCATCGCGACGATGGCCGTGATCAGGAACAGCGAGATCACGGACGCTCCCGCCCGGTCATCTCGCCACAACGACTTCAGCAGTCCGCGTTGCATCATGGATTTAGCTCACAAAACACACCGTCTCAAAAAAACCACATCCGCTTGTTGATTTTCGGCAGCATCGTTTGACCGTTGCCCTCAAACTCGGTGCGACTGAATCCCGTCGCCCTCTCCAACTGATTCATACTCTGGCTCGTGCCGTCTCTCACGGCACCACGGCGGGCGCCGCAGTCACCTCATCGTTCCCCCTCGAGTTCACGCGTTGGATGGTCACATTCGGGCCAAAGTCGGGCGTATCCGCGTACGAGAAGTTGTCGAATGTCGAAACCACCTGCACGGTTCCATAGGTCTTGGTCACGGTCACCACATTGCCCGACACGGTGATTCCCGCACCGGCGTTGGCCGCCACCGCCACCGAGTACGACTGATTGAGGGCTTGGACGGCCCGCGCGTTGTCGGCCAGTTCGTCGACGACGCCGTCACGGTAGGCCGCCAGTCCGACGATCATGCCGATGGCGACGATCGCCGTGACGAACACCAGTTCCGTGCTGATGACGAGGCCGTGTTCGTCGCGCCACAGTTTCAAAAACAACTTGGTCATGGAGTACTCCGTTCATCCGGTGGGCCACTGACCGACGCCGGGAATCGCCCGCGCCATAACGCCAACGCGCGTCCGGCGTGGCTGAGGAATGTGTAGTTGTCGGCAATGGACTTCTCGGACATCCGTTCGATTTCGTGGACGACCCACTGACTCGCGCGGACCAGCGTCTCGCGCGGCGGATGCAGTTCCGACGGGGCCATCGCCCACCATTCGAGGGCATGGCCCGTCGAGAGGATTCGTCGGGACAACGGACCTCCAAGGGCCATGTCTTCATCGTTCGTCGAGACTTTCAAGTCGTGCCAGTTGCGATCCCAGTAGCCCTCCGCATGTTGGTTCTCCTTCAGTCGGCGAGTCGCCTCCGTGAGATGAGCCAGGATGTTCTGTCGCGTCGTAACCGTCAGCAGATGCTTCTCGTCATCCAGACGGAGCAGCAGCGTCAATGAGTACAACCGGTGATTTCCGTAACAGACTCCCTGACCGAATTTCTGCCGCATGATGCGTTGGGCGAGCCGATTGAAGTCGAGGCGATCACCTTCCGGCGTGTACCACGGACGGCCGTCGGTCGCATACAGGGCTACGGCGAGCGTCGTCCATTCGTACTCCGCCTGATTGATGTCGAAGCTGGCGAGGGCCTGATGCAGGACATCACGCAGGGTGGCGGAGCGGCCTGCCAGACGGATCGGGAAGTCGAGCGTCGTGCCGCATTCGGCGAGCGTCCCCAGCGTGTGATCGACATGACTGGCCGAGGCGTCTCCCTGCTGAGTCCGATAGGCGACCCCTTGCTCCTTCGCGATCAAGAGGCCGCGCGTCTTGTCGCCCCAGGCGGACTTGAACGCGTCATGGTCGGTCAGCAGCCGCCGCATCTCGTCCCCAGAAACGAACTGCGGGTCGGCGAACGAGACCTCGGCTCCCCAGCACCGCAGCGCGTGATCGATGTGGTTGATCTTCGGCTGTCCGTGACGGAAGCGGGGTCGCAGCTTGAACAGCACGTTGGCCAATTGCTCGTCGGAGACAACCTCGGGAACGTCGTAGCGCGGCTCAACAGACGAAGGCACGTTGGCGAGCGTCGGTTCGCGCCGACTCCGATCCTCGGACGAAGATTTGAGATTTGAGATTTGAGGTTTGAAATCCGAGGTGGCCGACGACGAGGACATCCACCACGCCGCGCTACAGACCGACGCGATCAGACACTGAACCGTCAGGAACAGTGCGAACGACCGCGTGGATGTGAGAGGCTTGGGTGTCATGGTGTTGGTCGGGGGTGGCGAGTCGTGGGATGTAGGACGGGCACTCTTGCCCGTCTTTCCGGCACATGGACGGGCAGGAGTGCCCGTCCTACGTCAGTGGTTTTTTCTGTTCAGCACGAGTGACAGGTCGTCTTCGTGGCGGATGGTCCAGTCGGCTCCCTGAGCCAGTGCGGCGTCGAGGAGCCGGGGTTGATGCGGCTTGTCGATGATCAGCAGTTCCACGCCGTAGCGGTCCAGCGTGCGAGTCCAGTTCCCCTCGGCGCGATGGACTTGCAGGATGTCGCTCCGCTGTCGCTCCGAGAGCAGATGGATCTGCGAATTGGCCGAGACCTTCAATCCGCGCGGACCAGCGAACGTGACCCAGTCGCCCCACGATTCGGGCAACCACACCAAACCCGTGGGCGCGTCGGACTTCTTCAGGAACTCGGTCAGCGCCTGCGGAGCGTGTTTGCTGACGAGACGATTCAGCGGCAGAGGCCCTCGGCCAAATATCGGGTTGGAAATCGGAGACAGTGCGAACGCGGTCCAGATCGCCAGACCCGACAGCAGCGTGTACTTGAAGGCCAGCGGTGGCACCGGCTCTCCCTCAACGAACAGCGGCTGGTAGCACTTCGGAGCGATCCACGATCGGCTGGCGATCAAGTCGGCCACGTGAGGCAGCAGCACCCACAGGGCCAGCGGTGCCAACCAGTCGGTCATCTGCTGGTTGAAGGCCGTGACGAGCAGACCTGCCAGCATTAACAGCACGTCCGCCGCGCTGACCCGTCGCGGGCTCCACCGCAACAGGACCGCCGCCAGCAGACAGACGGCCGCGACCGCCAATCCCGATCCGCTCGTCAGCACGAGGGGACTCGCGCCGCCCAGCGCCGTCCACGCGGAACCTCGCTCCCCGTGAATGACATCCGTCCACAAGCGGAATCCGAGCGGTTGCAGCAACGTCGCCAGACCGGCCAGTTCGGCGAGATAGACCGCGTGTTGAACTCGCGGTGTTCGCAATGCTGCCAGAATGCTGCGCTCAGCCAGCGCGACATCCCACGCCGTGCCGAGAGCCAACAGCGCGAGCACAGCCACTCCCACCAGGACCGATCCGTCGAGATTGGCCCACAACACGAACAAGCCAACCACTTTGATCGGTGCGCCGATCAGCCGGAACGCGCTAACAGCCTGTTGATAAACCGTAGGATGGACGCCCCGTCCGTCCGTTTCCAGTTGGTTTTCGCTCGGACGAGGCGTCCAAGCTACGTTATTCAACAGGCTGCTAGCGTCCGGTTGGTCGCGGTTCGTGTGATCGAACCGGACGCTAGCGCGTTCCGGCTGATCGGGCCACTGAGCCAGCAGGCACAGCAGCGCGGCGAAGCAGGTCAGGCCGAGCAACTCGGGTCGCAGAACCGACAACTGGGTCCAATGCTGGGCGATCAAAAACGCCATTGCCAGCAGGGCCAATCGGAGACGACCGGAACGCAACCGGCAGGCTCGCCCGGTCAGAATCAGCATCGCCAGCGTCACCACCGCCAGCGCGATGGACAGTCCCTGCACGCCGCTCCCGCGCCAGATCGCGGCCATCAGCACGTCGCTCAGCCACGATGTTGGCACCGAGCGAAAGCCGTCGGACAACGGCAGGAACGGATCGACCTGCGGCAGGGCGCGGTGCGAGAGAATCCAGTCTCCCATCAAGACGTGATGCCAGGTCACGGACTGGAACAACGGCAGATACGACACCAGCAAATAGACTCCGACGCAGCACAGGCACACCATGAAGTGTGACCCGCGCAACGCATAGCGCTCGCTTAGCACCGGCATCAGCACGGGTGCCTCGGCGCGATTCAGTGAGGAGTGTTGAACGGCATCCACGGAGAAGTTCTCTGTTGGCGGAGTCGATGTCTCAAATCTCATAGTTCAGGGGTCAGGTGGTTCCACACGCTACTTACAGTCCCGACGGGAAACCGAACTCATTTCAAAGTACTTACCGGACAGATCGAGGCAATACGCGGACAGCCAATTGGGAACGCGGGCGTTGCTGAAATTGACCCGGATCGTGACGCGCACTTCCGCCACATCGGTGATCCCCGTGGTGGCTGGAACCGTACCGATCACCTGTCCCCGGCTGGCGACGCCCGTGCTGTCCTCGACAATGAGGAATACTCCCGAATTGGGAACAACGGTCAGCCCATGCGTTGTGAACAGCACCTCTTCGACGGTCGCTTCGAGTGCATCCAGAATCCGCGTGGTCGCCGCCGACGCATCGGTGCCGAGATCGGTGGGAACTTTCGCTCCTTCGCGAGCGGCCTCCGTGGCCGCCGACATGACCCCATGATGCACGGCCATCATCGTTCCGTATTCCAATGCCGCCAGGAACGCGAACAGCACAATCGGAATCACCAGCAGCGACTCAAATGTGGCCGTGCCCGTCCGCCGAACGTCACCGAGGTGACACGACGAATCGACCGATCGTTTCTGAGCACGCCACATCATGTTCGAGAACCACTGACTTTCTGAATCTCGACGTTAGACCGGACTATTCATCACCCGGGTTGAGCGGCGAACACTCTGCCCGTAGCTGAATTCGCAAGAATTCAGCCCGACTTGCGACGGCGAACTGAGTTCTTGCGAACTCAGCTACAGTCCCATGAATCATCCGGGTTAAGGGACAATCGCCGAGATCGAGTTGGCGAGTTCGATCAGTTCGTTCAGTAAAGCTCCCCGGACGGTGGCGAGTCCGGCAATCGTGCCAATCCCGACAATCGTCATGAGCAGCAGGTACTCCACAAAAATGCTGGCCTCGGTGTCGTGGACGAACGCTCGCACCCGATGGACGGCCAACCGAAACGGCTTCACGGACCTGAGCAAGAATCGTTGGATTTGAGGCATGGTGGAATCTGAGCCCGGGGCTTGCGGGCCACGATTCACATCGAAACCCCACAGCCGTTATGGAAGTGTCACCGGGAACATCGCGTCGGAAACGCGACGTCCCTCGATCGACAGGTGAGGTATCGGACTGCTCATTCCGCCTGCATGTCGCAAAACGAAAAACGCCCGGCTAATCCGATTCTGCGTGCTGTGACTGCGAGTTGTGCTTCAAGCAAAGAGTCCTGATTGCCGATGTTGTCCGGCGGAGGGGCGCAATCGACGCTGCCGGTTCGTCAGGCTGTTGAGCCGGCGGTCGGCAACTGGCGGTCTATGTTACTGGTCCCCTCTCCCCGTCTTCGGGAGAGAGGGTTCGTGGTCGCACAACGCTGATTTGCGCCGTAGCACGGACGCCTCGTCCGTGCGGAACATCCGACACCTATAGACGCACGGACGAGGCGTCCGTGCTACCGCTTGTTTTCATTCGTCCGTGCGCCCACGCCAATCGAGCCCTTCCCCGTGATCGCTACCAACCGACACCCTGTGCGAGCAACCGGCCCCAAGCGGGAACGTCACCCGCGCCGCGCCGTCGTGGTGTTGGAGATGATCCTCGCCCTGCCGCTGCTGGTGATTGTTGTGATGGCGATCGTCGAGTTTGGGCTGCTGTTCTCGAACGAGCAGATTGTGGAGATGGCGAGTCGGGCGGGCACGCAGGTGGCATCCAAGTTGGCCACCATTCCGTCGTCCGGGGCGGTTCCGATTGAAGTCGAAACGGCCGTCGCGCGGGAACTGGCCAGGATCGGTGTGACCCGGTATCGCATTCGGCTCGAACACAACGTCAATTTCGCAGTCCCCTCGGGGACGATGACGCCGGTGGTCTTGACGACGACATCAGCGGGAGGCCCCACCAGCGGCCCGACACCGTCCCCCATCACGCTGACTCCGAATCGTCGCTACGTGCGGGTGACGGTCTACGTCTGGACCACCGACCTGACCCCCAACCTGCTCGGCACGTTTTGCGTCGATCTGTCCAATCGGGTTTCGTCACAAACGACTCTAAGAAGGCACGTGGGATGACCAGGCACGCGGCAGGACGTTTCGTGTGTAGCCACGTTCGCCAGAACGTGGGAACCCACGCTCTGGCGAGCATGGCTACGGCTCCGCGCAAAGGGGTCGCCGTGTTGTGGGTGATCTTGATGCTGCCCGTTGTGTTTTTGATGCTGGTGTTTGTCGCCGAGATCGGCAACCTCTGGCTGGCCCGCGTTGAACTGGAAAACGCGCTCGAGTCGGCCGCGTTGGCGGCGGTGAAAGAGTGGGTGGACGCGAGCGGCGGTTCCACGCTGACCGCTCGACAGGTCGCTCAAACTGTGGCTGCAGCCAACACCGTGCGTGGCAACTCCGTGGCGATCGGCCTCAATTACACGGCGGCCAATCTGCCCAACGAAAACACGGACGGCACCTTTCCCACGGCGAATCAGGTGTTCGGAAGTCTAAGCAGCACCTCTCCGACGGTGGTCTTCGCGTCGGGCGTGGCTCCGAGCTGCAGTAGTGGGGGCGGCGGTGGCACTCCGGGGACCGCTTCGGGGACGGTGTTGCTCGACGTTTCTTCGGTAAAGAGCTTGGAACAGGACAATGCCTGGGGCTTCAATTTCAAAGCGGCCGATGCCTCGACGACGGCGAACTTGACGATCAGCCGCATCGTGTTGAACCTGCGTGCGGGTGGCGATCCCGATGCCGTGTTCGACCTGCTGACGACCGCGCCCCGGATTTCGGACAACGTGGGGCTCAAAATCCCGTCGCAAGCGGACGTGTTTGGTGTGAGCAATGCGCCCTTCACCCTGACGACTGTGGGAACCGTCCGAACCTGGGCCAACATGCAGGTCCGCTTCGTGTGGGACAGTGCGGTGCCGTACATCTTAACCATCAACTTTGCGCCCTTGGGCGTGGACACCGGCTTTGCGCCCGGAGATCGGATTCGCTTTGGTGCCCGGGTTGCCAATATTCCTCAGGATGATGGTGACGGCGTGGGCGTTGTCTTAACCACCGCCACGGTGACCTATGCCGTGGCGGGCGTGAATGCGGTTCCCGACAAAACGGCCACGTTCTTCAACAGTGCCTTCGGCGGAAACAATCCGCCGCCGCTCGATCCCGATGTCCTCCCCAACTCGGCTCCCTACCTCCTGCCCAATGCGCCGGGCAATGGCTTGGGAAACGACCGACAGTCGTATGTCGAGATCACGGGAAACGGAACGCCGCCCTCGGGTGGATCAGGCACCGACTTTGCCGTCCGCGTGCAGGCACAGGTGACGGTGTCCCCCATTTGCTCAGGGTTGAGCGCCTGCATCCCAGGACCGTTTCGCGTCCATGCCCACACCACCGCGTACGCCAGTTGTGCCGACGCCTGTCCGAAGATCATTCGCGTCGATCAGTTCGTTTACCCCTGATGGGATCTAGGAGCCACGTATGCAGACTCTTTTGCGTTGGACGAACGCGACAACCGTGGTTCGTGGGGTCTGCACCGTTTGTGTGGTGCTGATCTTGCTGGGACTGTTCGCTCCGCAGGTTCTGCGGCCACTGCAACCGCAAGGCTTGTCGAGTCAACGTTCCTCGAAACCGACTCCCGAGGTCTTGGCCCCATCGTCCGTGAGCGATCGCGGCGCGAGTTTCAACGCTGTGCGAACGGATGATAGCGGAGCAGCTCTGAGTCGGGCCGAATGGTCTCCGCTCATGAATGCGCTCGGCGGCCTCGTCGATCAGAACGAGCTGGTGCTGGGGCCGGTGCAGGCGCAACTGCAAGCCGACTTGGAACAGGCCAATACCATCCTGCTCGAAACCAAACGGACGAACCACGAGGCGCTGCGACAGGCCAATCGGCGGATCCGTCTGCCGGGACGATCGCCCAATCTGTTGCTCGTCATCCTGAAGGGGTTGAGCTGCGACAGCCTGCATTGCTACCACGAACCGGCCGGATCGACACCGGGGTTCGATCGACTTGCCGCACACGGCCTGCGGCTCACACGGTTCGATCCGACGGAAACGGAAGCGACCGATTGGACGAGCTACTTCGGCGGAGCGGCCACGGGAATCAGCCCTACCGGCAACCGCCGCTCCCCCTCATTCGCGTCGCTGCTGTGGCAGTCGGGCTATGCGACCGCGTTGATCGGCGATGTCTCGAAGCCGCAATCGCCGCTGAATGAACTCGGCTTCGATCACTGGTCCGGCACTTCGTCCTCGGACCCGCGTCCTGCGATCGACGAGGCGGTCTCACTCATGGCGAAAACGGCCCGACAGCGGCCGGTCGCCACGATCGTGGTCTTGCCACGGAATGAACTCGACGTGACAGCGTTAGACGAAACGGTGTCGCTGCTGCTGACAAAACTGGCCGAGCGACGCCTGACCACTTCCACGGTCCTGGTGGTCGCTGGCGTTCGGCCCGGGGATGCCGCGGCACGCCCGTTGAACGCGTCTGGAAAGCCAGAGCCATATTCGTCGGCTCAACCGTTGTCCGTCCCGTGCTTCGTCGTCTGGCCCGACCAGATTCCAAAGGGGAGCGTGAGTGACCGGCCCACGACGTTGGCGGATGTCGCCTGCACCCTGCTGACCATCGCCGAGATCCCGCAACGCCCCGTGCCACTGAAGGGCGTATCGCACTGGAAACTCTGGCGTGACGGAAGCTCGCCCGAATAAGGTCCATGGGGTGCAGTCGTTCATTGGTGGTCACATTCCGGTCCCCTCTCCCCCGTCTTCGGGGGAGAGGGTTAGGGTGAGGGGGCCGAATGGTCGAGAGACTCTGGAAGCGGGTGTGACTGACCATCACAACAACGAGTCGCATGGATTCCAGCGAGTTCCGGCCTGAAGCAAAGCCCCCCACACCCAAACCCTCTCCCCCCAAAGTCGGGCGGGAGAGGGGACAAGAAAAGATGACCCCCCAATGAACGACTGCACCCAGTTCCATGTCCTCAAGCCGCGGCCCGCGATCGCTGGTCCACTTGCTGCATGGTCTGCCAGTAACTTTGCGGCATGGACATCGCCAGCTTGAGCGCCCCAACGGCTCCGG
>JAYTGQ010000178.1:0-6929 GCA_043733345.1 Schlesneria sp.
AATGCAGGCGGTCTTCTAAGTAGGTAAACACTAATTATCTTTCACTTTCAAAATCATCACGGTCTGATCATCGAAGCGCACCGTGTTGTAGCGGTCCAGATCAGCAAACACCGCATCGACTATATCCTGCGGGGATTGATAACAAGCGCCGCCAATCAGCTTACCCAAACGCTTGCGGCCGTACTCTTCGCCCTGCGGACTCATGTGATCTGAGATGCCGTCCGAGTAAAGCACGATGGTATCTCCGGGCTGGGTCTGGAAAGTAATTTCGTCATACTCACGATC
The DNA here is from genome assembly GCA_043733345.1 of Schlesneria sp. GTDB lineage: Bacteria > Planctomycetota > Planctomycetia > Planctomycetales > Planctomycetaceae > Schlesneria. Next base: position 286 of record JAYTGQ010000178.1, read on the forward strand.
TGGAAACAGGCCTAACGGCACCACCGGGACAAGCCCGGTGGGGTGAGTTTAAAAATAAAGCACATTTCAAAACCGATTTTTGCCTCGAAAACTAGCCCGACGCGCAAGCGAGGGCTGAACATTCGATGACGGTGAGACCCTCGCTTGCGCGTCGGGCTAGTTTTGAAATGAGTTCTCGCGCCGGCCGGCATTCCGAGTGGCCTCGTCAATCGGAGCGAGGTCGTTCGACTGTCACGGTGACATCGCCGCGATTGTCGTCGAGCGAATTCCACGCATCGTTGACTCGCAGGTACAAAGTTCCGGTCTGAGGGGCTGTGAACGAGCGTCCGCGTCCGATTTCAAAGTCTTTGCGCATGGTGGTCGGCTCCGCTGGCAGCGATTGGTCAGCGGCGAGTTTGGCGTCGTCATGCAGGCAGCCGATCAACAGGCCGATGGGGCGGCGATCGAAGTAGCGGAACGTGATTCCCTGCGGCTCACTCTCCCACGGCTTGGGCTGATCGGCCAGAGTGAAGCGGCCTGACGCAGTGATCTCGTAAGTCTGGCCTGCTTCCCATCGCACGCCGCTCGATTGCCAACCGCGATCGGCCGCGATGTGGCTGCGCCGCAGTGGCTGCTCCCGCGTGAGTGGCGTTCCCGGTTGGAAGTTGATTGAGGCGCGGGTTGCCGCGTAGCCGTATTGCAAGTTGGCGGAGAACAGTTCCCACTCCGTGTTCAGTTCCATTTCAAAGTCTCTGAACAGAGCTGCGGCTGCATGATGAAAGGCGCGATCTTGCACGAGGCTCCCCAGTTTGTGAAACCGCTCACGGTAGCGCGGGTGAGCATCCAGAAACTGACACAGTCCCCACGACCAGGCGTACGGTTCCGGCTTCAGAAAGTCTGCTGGTGTCCAGTCCGTGATGTCGCGAATCGACTTTCCATGCTTCGCAGAGAACTCATCGCGAATCGCCGTGATTCGCCCCCAGCCCGCGAAGTCTGCGGGAGACGCTGGCATCACGCGGAAGTGAATCGAGTCCTCCGAATCGATGCGGTGCGTCGCGAAATATTCGGCCATCCCTTCGATGTACCAGACGGGTGCCACGACGCCCGGCATGTAGGTCATGAAGCAGTGAGTCGCCTCGTGAATCAGCAGGTGCCTGCGGAAGTAGTCGTACTTCTGCTCGCGCAGCCAGAACTCGTTGCGACGGTGGCGGCCGTGTTCAAACATCGGCAGGTCTTCGGGGACGAGACCCGCTTCGCGAAAGAGGGCCTCGTCCCGAATCAGATAGCCGGTCATCTGAAACGCGGAGGCATCCCGCGCCGGAGGTAGCTCGCCGAAGTACTCGACCCACGCGAGATAAACCGCGTCGATGATAGACGGCAGCGCGCGCGCGGCCTCCGCATCAATGTCGGTGTACAGCTTGAGCCGCTTCGATTCGTAAAGCCGTATTCCGGCCTCAGCTAGCCGCCGATCATCATGCTTCGGCCGCTGATCATCGGGACGATGGATCGGTGCTGGTATCGAAGCAAGAGTGTCGGCCGCAGGCGTGGTGGAGGGATCGATCTCCGTCGCCTCAACTCGGCTTGCCGCCTCGTCAGTGGATTGATTGTCCCGGCGAATGGGCGACGATTGCCTGCGCGGCTGTACTTGCTTTGCCGTGGTTTGCTTCGGGTGCGATGGCGATGAAGGCGGGACAGTTCGATCGCAGCCACCCATGACGATCATCAGAGCCGCGACAATCAAACGGCTCGATGAGAGCGAGGGAACAGGGGACCGGCAGGTTACAAACCTACCCCACGAGTTCGCTGACATGCGGCCTCCTCAACCTTCTCGGTATATCCTGCCAGTCGGTTGAGCGAGAGACGTGGGGTAGGTTTGTAACCTGCCCGTGTCACAGCCCGTTGAAATCGAGGGAACAGGGTACGGGCAGGTTACAAACCTACCCCACGCACGGACATTCACCGCAGATGGCGGTCTTGGCGGCGGTACTCGGCGGCGAGCAGGTCTTCGAGGAACACCACGCGCTCTTCCTCGGGGGGCGCGTCGATTTGCATCTTCTTGCAGAGCGGGCCGACCATGCGATCGAGCAAGGAGTTTTGCTGATCGGGCGGGAGTGAGTTCCAGCGATCTAGAATCCATTCGACCGCATCGAAGTCCTCGCGAGTCAGCCGTGTCAGTTTGGCGTGATCGAAGCGAAAGCGGGCTTCGGCTTTGTTTCGGCTCGACAGTTGTTGCCGGACCTCGGCCAAATCTTCAGCCTCATCGCTGATCACGATCGTCGAGGCCACCATGTCTCCGAAACGTTGTCCTCGTTTCGAGAGGACCGGGACGATCCACAGGATCGGCAGGTGATCGGCCACTCGAAACACGTTTCTCATGAAGACGCCGCCGGCATCCAGTGCGAAGCCGTCCGCCTTGACCACGCGAATCTGGCACATCCGCTTGCCGGGCGTCTGGCCTCTCCAAAACAGTTCGCTCAGTCCGAAATAGAAGAAACTGCCAAGTCCCCAGATCAACATGCCGATGCCGACGAGGTACATGTAGACCGTTTTGGGATCGCCGGGTCCGCCCTGGTTCCGCAGCGATCTGTCGATCTGATCGAAGAGGTCGCGAAACAGTCCGCCAAACGCCGCACTGATAATGATGAGCACCATGACCGCGATAAAAATCGTGAGGTTCATTATGATTTGATCGATGAACCAAGCGAGAAACCGCGTTCCCAGCCCGGCGGGACGATATTCAATCTGAACATTTTCGGGCGTTTCAAATTTCAGCGTGGTTGATGGCGGGACGGGCATGAATGACCTCGTGAAAGACGGAAAGGCGGGCCGAGTATGAGCGGATTCGTGGCACGCAACAAGCCCGCGTGGGATGAGCTGGAGAGTCTGGTCAAACAGGCGCGCCGGGCAATGCGCGGGATGACTCCCGAACAACTCAGCCGCTTGGATGTGCTCTATCGCCGTACGACGATTCACCTCGCCCAAGTCTCGACGCGCACCAGCGACCGTCGATTGACGCAGTACCTGAACGACCTGACGGCGGCCGCCCACGGACTGATCTACCTGCCTCCGAAGCAGTCGTTGTTCGCGGGGATCGGTCACTTCGTGTTGGAAGGCTTCGCGCGGGCGCTCGCCCGCCATTGGCGAGTCCACGCGATCTCGGCCGCGCTATTGGTCGGAGGTGCGCTGCTGGCGTACTTCGCCTCGATGTCTGATCCGCTCGCCGCCTACGCTCTCTGGCCGCGCCAGGATCCGCGGCAGCCGGGATCGACCCACGAGCAGTTGCTGGAGGTGCTGCGCGGCGGACGCGACCAAGCGGGTGGCACGAAGTTCTTGTTCGCTTCATTCCTGTTCTCGCACAATTTGAAGGTCGGTTTGCTGGCGCTGGCGCTGGGTGTGCTGGCCGCGATCCCGACGGCGCTGCTGATGATTTACAACGGCATGATTCTGGGAGTCTTCGTCGCCATTCACCAACAGGCTGGGATCGACGCCGAGTTGTGGGCCTGGATCCTGCCGCATGGTGTGACGGAAATCGGGGCCATCGTGTTGTGCGGTGGTGTTGGACTGATGCTCGGACGAGCGGTCGTCGCACCGGGACTGCTGACGCGCACTGAGGCTCTGCAACAGGCGGGACAGCAGGCGGGAATTACTTCGCTCGGCGTGGCGGGAATGCTGTTCGCGGCCGCGATCATCGAGAGCTATTTGCGGCAGAGCCATCTTTCGACCTCGGCCCGCTTGATCTTCGCGGCGGGATCGGCACTGTTCTGGGTGCTGTTCCTTGTCCACGGATTCCTGCGGGAACGAGCCGCGAACCGGTCCAAATCCTCAAACCTCGTTTAACCGCCTGTTGAAAAGCGTAGCTTGGACGCCTCGTCCGAGCGAAACACAGTTGGAAACGGACGGACGAGGGCGTCCATCCTACGCTTTTCAACAGGCGGTTAAACGAAACTCCTGTTTTCGACCTCACAGCAAGTTCCGCTGACGCAGATCAATGAACTGGTTCACGAGCGGCACCGTCAGTTGATTTGGCTCCACATCAAGCACGAACACGCCACCGTGCTGGAGTGATTGCAGGGCCAATTGTCGTTCACGAAGCAACCGGAACGTGACCGCTTTCTTGGCCCCATCGACCATCGTTTCAACCGGCTCGGTGAGGATGCGGTTGAGCAGCGGGGTGCGGAGCGCGGCGAACAGCACGACGTGACGACGGCTCAGTCGCGCGAGGGACGCTCGGAACTGCTGCGATGTTTCCTCGTCGGAGACATCCGACAGCACGACGATCAGCGAACGCTTGGCCTGCCTCGTCTGCAACATGGCGAACATCGGCCCGAAGTCCGACTCGCGGAAGTCTGATTGCACGGCGTACACGCTGTCGGCTAGGGCATGCAGCGACGAGGCTCCGGAAACCGGCGGCAGATAGCCGCGCACGTTGCTGTCGTACAGACCCATCCCGCAACGGTCACCGCTTTGCAGCACCACGCGGGCCAGAATGAGCGCGGCATCGACGGCACAGTCCAGCTTTGTGCCGCGATCGGTCTCAGTCCCCATCAGGCGTCCGCAGTCGAGCAGGATCATCACGTCGCGGTGCCGCTCGATCTGAAACCGCCGCACGACGGGCCGTTGAATACGCGCGGTCGCGCGCCAGTCGATGCGTCGCGGATCGTCCCCCTCGCGGTACTCAGTCAGTGACTCAAATTCCGTCCCCGCGCCGTGCTGGCGAGTCCGCGTCGCCTTGTCGAGCAGCAACAGTTCGGCCCCGCGATCCTGAAGTAATTCCTCGCGCGACGCGAACTGCTCGGGCAACACTTTGATTGAAGCGGGCAACGCAAACGAACGTTGAATCTCGGCGAGACCGAGCGATCCGATGAGCCGAATCCAGATCGGCCCGAACTCGTGCAGTCCGCGCTCCTCGATCCGGCAGACCTCTGCCAGCGAGGCTCGTCCGCCACGAGCGACCACATCAAACGGATTGATCGAAAAACGCGGAGTCGTCGCGCGGGGAGCCACATCGCGTAGCTCGCCGCGCAAATCGTCATCGCTGGAGTTCTCGATCTCCCAGCCGATGCCAAACGCCACGTCACGACCGACAACGATCGGGAGCGAACGACGCACGATCAGTTGTCCCAGCCGCTGCGAGAGAGATCGCGCCTCAAGCACTGCCGTCACGATCAGAGTCAGCGCCAGCAAGACGATCACACTCAGCAGGAGCAACCACGGCAGCGCGAAGTAGACGAGAGACAGTGCCACGAGACCCAGCCCCGCGCGAATCGCATTCGACCCCGGCCGGACCTGCGCCGCCACGCGCCAGAACCCGCGTTCACTCTGCGCCGACGCGGCCGCGCTGCCCGAATTGACTCGCGGCGAGCGAACAGATTCCGGCCGTCGAACGGCGGTGTTACGAGAGGCGACCATGGAAACGGTTCCTACAACCTCACCCAGTAGGGTGGGACCAGCGGCGCTTTGACGCGCCGGCCCACCAGACCATCCGACGCCGTGAAAATGGTGGGCCGGCGCTCGAAGCGAGCTGGTCCCACCCTACAACTACTACCGATTTGCGTTACCTCGGCACTTCCACCGCTTCCAACAACTGACTCAGCACGTCGTCGGTCGTCGTTCCCTCCAGCTCGGCCGAGGGGCTGAGGACGACCCGGTGGCGCAGGGCCGGGACGAACGCGGCTTGGATGTCGTCGGGCGTGACGAACTCCCGGCCCGAGAACCGTGCGAGACTCTTCGCGCCCATCAACAACATCAAACCGGAGCGGGGGCTGGCACCGACCGACAGCGAATCGTCGTTGCGGGTCGCGCCGAGCAGCTTCTGCACGTAGGCGACAACCTCATCGCGGACGTGCGTGTCGCGAATCGTTTGTCGCGCCTGCAGGATGTCGGCGGGAGAGACCACCGGCTGCACGCCCATCCTGCGTGGATCGGACAGCCCGCCGGTGGCGTGATGCTCGCGCAGGATCCGCTGTTCCTCATCGGCCGACGGATAGCCGACCAGCACCTTGAACATGAATCGGTCGAGTTGGGCCAACGGCAGCGGGTACGTCTCTTCCTGCTCGATCGGGTTCTGCGTGGCGAACATGATGAACGGTTCGGGCAGCGGGTGCGTGATTCCATCATGCGTGACGCACAACTCCTGCATCGCTTCGAGCAGTGCCGATTGCGTGCGTGCCGAGGCCCGGTTCACTTCGTCGGCCAACAAAAAATTGGTGAAGACCGGCCCCCGACGGAACTCGAACTCGTGCGTGTTCTGGCGGAAGATCGATGATCCGGTGATGTCGTTCGGCAACAGATCGGGCGTCATTTGCACGCGGCGATAGTCGAGGCTCAGTGCGGCGGCGATTGTGCGGACCAGCAGCGTTTTCGCGACACCGGGCGGCCCTTCCAACAACACATGACCGCTGCTGAACAGGGCGGCCAGCGAGAAGTCGATCACTTCGTCCTGACCGAACACGACCTTGGATATCTCAGCACGAACGGACTGGTAGAGCTGTTCTAAAGACAACGGGAAATCCTTTGCAACAGGCGAATGTAGGATGGGCACTCTTGCCCGTCCGGCTTTGGCGTTTTAAACCTCACGCGGCACAAAATGAGGGGTTTCCGAGCGGGGCGGCGTCAGCCCCCCGGTTCTTCCAAAGAGGGCTTACGCCCAAGAACCGGGGGGCTAA
>JAYTGQ010000179.1:0-2461 GCA_043733345.1 Schlesneria sp.
CGCTAGCCGCCGGTGTCGGCGAAAACGACCGGCGGCTAGCGCCGTGCCGCTCACGGGACACCATTTTCAACAAGAATGGCGGAGAGCCATTTTCTATTAACTGGCTTGTTTTCGCAAAGTTCCCCCAATAATATCGGCCATGTTCGCGTAGGTGTGTCCAATCGAGTTGATTGGCTTTATTGGTGGGTGTTATGTCTTCCGCAGTGGTTCGCATCGGTGTCGTGGTCTTGGCGCTAGCTCAGCTTGGCGTCACGAGTTTCTACGCACCTGTCCACCGATTGCTGCATCACACGCTGCGTCCAGTCGCCACTGCCAACCCGATCAACTCAGTCAACCCGCCCGCCACCGCAGTCGGATGCCGTTCGGGTTGCTGCCAGCACCACGCCAAGAAGACGGATGGTGCCGCCAACAGTTCGAGTGCTGAGGGAACTCCGCTTTCGCTGCCTGCCGACTCTCCGTGTCCCGACGACGAGGACAGTTGCGCTTGGTGTGCGATTGCTCTGCAACAGGCTGCCCCGGCGACACCTGCCGTTGTTATGGCCTGTTCCGATCCGGTCGTGCTTGTCCCGACTTCTGGGCACTTTTCGGTTGCCTCGCGTCCGGTAGCCCCCTTCGATGTGCGCGGCCCGCCCACGCTCTGAGCGATGGCCGCCGTCGATGCGCTCGCCCCGACCTCCGATGGCATTCGGATGAGTCGTTCTTCGGACCATCTTTTCACGCGAACATGGGATTTGCGATGCCGCCTCTTCATCCCGTTTGTGGGACTGAGTCGCGCGGTTGCTTCTTCTGCTTCGGTGCCGTCACCGTTTGTGGGCGCAACGGGCAGTGAGTCGCTGGGGCCATCTCGGTGGATCGATTTAATTCAATTATGTCGTGTCCGACAAAAGTAGTAGGCACACTCCGTGTGCCGTCCACGAGACCGTGATTCGCCGAGGAATTCGGTGAACGGCACATGGAATGTGCCTACTACTCTGACTTCTGTCGGACACGGCAATTATATAAATCGCGCAAGCGCTTTTCGTCGCGTATTGCCAGCGCTGTCGCGCGCGTTCGTGTCTTATTTATGATTGTCGTTTATTATTCGATGTGCCCGAAGTGGTCGTCGAAAGGAGTCTTTTATGTTTACGATTTCTCAGTATCGTCGTCGCGCCTTCACGCTCATCGAACTACTCGTGGTCATCGCCATTATTGCCGTGCTGATTGCCTTGTTGTTGCCGGCCGTTCAACAAGCGCGGGAAGCCGCGCGCCGGTCGCAGTGCATCAACAATCTGAAGCAGCACGGGCTGGCGTTGCACAACTATCACGACACTTACAATGTCTTTCCCCCCGGCTGGATTGGCGTGCTGGCGAACGCCGCCCACACGGAAGGCCCCTCGGGGTTTGCCTGGGGAGCACACACGCTGCCGTACATTGATCAGGCCACGCTGTACTCGCGGATCAACTTCGACGTGTCGCTGCTCGATTCGTCGAACGATGTCGCTCGCAAAACAGTCATCGGTCTGTTCCGCTGCCCGTCGGACCCGTCTGCCGAAATATGGCAGTTGGGTGCAGAGGGGAATCCAACGAACATCCTCGCCACGCTTCCCTCGGCCAACTATGTCGGCAGCTTCGGGACGTTGGGCCCGGAAGATCTGTGTGTCGCCGCGCCGTTCCCGGCCGCGCAGTGCCGCGGTGACGGGATGTTCTCGCACAACTCGAAGATTCGCATGGCCGACATCGCCGACGGTACTAGCAACACGGTTCTGTTGGGTGAGCATCGCAGCGATCGGACGCTGAACTGGAACAGCACTTGGGTCGGAATGGTTCCCGGTGGCGAGGAAGCACACGCACGTTTCATTGGTGTGTCGGATCACACGCCCAACCATCCCGCGTTGCACATCGACGACTTCAGCAGTTGGCACACGGGAGGCGTGCATCTGCTCTTTGGCGACGGGCGCGTCCGCTTCCTGACGCAGAGCGTCGATCTGGGTCTCTTTCGAGCGATTGCCACGCGCGCCGGCAATGAAGTGGTCGGCGATTTCTGAGCCATTCGCACTCGATCATTCGCCAATCCACTCCTGATGAGAATTTGCCGGTTCGCGTCGAGCCTTCCAGTCCGAGTGCCTGCGCACGGCCCCGCACGGCGCGACTCTCATCGGCCAACGGGTGATGCTTCGACAGGAACAATCGGCTGCCAGCGCGCGGGCTGCGATGGGCGAGTCAAGACGACACGGCATCCACAGCCAACAACGAGGAAGGTTTTGTGACAGAGTCTTCGCGACTTTCACAGGCAGCGCCGCGTCGGCCATTGGCGTGGCTGCTGGAGTACGAACGCTTCCCGGGAGTGTTATACCTCGCGCGGTCAGTGATGAGATTTCCGAGCCGGGTGGCGTCAGGCCAATGGCACTCACTTTGAAAATATTGGATGGGAAGGGGATTGGCACGGGGGTTTGCACATTTAGCTTTCTTCCTCTTGGGAAGG
>JAYTGQ010000180.1:0-2460 GCA_043733345.1 Schlesneria sp.
GTCGTTCTGACACTCGACGCGCGGGGCGTTGCCCACGCGGTTAAACGACGCGGCGAAGCCGCAGCCAAAGTCGCCTTCATCGCTCCGCGTGAAGTCAGCCGAATGCGAGTCCGAGTTGGATTGCCATCAGCGGCGCCCACTCCCCATCGGCTCCCTTCACGCGGAGCGATGAAGGCGACTTTGGCTTCTTGGTTCTTGAGATTTTCCTAAACCGGCAATTCAATCATCCCCGCGTCTTCCAACCGTCGAATGCTGTCGGCGATCTGTTGTCGGACAGCGGTCATCTCGCTCAGCCGGATTGGGCCGAGCGATTCCATTTCTTCTTTCATCGCTTGAGCCACAGGCGGCGAGAGGCAACCCAGCACCTTGCGTCGCACCGGCTCGGGACTGGCCTTGAGGGCCATCGCCCATTGGCGGTCGTCGGTTTCTTGCAGGATCAGTCGCAGCGTGTCGGCGTTCAGCTTGAGCAGGTCGTCGAACGAGAACAGCGTCTGACGCAGTTCGTCGGCGAGGTCCGCGCTTCGGTCATTAAGGGCGGCGAGCATCGAACGACTCGTCGTGCGAGGTGACTCGCGCAGCAGTGCGGCCGCTCGCGAGACGCCACCCCTGCGAACCGGCGGCTGACTGATGCGGCCCTTCAACGAAGTGGCGATGTCGGCGAGGATTTCCGGATCAGTCGGGCCAAGTCGAACGACTCGTTGCAGCACGTCGGCCTGAACATCGACGGGAAGTCCGGCCAACACGGCGGCAGACAACGCGGGCGGCAACTGGGCGGCGACGACGGCGATCAACTGCGGCGATTCGTCAATGAGCAGCGGTCGAATGTCGTCGGCATGACGTGTCGTGAGGAATGCGAACGGTCCCGCGTCTCGTGTCTGTTCGACGCGCGCTTGGATCGGTGCTGCCTCATCGACACCGAACGTCTGAGCCAGAAGTTGTCGCGCCGATTCGGGACCACCGCGCCGCAGCCGGGGCTGCGCATGGAACTGCGACTGGAACTCGATCAACACCGCCTGCTGCTGTTGGAGCGAGACCTCTTCAATCTCAGCCACCGCCAACGACGCCCGCTCGGCCAGCTCGCGCGGCAAATAGCCCAGCACCTGCGCCGCCAATGATTGGTCGAGGCTCAGAAGCAGGATCGCGGCTTTGTGGGTGTTGTGCATGAGGTGAGAATTCATTGGACATGAGTTCGACAACGCGGACCTGACGATCGACTACGCTGACAGCGCTAATGGAAGAGTCTGGTCATTTCGGCCGTTTTAGCCCGGAGGGCGGCAGGTGGTAGCCCGCGGCGCGAGCCGTGGGTTGAGTGTTACAGAGGACTCTTTAGCCCGGAGGGCGAAACGTTCGATGAACGTTTGGCATCCTTCAATGTGTCGCCCTCCGGGCTGAATGAAACTCGTTGCCGATCCCCCACGGCTCGCGCCGTGGGCTACCACCTGCCGCCCTCCGGGCTGAAGAGGCGCGCGACCATCACTTCCTAGAGAGCGTTTTCACTTGTTTGTCGGGGCAATAACGGACTTGTTTTCTTGTTTCCCTCTCGTGGTCGTCACACATTCGCCTCAGCCAGCCAGCGACCGAGAACCGCTGCGGCTGTGGCGGGATCGGATTCGGCGAGGCTGCGGATTTCGTCGCAAAGCTGCGATGCAGCGAGCAGCGGCTGAGGGGCTTTCGGTTTGATAGGGGCCGGTCTGATTGGAACAGCTTCGAGAGGTGGTACGGTGACAGGTGCGATGCTCGACGAATCGAAGTGCGTCGTCGTCACAGCGGGGTCGCGTGAAGTGGAGTGTTCAAGGGTTTGAGTCGGTCGCGCCGTCAGTCGTGTCAGCATCCAGAGTGCCCAGACCGCGAACAGGCTTAATGCGACCGATCCGCCGTGGCGCTGAGCAATCACGAGGAGTTGCTCATTCATCGTCAGTGTTGGTTCGGGGGTGTCGCTGACCAGACGATCAACCGACGTGACCGAGATCGCTTCATGCGGCGAACCGGCCGGAATCAAACGGCCCACGGTGCGTTCGACCTTCGCGATCACGTCTTCTTCAATGGTGTCGAGGTCCAGCCGGACTTGGTTCTGCTCGCCCTGCGATTTGCGGCGTGCGGCCACATCCCGGTAGTAGTCGCGCGGGATCGAGACGCTGACCTGCACCGCACGCGGCATCGCGGCGAGAAGCTGTTTCTCACTGACTTCACGCTGCACATCCGAGTGCCCAGCCGGGACGACATCGCTCGGCCCGCGAACGTTGATCGTCGGTTCAAACTGCTGAGGGACGGCCTCCGCGTCGCGACGATCCGCGCCCGCCTCATGAAACGCAGGCTCGATCCCGCGAAACGCCGTCACTTGAGCAGTACCTTCGTCCTCGAAGATCGTCGGCCGCAGCGATGCTGGGCGATTGGCCACGGGGGTCGAGTCGCTTCGCACCCGAGTCCGTTCGTTGCGTGTGACCGATGACTTCAGGTTGT
>JAYTGQ010000181.1:0-6921 GCA_043733345.1 Schlesneria sp.
CGGCAAGGCGCTAGCCGCCGGTGGAAACACGGAACTGGCGGCTAGCGCCTTGCCGCTCACAACCCCAGATTTAGTGTGGATGTCGCACGAGCCCGACACGCCAGTTTTGAAGTTGCGCTCTTTTGACGGACTGAGACCCCACTTCGCGTCCCGTCCCCACCGACCTCGTGTCATTGGTCTCGACACAACTCGGCGATCGAGTCCCTGGTCGATGTTTGTCTCTTGGAGTGCGTCTCCGATTCTGACATTCGCTGTCGCCTTAAATTCGCTGTCGCCTCTTCGTCCTGACAGAAAGAGCGACAGCGAATTTAAGGCGACAGCGAATGGGACGCCTGCGGAAATCGGCCTGACAGCAGGTTGCATTCGCACTTGGCCTAGAATCGCACGCGGCTCAATCGTTGTGTCGAGACCAATGAGACAAGCTCGGCGGGGGCCGGACCCCGTTGAGCGTTGTTTTAGCGGTCAATCACGGCTTCCACCGACACGAGGTCGGTGGGGAGCATTCACAAAACCGCAACGAGCGCAACTTCAAAACTGGCGCGTCGGGCGCGTGGTTCGGACTATTTCGACGACGCGGGTCGATACGACCGCAGCATCAGTCCCGTCCCGGCTCCGAACAGCGCGACCATCAGCAGGAAGTGCGAGGTCTTCATCGTCATCAGGAATTGAATGCGACTGACGATTTCAATGACGATCACGCCAAGGCCACCGAGCGTCAGCCACCACGCCCAGTCCTGCTTCGCGTCGTAGAACAGCGCACAGACGCCGAGAAAGAACGGGACGAAGACGATCCCCGACGAGGTCGTCAGCCCCATTCCCAGCGCGCCGCTGATCCACCCCAGGCCGCCCGTCGTGACTTGCACGGAATCGAGAAACAGCCAGAGCGCGATGAGTGTCAGGCCGAGGCCCAACGCAAACAGTCCGACTCCGCCGTCCGTCCCGCCCGATCCTCGAAAGCCGCGCGGTGAGTTGTCGGATGACATGGTCTGGTCCTAGTTGAGTCAGAGGTGATGTGCGTGACGCTGCTGCGTTTGTTCCCGATCTTCATCCGTGCCCCGGCTTTGCCATCCGTGCTACTCACGTTTCGTTTCTTAGCAGGGCGCGAAGATTTTTGGACGGTCCACAAGTGATGCAGTCCTGCTCAGAAACTCGTCTCGATCTCATTTCAACACCGAGCCATCCTCAGAAGTGATCCACAAGAAAATGGGGGACAAGAAGATGAAATCCAAATCCAATGACTTCCACTCCCATCTTCTTGTCCGACATCTTCTTGTTCCTTTCGGTGGCGGCTGAGCCGCGCTGGGTTTTTCGATGTTCGTTCGATAGTCCGCTGCTGGCACGGACGCTTCGCTCACGTTGCGGGTGGGTGCTGGCACTGGTTCACCGCGCGGAGCATCGCCTCGCACATGACCGGGCCGGACGCGGCGATGAACGGGAACTGGTTGCAGTACTTGGGCGATTGGAAACCGGCGTAGCTGCGAGCGTCGATGTCGTGCGCGTCGGGGAGATAGCCGATGCGACCGTTCGCGTAGCAGGCGATCATCAGTTCGGAGACTCCCGCGCGGTGACGGACATCGAGAGCGAAGGGCGAGAAGAACTCGGACGAGTTCGCGACGACGGTCAGATCACCGAGCCTGATCGCTTGAACTTCCGTCGCCAGCGTTTCGGGTCGCGTCTCGACATCGACCAGCATCCGGCCGGTCCATTCGAGATTGAACCGACACATCGCGCGAACCGCTTTCCACTCATCGCCGCCGTGTCGCTGGACCATGTCATCGGGACGATTGGTCATCGAGCGACCGATGGTCTCGCGCCAGTGAGCGACATCGTGCGCGGCGAGGCGTCGTTCCGCTTCATCGCGATCGTGGTCGATCTCATCGCGCGTCCAACGGCGTGTGGGGAGGAGGACGGTCTCGCGGGAATGGCCGACGTGCGGCGAGCGGTTCGGTTCGACTTCGGCCTGCGATTCCAAGGCAACGGCGGCGAGCAGTCGAGCCGGTTCGTGATGCCGCTCGGGGCTGATGTACTCGCGCAGGAAGTTCACATCGCCGCAAGCTCCCTGCACGTACATGGCCGTCGTGCCGGGAATGGCTCGTTCGATCAGATCGCAGACTTCGCCGGGCAGATCGCGCGAGACCGCGAACGGTCGCCAATCGGTCGTCAAAGTCGGATGAGCTCCAAAATTGACGACGAACGCCAGCGGTCGCCCTTCGTCGGTCTCGACCTTCAACGTCGTCACTGTCGGATCGACGACGCCGTTCGGTCGCGTCCGATTGAACGAGTGCCCCGATAGCTCGCCGCGCGCGCTGCTCAGTCGCGCGGGCTGACGGTTCTGCCAAGCCAAGATCGCCGCCGTCGCCGCCTGACGACTCGCCCAGTCTTCGTAGAACGGATCGCATTCGCCAACGCCGAGCAACCCGCCCGCCGCCGGTGCGTTGTGGCTGTGTGAACACGTCAGCAGGATCGCGTCGGGAGTCAGTCCGGTTGCGTTGGCAATCCGCGCGCGAGTCCGCTCGGTGAATGTGGCGTCGATCACCATCAAGTCGAGCGTGATGAGCGCCACTTGCCGCGAACCGTCCTCAACGACGAGCGCCGTCGCGTGCAGATCGTCGGCCACCGCCTGCCATCTCCGCTCGATGTAATAACCCCAGCCGGTCAGTTCGACACCTGCATACGGCGTGAGACAAGTCCGAGCCACTCCTGCTGACAACATACGACGGTCTCCCGAGTGCGATGACGGATGGGCGGCGAGTATACTCCGCCGCCGCGCGACGTGTCGTTTAACCGCGCGGCACTTCGCCGCAACCCAAGTCGCCTTCATCGCTCCGCGTGAAGGTAGCCGATTGCTCGAAGATCGAGGACTTTGCCAATCTGTGTCAAACTCGCGCTCGGCTTCCTTCACGCGGAGCGATGAAGGCGACTTTGTGCCTGAAGTCCGGCTTTAAGAAAAGCCGGACTTCAGGCACAAAGTCGCCAACCACCACGAGACAACTCATGCAGATCGACCACATCGAAACGATTCCTGTTCGCATCCCGCTCAAGCCCGAGCGGCGGATGATCTCGGCGCTGGGACGGCACGACGTGTCAGAGTTCCTGCTGGTGCGCGTCGTCACAAACGGTGGCCTCGAAGGCTGGGGCGAGGCGACCGTGACGCCGCGCTGGAGCGGTGAGACATGCCTCGGCGCGAAGGCTCTCGTTGATGGAGTCCTCACGCCAGCGGTGGTCGGTTGCAGCGCGAGTGACATCGTCGAGTTGGACCGACGGATGGATGCCGTCGCCGTGGGGAATTGGTTCGCCAAGTCGGCCATTGAGATGGCGTGTTGGGACATTCAAGGCCAGGCGGCGGGGAAGCCGGTCTATGAACTGCTCGGTGGCGCGTGTCGGCCGCTCACTGTGCGCAGCCGTTTCTCATTGGGAGCCTACGATCCGGAACGTGCGAGACGCCGCGCGGCCGAGTTGGTCGCGATCGGCTTCACCACGATCAAGGTCAAGGTGGGAGTCGATCCGCCGCGCGATGTCGAGCGTGTGCGGATCGTGCGCGAGACGATCGGTCCCGACATCGCGTTGACCATCGACGCGAACGGCGGCTGGGATGTCGAGACCTCGATCCGCTGCATTCGCGAGTTGGACGACTGTCATCTGGCGCTCGTCGAACAGCCGACCCCACCGGGCGACTACACGGGACTGGCGCGCGTGCGCGGCGAGACCGGCGCGAAGATTCTCGCCGACGAAAGCTGCTTCGATCTGGTCCACGCCCAGGAGCTGATTCGACACGAGTGTTGCGATGCGATCAGCCTGTATCCGGGCAAGAACGGCGGGATCAGGAAGGCACGCGAGATCGCGGACCTCGCGGCTCGACATGGCCTCGCGTGTTCCATCGGCTCGAACTTGGAATGGGATGTCGCGACGGCGGCGATGCTGCACTTCATCGTCTCGACTCCCAACATGCAGGTCGAACGCTTCCCCGGTGACGTGCTGGGACCGGACTATCACGAAGTCTCGATTGCCCGCGAGCCACTCGTGATTGAAGGACCGTTCTCCACACTCACATCGAAGCCGGGATTGGGAGTCGAAGTCGATCGCGAATGTGTGGAACGGCATCGGTTCGACCGGTGAGAGGACTTGCAGGAAGGAACGTGAACCAATCGCGTCGTTTAACCGCGTGGGCAACGCCCCGAGCGACGAAGCAACGTAGAACGTCGCCAGACGCGCGGGGCGTTGCCCACGCGGTTAAACGAAGACAAGGCCCCACCCGTAGAAACACGAACAGCCCGCTGGTGGTTTCACCAGCGGGCTGTTCGATGATATTCAGTTCGGCACGCAACACATTCAGACGCCGAGGCGTCTCAGACTGACCTATGTTGCGACCGCACCTTCAGCAGGCTTCGGAGCCGAGAGCTTGTTGATGAGCTTCGTCAGGCGCGACTTGTCTCGCGCTGCTTTGTTGCGGTGGATCAAGTGCTTGGCAGCAGACTGATCGAGCTTTTTAACCGCGACCAGCAAGGCCGACTTGGCGTCATCGACCGACTTCTCTCCCGTGGGGACAGCAGCGGCAGATGCTCGCACCTTCTTAATTGTCGTTCGCAGCGCGGATCGCTGCTGCTTGTTGCGGACGCGACGACGTTCGTCTTTTCGGAGGGCACGAGTGGCGCTACCAGTGTTCGGCATAAAGTGGTCAACCAGAAGACTGTTCAGTGAAAACTGGCGGGAAAAAACAGACCCCGTGCGAACCGCCAAGCCGCACGAGGGCGGGGAGTATAGCCGCAGTCCGAAAGGCTCGCCAGTCAGCCAGTTCGCTCACAGAAAAAACCTACAGGCACGGCCGAATCGAAGCCTGACGCGCCAGCGAAGAACGCTAGTGCGTTGTCAGCCCTAAGTTTTGTGCTAGCTGAAGTCGTGAGACTTCAGAAAACGTGGAACTCTCACGAGTTCGACTACCCCCAATTTAAGACCTGACAACGCACGAGCCAACGGCTTCTTCGCTTGCGCGTCAGGCTTCGATTTCCGATACGGCTGGATTGACGTTTCCGACAGAGCTCTCTTGGACAGTGTTTCGTAGCATGGACGCCTCGTCCGTGCGCGAATGCCATGGGCGATTTCAGACGCACGGACGAGGCGTCCGTGCTACGGGGACTTCTAGCGGAAACGGCTGGATTGCTTTCGGCTGAGTGCGGCCTCCCCGCGTGCTACTCCTCCGAGTCGCCCAAGCCACCGCTGCCCGATTGCCCCAACTCTCCCTGAATCTTCTCCAATCGGGCACTCACATCCTTGTAGGAGTAGTCGATCCCGAGAATCTCCAAATAGTGCGTCTCCGCCGTCGTCAGATCTTTCGCTTCCTCGGCCAGTCGAGCCAACCAGTAATGACAGTCCTTGAACGGTTGAGGATGCTCGTTGGCGTTGAGTTTCTCGAGCGCCTTCTTGAACTGGCGCGTGGCCAACGGGTTTTGCTTCTGCTTGAGGAAGCACATCCCCAGATTGACCAAGACTTGGGCTTCGAGTCGGATGTCCTTCGATGCGGCTTGCAACAGCGGGATCGCCAGCGCGGGCTTGTTTGCCTGCATGAACCGTTGAGCCAGTTCGTTCTTCAGCTTGAGGTCGCTGGGATAGCGTTCCGTCCGACGGCTGAAGACCTCGATTTCCTGTTCGAGCAATTCCTTCGCAAGGTCGATGCGGTTCTGCTTGGCGACGCCATCATCTGGATTCTGGCTGGCCGCTTCCTTGGCGAAGAGCAAGTTGCGGCGAACCATCTCAATTTCGATGTCTTCCATTTGCTCGCGGACGTTCGGATCACCGCTCACGTCCAGTCCCTGCTTGAACGCAGCGGCAGCCTTTTCAAATTGACCTTCGCGTTTGTAGTAGTCCGCCAGCTTGAGATAGCCCGCGACGTTGGCTGGTTCCTTCTTGATGGCGCGCAGGAGATCGTTCTCCATCGACTCACCGGGTGCCAGCACGTCCTGCGGGTTCTTGGCACCGTCTTTGACGGAGTCTTCGTAACCAAGCTTCGGTCCCGTGGGAACATCGCGCGTGTTCTTGGCGTCGTCGTAACTGCGGTTGATGATCTCGTCCGCCCCGAGGCCGGTGATCTTGCTCCGAATTTCGCCATTGAGCGGATCGAGTTTGATGACCTTTTCGAGCGTCTTGACCGCGCTGTTGTAGTCCCGGCGCAGCTCGTAAACACCGGCCAGCGCGATCAGCATGTCCTTGTTTTCGGGAGCGTTCTCGATGGCCGTCTCGTAAGCAAACGTGGCGACTTCAAGACAGCCGCGCTCGCGACACGCTTCCCCCAAGTCGGCATTGAAGTGAGCGTCCCAAGGGTTGATCGCGAGACCCTCTTCCGCCGCGAGGTCCATCTCCGTCCAGTTCTTCGCAGCGCGCGCCTTTTTGACCTTGGAACGAACGCTGTTGACCGACAGAAACGCCATGCTCTTGCCGGACTTATTGTCCTTGTACTTCTTGCGTTGGACACCGCGCAGCGACTGCCGGTACATCAGGTTGTCCGGAGCCATCTTGATCGCGACGCCAAACATCTCCACGGCGTACTCCCAGTTCTGCTTGGCCATCGCCTCCGTCGCCTTCTTAAAGCAATCGGCGGCAAGCTTTCGCTTGCGAGATTCTTCGGGGGAAATTCCATCGGTGGACATGGCTGAGGTCTCACGAGTCATCAGGGTGCGAAGGAGCAAGCCACAACCAAACCCCGCTGGATTAGTACACCGCGAGGCTGGTTCCAAGAGTTGAGGCGGCAGCTTAACAGATCGTGATAACTGCCGACACCGGGCGATTCCCCTCATCAACCACGAGGGCCAAATCTGCACGGGGTTTGAAGCGAAGTAAAACTGCTGACCGGACCTTTGTAGGATGGGCACTCTTGCCCGTCCGCTCTTCCAAGCCAAAGCCGGACGGGCAAGAGTGCCCCTCCTCCAT
>JAYTGQ010000182.1:0-6921 GCA_043733345.1 Schlesneria sp.
ACCACTCTGCAACTGCAATCCAGCCACTTTCAATCCATCCCCTGGCCACTCACACCCACCGCCCTCTGAAAACCACATCCCGGAACGCCGGTTACACCCCATTGATTTCGTCGAACAATGGGAAGAGTCTCGTCGTGAAGGTCGAGAACTCAGTGTCGAGGAACTCTGCCGTGGCTGTCCGTCCTTGCGTGAAGAACTGATCGAAAAAATCAAAGTTGACGTTTCCGACAGGAGTGGTGAGCCGGGTGGCGTCAGCCCCGGACTCTTGTGATTGCAGCTAAGAATCCGGGGGCTGACGCCGCCCGGCTCACCTGATTTCGACTTTTGTCGGAAACGTTTTTCAAGAGGGGCGGGATTGTAAGCGGAGCCTCACGCGATCGGACAGTCTGGCAGATCGCACCCGGTACAGTCGTTCATTGGTGGTCCTCTTCCCGTCCCCTCTCCCCCGTCTTCGGGGGAGAGGGGACGGGAAGATTCACCACGAAAAACCCAGCGCGGTCTTCGGCCGCAACCAAAACGGGAACAGAAGAAAACGAAGGTCCAGCAGTCGCGTGACTTCGGCAATACCGTCTGACTCTGCGGGATCGTTCCGCCCTTCGTTCCCTTCGTTTGCTTCTGTTCAAAATCTGCGCGTCGCGCAAAGAAACAAAACGTGAGTTGTACGAAAGACGCGAAAGGGAAGAAGAGACGAGAGTTCTGATCCCCAGTGACCGCAAAGGAACGTCGCGCAATGTCTGGCAATGCTCTGACCGCAACTCTCTTCATTTTCGTGTCTTTCGCGTATTTCGTGGTTCCTCATGATTGATCCGGGTGAGGGGCGAGGGCGCGAGTCGTCGAGAGACAGTCAACTCGCGTGTCAGACGTTTCACAAGATCGGGGCGCCGAGACTTCAAGGCGTTCCACCCTGTAGCAAATCCCCCCTCACCCTAACCCTCTCCCCCCGAAGACGGGCGGGAGAGGGGACCAGAAAAGGCGACCACCAATGAACGACTGCACCCGATCGCACTCTTCGGGTACGACGCGCGTTGACCATGCCGCGCGATTCTCTCAGACTCCGAACCTGATCGGCTTCGCCCGAACATTGATCCTCAGCTTACTGGACCCGATGCGTGCGGCAGTGTGTGAAACAGCTTGAACTTCGACCACAACGTGTCACGTTGTTGCGGCTGTTCGTGGTCTGCGTGAGGCGGGTGTTCCTCTGCGGCTGGGGACTGAGCCTGCCGGTGATGCCCGCGATTGCAGGCGAGCAGGCTCATGACTCCAGCCACTCCGTTTCTCGCGCGGCCTTCGTTTCTCCCGGCCGCTTCGTGTGGGATCGCGTCGTCGCGCCCATCGCGGCGCGCGGCGAGGCACTTGTCGTTTCGAGACCGCTCGATCTGCCGCGTCGGTCGCGAGTCACTCGGACGCATCGGCCGCTGCGCCTGTTCCTGTTTGTGGACGGAGACCGTATCTCGGGCGAGCTGCTTTCGTTGGGCCGCGACTCGATGGTGATGCGGCTGGCGGGAGGACACATCACGGCGGTGAGTCGATCCAGCATCGAGTCCATCACCGTTCCACCGGGTGAAGTCGAGGCGATCGCTCAGCCGTCTCTCCCTCAATCATCATCTGAGTCCGGTGCGACGGTCACGATCCCGAGCGAAGAGTCACGCGGGACGCGCGTTCAATTCTGGTTTCGTGTGGAGCGAGAGGCTCCGGCGATCAACGGCGGCAAGCTGAGCTTCGACTTTCATGCGCTCGACGCGGCCAGCAACGCGACCGAACGGCTGTCGTTGCAACTTGAAGGAACTCGGTTGGCGGTTGTCGAACGCCCACCTGCCTCCGCAGCACGCTGGACGACTCAGCCCGTCGAACTGACTCCCGGTTGGCACTGCCTCGCGACGGTCAGTTCCTCGGCGCAGTTTCTCTGCTTGGTGGATGAGCTGTTGCTGGCATCGAGTTCCGATTTGCAGGCGTCTCTCAAAGCGATCCACTTCACTTCTCGCACTGGTGTTGCGGTGCATCGATCTGCAGGCGAGAGGTTGGACGGGATCAACGATCTGCTCGTCAGTTCGCTTGATAACGAGCGGTTCGATCTCTCCGGCCGTGCGTTCGATGAAGACGATACTGTCATGACTCACGCGGGCGACGAGTACTTCGGGCGGATCGAATTGCTCGACGAGAGTGGTGTCCGTTTGAGTGGCATCGCGGGGCAGGGGACTTGGCCGTGGAGTCGTCTCGCGGGCGTGGCCTTTCGTTCCGCAGAGCGACCGGTGAGTAGCCCGCTCTCGCTGACATCCGGGATCGTCGCGCGGCTCGATTGGCAGCCGTTCGTGGACCGGCCTCAGCTTCCCACTGATCGGCTGACGGTGACGATCCTCGCGGTGGATCGCGAGACGCTGCTCGTGACTCATCCGTGGTTGGGCGAATTCCTCGTCCCGTGGCGGTCGCTGCAACGAGTCACGCCGCTGTTCGTCGGTCGAACTCAGGTCCTCGACGCCCGGCGCGTTCACTTGGGCGACTCGATTCGCGCCGACTTCCGGCGACCTCGGCCCGACGGCACATCGTGGCATGGCGAGTTCGAGGGGAAGTTCGATCCGCAAGGCGACGTGTGGCTGTCACTCGACGCCGCCGACTTGGAACCGAGTCACCTCGATACGCCTCCCGGCAGTCCGTTCTTGAAAGAACTGCGTGCGGGACGACTCGTCACGGAAGTCGTCTTGAACGGCCAACCCGTCGGCGATCTGAACCGGCTCGTCCGTTTCAAAGCCTCGCCCGAGAAACCCGATCACCTGCGCTACCCGCTTCCCCGCGAGTCGCTCCGCCCAGGAACCAACACGCTCGAACTGCGGCAACGTCCGCTGACCGAGAACGGCTCAGACTTCGACGACTGGGAGTTCTCAAACGTGCGGCTGGAAGTACGCGGGCCGTGAAGGTTGAACGGCAGAGACATCGTGGGAGGTGCATCCTCGCTCACGCTTTTTGAAGTTGCGCTGTTTCAGGAAGCATTTGCGAACACCCTGTGAGTGCCCGTCCGATTCATCGTGCTTTCATCCGTGCCCCGGCTTTGCCATCCGTGCTACGGGGATGCTCCAGAATTAGCACGGATAGCAAGGCCGGGGCACGGATGAAGACCAAAAACAATCCGAAGGTGAGTTCACCGCCACTTAGGGACTGTGCAAGATCTACTGCCGAGAGTTTTGGGAGTGAGGGTGATGTCCCAATGGGTTGCGGCGTCAGGGAGTCTCTGCTCCGAGCCATCTTCCTACCAATCATCTTCCTGCCAATCCTTCCGTGATCTCGGCAGGAAGATGGAATGGCCAGACAATCCGAGTTCGAGCGGTCTGCGGTCATGAACCCGATCGTGATCCGCGAACACTCGGAGATTGATTCTGCACAGCCACTTACCATGAGAAAGAGCGCAACTTCAAAACTGGCGCGTCAGGCTTCAATCTGCGGTAAGACAACTCTTGCCGGTCGCTAAAGCAGTGTTTCGAGCAGCATCCGGATTTTGCGGAGTTCGAGTGCGCGATCGTTGTCTTTGAGGAGCGCAGGGAGGATTTCGACCGAGAGTGCCCGTGCATAGTTGTAGCGGCGCAACTGGCCGATGATTCGGCTGTAGTCGATCTCACCGAGGCCGACTGCAACCTGCAACTCTGAAGGCAGCGTGTCCCGAAGGTGCGTGTGATAGACGTACTGAAAGATTTGGTCGTGCGACTGGTTGGCGAATCGGCTGCAAATGAAATAGCTCGGGTCATAGGTGACACCCAAGCCGGGTACGGCTTGACACAATTCGACCGCCGTCTGCGGATCTTCAGTCAAGAAGCCGGTTTTTGTCTTGAGTGACAGCCGGATTCCCGACGAGTTGGCGGCGGCGAGTCGACTGCGGAGACGATCAATTTCCTCATTGAACGGGGTCCCGATCGGAGCGGCTGGCAGCGTGATCTGAGTCACCTTCAGCATTTTGGCGAGGCGGCAAAGTCCCTCGAAGACTTCTTGCGTCGGATCGCTTTCGAGGCACAGCCCGACAGGAGTCATGCGCGTGACTTCGCGGTACTTCATGTAGAACCGATCCGGAGCGGCAGCCACTTCCGAGGGTTTGATGTGGTCGGACTTTTCGTCCATCCAGATTTCAATCTTGTCGAACCCGACATCAACCAGAAGCTGGCAAGCTTCCGGAAAACTTTTGTCTTCAAAACATCGCGACGAGGCGGCTACGAACACGGCTCACACTCCCTTGCGCAGATGAGGCACTTTTTCAGTGAACTCTCGAACTCGACACGACCGGCCGAAATCATTTCAGCCGGGGCTACGCTTCTAACAGCCTATTGAAAAACGTAGGGTAAGCCTCCGGCTTGCCCCTTTTTCAACTACTTTTACGGGCAAGCGAGACGCTTACCCTACGTTTTTTAACAGGCTTCTAAACCTCAGGATCTGGCCCTTGAGATAAAAGTGTCCCCTGCTTGGCAACAGTCGCAACTCACAGCCGGGCAGCGACTTGACTTATGAAAGCGGAAGCCATTCCGGACTCTGAGGCGGGCGGTAACTTAGTTCGGTTGGGCAGTTTCTGCAAGAACGTCCCGCTGTACGTCTCGCGATGATTCTAACTCCTCTCCGGAATGTTCGTGTTCTGACGGTCAAAACGCCGATAGAGGAGAACGAACAGGATCGGTCAGAGCGACCGTCGAGCGAGCCGCCTTCCGGGGAACGTCACATGCAAATCAGATCGAGTTGGGGATTGATGGTCGTTGTCGCGGTCACGGCAACCGTGGGGTGTGCTCAGGTCGGACCCACGATTCGTGGGCAATCACCCTCGGCGGCATTGTCGGCCGGAGCCGTTGGCAACGTCGGATGGGAAGGGCAGCCGCAACAGGGGCCGCTCATTGGAGAAGCTCCCGGCTATGGGCAATTCGCCCACGGACCAATTGCCGAACATACGAAGCACGACTTCAAAGCTCACAGCGGCTTCCGCGACCAAAACTTCGGCTACGACGGCGGGTACTATGCCGGGCAAAACGGCTACTACACCGAACACGACCGAACTTACGTGACGGATCAGGGCGGTTGTCAGCACTGCCAAAACGGCCAAGCTTGTCCGGCTGACGGCTGCCCGCATTGCGGACACGGCTGCAAGGACATGCGAGGTGTTCTCGGTCACGGCCCGAATGGTTTCCCGACTCACTATCAGACCTATCGCCACGACTGGCCGCAGAACATGGTCTATCCGCAAAGCCCGGCCCCCTCTGCGATGGTGCAGTACCCGTACTACACGTTCCGCGGGCCGACTGATTTCTTCATGAAGTGACCACGTTTGCAGATACCTCACGCGGCCGAGGCTGACACCAACCCGAAGCGTAAGCGAGGAACGCAACACACCTCCTCGTTTACACGTCGGGTTAGTGTGAAATGTGCCATCCTCATCCGCGAGCGGTATAACTCTCCAAAAACATTTCACTCCGCCTGTGCGACCCCGCACGGGCGGAGTTCGTCTTTGCACTTAGCCGTCGCATTTGCCAATGACGACGATCCCTGATTCCGTGACGACGTAGCCTCGGGCGCGGTCTTCATCGGGGTCGAAGCCAATGCTCACTCCTTCGGGAATGCGGACTTGCTTGTCGATGATGGCCTTGCGGATGCGAGCGTTCCGGCCGACGACGACACCGTCGAACAGGATCGAGTCCTCGACACTCGCCCAACTGTTGACGCGGACGTTGTAGCCGACGATCGATCTCTGAACGGTGCCGCCCGACACGATGCTTCCGCCGCAAATCAGGCTGTCGAGCGCATGGCCGACGCGCGGTTTCGGCTCTGTCATCTGAGCGAACACGAATTTCGGGGGCGGACAGTTTGGCTGATAACTGCGTAGCGGCCAATTGCTGTCGTATAGATTCAACTCCGGATCGACGGCAATGAGGTCCATATTGGCCTCATAGATTGCGTCGAGCGTCCCGACATCGCGCCAGTAGTGACTGTGCCCGGTGTTCTTATCTCGAAACGGGTAGGCCCGCACGAGGTGGCTGTCGATCAGCGACGGAATGATGTTCTTGCCGAAGTCGTGTGAACTCTTCGGATCAGACGCATCGGCGATCAGGCGGTCGAACAGAAAGTTGGTGTTGAAGACGTAGATGCCCATTGAGGCGAGGCACTTTGTCGGATCGTCGGGCATTGGCTTGGGATTGGCAGGCTTCTCTTGGAACTCGACGATGCGATGCTTCGAGTCCACCTGCATGACTCCGAACTCGGTTCCCTCTTGCAGAGAACAAGGGATGCAACCGATAGTCAGGACTGCCCCCGATTCGATGTGATCGCGGACCAGCTCGGAATAATCCATCTTATAAATGTGATCGCCTGCCAAAATTACCAGATGGTCCGAGCGACATTGCTCGATGGAGTAAATGTTCTGATAGACAGCATCGGCCGTCCCTTTATACCAGTCTTCGTGAAGGCGTTGCTGTGGCGGCAGGATATCGATGAATTCGTCCAGTTCGCGGCAGAGGAATCGCCAGCCGAGATTGAGATGCCGGTCGAGGCTGACGGCTTTGTACTGCGTCATCACGAGCACCTTCCGCAGGCCGCTGTTGATGCAGTTCGAGAGGGCGAAGTCGATGATGCGGTACGCACCACCAAACGGCACCGCGGGTTTGGCTCGGTCGCGCGTCAGCGGCTCCAGCCGAGATCCCTTGCCACCCGCCAAAATCAGTGCCAGCACGTTCTTCATCGCAGCCTCTTTCTCGCGTCGTAATCCGTTGTGAGACTCGTTGGCAGGTGAGTGCCGGTATCAACACCAACCCGCAGCGCGAGCAAGGGCGAGGGCGATTACACGCCGGACATTCCGACGCCCTCGCTCACGCTTTTTGAAGTTGCGCAGTTGCGCTTCGAAGTAGCTGAATTCGCAAGAATTCAGCCTTTTCGGCACCTGCGAAGCCCCTGAGTTCTTGCGAACTC
>JAYTGQ010000183.1:0-6918 GCA_043733345.1 Schlesneria sp.
CGCTAGCCCCGGTTTGGATGACACAAACCGGGGCTAGCGCCCTGCGGCTGATCGGGAAGTTATTGCGACCCCGTTCCTTAAGGAACGTTCGAGGAAACATTGTCGCCTTTCACTCCTGAATTCGGACGGGCAGGAGTGCCCATTCTACATGAGACTCAGGGCCAGACCGCCGCGTCCTCGCCATCGAGTCGCAGCGTGAGACACTTCGCGCTGCCACCGGCTTTGAGGAACTCACTCAGTTCGGTCCCCTGCGGCGTGAAGCCGTTTGCGCGGAGATCGGCTTCGAGTTGTGGGCAGCCTGCGTTCAGAACCACGTTGCGTCCGACAACGACTGCGTTACAGGCGAACCGCGCCGCTTCCGCTTCATTCACGGCGATCAAATTCGGAATCTGAGACAACGCACGTCGGGCATAGTCATCAAACGCGGACGGGTGCCAGATCGCCGTGTCAGAGGCCAGCGGGCAGAAGCAGGTGTCGAGGTGATAGAAATGGTCGTCGGTCAGTTGCAGCGGGATCACTCGACAGCCCATGCGATCACCGAGCCATTGCATCGCCGACGCATCGCTCCGCACGAGATACCCCGCGTACAGCGTGTCGCCGCAGAAGAGCGCGTCGCCCGCCCCCTCGAAGTTCATGCCTGCCGGGAGTGACTCGGTTTGAACGCCCTGCGACTCGAACCAAGCGGCGTTGAGTGGAGTCTCCCCCTGCCGGGCCTCGTGACGGAACGACGCGAGGAAGACCGTGTCGCGCCAGACCAGCCCCGCGTTGGCGGTGAACACCAAATCGGGCAGCCCCTGCGCGGCAGGCATCAACCGCACGTCCACTCCCAACGAAACGAGCAAATCGTGCAGAGCCTGCCATTGCGCGCGCGACTTCGCCAAGTCACTTGGAACACTGCGGCTCATCCACGGGTTGATCTCGTATTCGATCCCATAGAAGTCGGGCGGGCACATCAGGATTGTTGGTCGAGTGAACACAGGCATGGTTGGGCTTTCGTCTTGATCCGGCGACTTGCGACCGGAGATTTTTGACGCGCGCGGTGGCGATGAGGGACGGACGGCAATCGTTTTGTTACGATCCGACCGGAGTCTTGGATCGGGCCACCATCGCGGCTCCGAAGTCATTGATCTCCGTGACAATTCCAATTCATTTGTCAAACGCGAGTCACCACGATGAGTAACACCGGGCCGTTGGTTGTGTTGAAGGAAGGCGATGTGACCGTCGTCGTGTTCGGTTTTGAACAACGACAATTGGATGAGTCGGGGCTGGAACGGATCGGCCGTCAATTGATCGAAGTGGCCGAGACCGCTGAACCGCCGCTGATCGTACTCGACATGGCCGTCACGGAGTTCTTCGGATCGTCGTTCATCGAGTCGCTCTTCCGTGTTTGGAAGAAGCTGAACCCCAAACCCGGTGCCAAGTTCGCTATCAGCGGTCTTCAGCCCTACTGCAAAGAGGTCCTCGAAGTCACACATCTCGACCGACTCTGGCCACTTCCCGCCAACCGCGCCGCCGCCGTTGCCCTATTGAGCGAGAAGTAGCGGCCCGCTGATTTCGCTGTAGGGCGGGCACTTTTGCCCGTCGATCTCGGCTTGGTAACGGTGCCGCCATCACGTCCCATCCCCCGTAGTCCGGACCCCTTGGTCCGGACGCATCCCTTCGCAGTCGTCGTCGATGATTTCGTCCGGACCAAGGGGTCCGGACTACGTCACCGCCCCACTCGCTCGCGCCAGACCGCCACTTGTTCAGCCACGGCCGCCCGGCCGCCGCTGCCAAAGCTACTCAGTCGAGCGACGACGTTCATCACGCCGAGTGATTGCGTGACATCGGCCTCGATCTTGCCACACGCTTGTTGAAGCTCTGCCAACGACAGATCGACGAGCTTACAGCGTTGGGACTCACAGTGTCGGACGAGCTTGCCGACGACTTCGTGACCCGTGCGCATCGGCACTCCCTTGCCGATCAGGTACTCCATGAGAGTGGTCGCGTCGAGGAACCCTTCTTCGAGCCGCGCTTCGATCGTCTCCACTTGCAGCTTTGCGTGGCGGGCAATACTCGGCGCGAGTTCCAAGCACGCCTGAACGGTGTCGAGAGCATCGAAGAACGCGAGCTTGTCCTCTTGCAGGTCGCGGTTGTACGCGAGCGGCAGTCCCTTCAGCAGCGTAAGGATTTGCTGAACATCGGCGATGACGCGAGCCGACTTGCCGCGAATCAACTCCAGCACGTCCGGGTTCCGTTTCTGCGGCATGATCGACGAACCGGTTGTGTACGCATCGGGCAACTTGAGAAACCCAAACTCCGTCGTACACCACAGAATCCACTCTTCAGCCCAGCCCGAGAGGTGGACCGCGATCAACGAGAGATCGAAGATGGCCTCAGCCAGAAAATCGCGGTCGCTCGAAACGTCGAGGCTGTTCGCGGCGACAGCGGTGAACCCAAGCAGTCGCGCGGTCGCCTGCCGATCAATGGGCAGACTCGTCCCCGCGAGAGCCGCCGCGCCGAGCGGCAGCACGTTGACTCGCTTCAAGCAGTCGGCGAGTCGCTCGCGGTCGCGTTGGAACTTCTCGCAATAGGCCAGCCAGTAGTGAGCGGCCATCACGGGCTGAGCGCGCTGCATGTGCGTGAAGCCGGGGAGTACGACATCGGCGTCAGTCTCACACCGATCGACGAAGGCGCGCTGGAGTTCGACCAGCAGTCCGTCGAGCATCGTCAGCGCATCGCGCACGTACAGCTTGAGGTCCGTCGCCACCTGATCGTTCCGGCTGCGCGCCGTGTGCAACTTGCGCCCCACGTCACCGATACGGGCGATCAGGGCCGACTCGATGTGCATGTGGATGTCTTCGAGTTCCGTCTTCCACGGCATCTCGCCTCGCGCGATCTGCTGGCCAATGTCGTCGAGTGTCTCGACGATCTGACGGCACTCGTCGTCGGTGAGCAGCCCGACTCCCGCCAGCATCTGTGCGTGAGCTTGTGACCCACGAATATCGACCGCCGCAAGACGACTGTCGAAGCTGATCGACTCCGTGAACTTCTCGACAAGAGCATCCGTCCGCTCGTCAAACGCACCACCCCAAGCTTTGCCAGACACGAGACATTCCTTCCCAAACAAGACTGGCTCTCCGCCATTCGTGTTGATTTTCGTAGGGCAGGCGGCGCGCCTGCCCTTGCTGTTGTGCGGTTGGTTCTTTTTCAAGACTCACTGATTCAGAATGGCGAACCGTGCAAGGTCGTCAAGACGGCCTTGAT
The DNA here is from genome assembly GCA_043733345.1 of Schlesneria sp. GTDB lineage: Bacteria > Planctomycetota > Planctomycetia > Planctomycetales > Planctomycetaceae > Schlesneria. Next base: position 3,247 of record JAYTGQ010000183.1, read on the forward strand.
CGACTCATCGGTTTTCAGGTTTTTGCGCAGTTCGGCAATCGTGGTCGCCATCGCCAACACCTTGTCCTGCCCACCCAACTCCGCGACGAGAGCCAGCGTCTCCGCCAACTTCGCCAAGTCGATTTTCTTCTCGGCGGCTTGATCCAAAAACCGAATCAAATCGACAGAACTTGGTTTGCCTTGCGGCAAGGCAGTTCGTTTTGAATTGGATGAACTTGCTTTAATCTTGCCTCGTTGAATCGAAACCGTGGATTGAAAGCCCTTTTTCGCGATGGCTTCCGCCAGTTCCTTGGAATCGGGCATCCGAGCTTGAAGCAAGTCGGCAACCTCTTGCGTCTTCAATTCGGGATTCTTCGCCAGTTCGGCGGCAACCAGTTTTGAAATATTTAATTTCATCACAACTTTTTCCGCTTTTTTCGCCATGATTTCCCTTTTCAAAAACCGGGGTTTCAAAACCGGGAAGACAATAGCAAAAATCAAATCAACTTCAACGCAGTCGAAAACACTTGGTCCGCAGTCATTGCAATCAGGGCGGAACAACCTTGGTCGCACGCCGCGCGGAATGGCTGGGCGAAGTGACAACCGACACAATCCAACGCCTGAGTCTGCAAACAAAGCACATTGGAAATATGTGCGAAAACAGACGGGAAATATGCGCGAAAACAGTCGGCTTCGTTGGTCGCATGAGTGCCAACGTCTTGACTCCAATTGTCCCAGCGAAGTGACAAGGCATCGAGTCCACACCAATCACCATTGCCGAGTTTTGCCTCATCCAAGCGATGGAATTCAAACTCGACCTCACGCGGCACAAAGTGAGAGGTTTTCGAGCGGGGCGGCGTCAGCCCAATGGCACTGACTTTACTAACCCGCAGCGTGAGCGAGGGCGATGACATGAGGCGTTTCCTCTTGTTTTCCTCGCTTACGCGGCGGGTTACTGAGGTAAAGTCAGTGCCATTGGGCGTCAGCCCCCCGGTTCTTCCACAGCGGGCTGACGCCCAATGGCACTGACTTTGAGCGAATTTCAAATTCACGATGCTGTTCGACGTAGCTGAATTCGCAAGAATTCAGCCGGTATTCGGCGATCCACTGAACTCTTGCGAGTTCAGCTACAGACCAAAGTGAGTGCCATTGGGCTGACGCCGCCCCGCTCAGAGGTCTCATCACTGACCGCGCGAGGTATATATCCGAAGAACCGATGTGGGCATTGACGCCAAATAGAAGGCTCCTCGTGCGGCAACACCATCGTCACTCCGAACCCTGCTTCCTTCAATTTCCAAGCCCAGTCAATCCAATAGGTTGGCAACCATACTCTTGGCTTCCAGCAGGTCTGTGGAAACAAGCAAATTACTTTTTCGCCAAGTCCCAAGAATTGCTGTTTTTTAAATTGAATTCTTAATCAATTGAAACAGATAGTCGCATTGCTGAATGCGTCGAGTTTAAAAAGATCACATATATTCCAGCCGTGGCAAGGCTCCGTTCGCCGATCTCATTCATCGCCGTGCGAGGGTTCGCTACCGGCCGTTGATGAACTCGATCACTTTTGATTCGCCGCGTCCGGTGCGTTCGAGGTGGAATGTCAGCCGCGCGCTGCCGATGTCTCCGTAGTTCCAGATCTCAATCACGCCCGACTTGGTGATGGCGCGGCTGATCGAATCGGGGCGTGCGCCCATGTTGGCCCTCAGCGCCGAGGCCGTCATGCCAATCGAGACTCCTCCTGGAGCAGTCGTCTCTGAGACCGGCCGGTTTGTGGGGGGAGTTGATCCGCCGTTCTTAGTCCATGCGCCGCGATCTAACTTGTAGCCGAGCGACGACAGGCGGCGAGTCACATCCTCGAACTTTGGATCGAGTTTGTATGCCTCTTTCAGCAGTGAGGCCGCTTTGTCCTCGTCCTTCAGGAGTTCGAGGTACTCTTCGGCGTGCTCCAACAGGCTGTGAGAACCGTCCTCACGCATGCGGGGCTCGCGCGACTTCAGCCACGTTTGCAGAGCCAGCGTCGCGTCCGCCGGTTGCTGCCGCGTGCGGTAATCGCTCGCAAGCTGTTCGGCTTCCTGTCGCGTGATCGACGCCACGCGAGCCAATCGCCACGCGAGTCTCGCTGCACGGGACTTCTCAGCGAGCGTCTGCTCTTCAGGGATCGTCTGTTCGATCCGTTCCGCGATGAGATGGCCGTCGCGACCGTCGGTAGCCGCCTCGCTGAGAATCGGCTTCAGCACGATGGCTGCATAAAACATGCGATGAAGTTGTCGTCGTGTCTCCGGCGGAGACTCTCGATACACGGTCAAAGGCTCACTGTCGTAACGCTTCTTCAATTCGGCGGGATACTCGGGCAACGCTTCAGTACAACCGGGCAAGTCCTTAGCTAAACGCGCTGCGAGTTGCCGCCAAGACTCGGCTGTCGGCTGTTCGACTTTTGAAGCGGCTAGCCAGAGTTGGCGATACCCCTCGTGAAGTAACTCCATCCGCTGGTCGTCGGGAAACTTGTACTCCTTCGCCTGGACCGCGAGCTTGAGACGGGCCTCACCGTCGTCGGCGGGAAGCAACCGCCACTCGGCTTTCAGGCCTTGTGCGTACGCGGCCGCTCCGCGTTTGGCCAGTTCGGCATCGTCATAGAAGCGGCTCCGTTCGACGGCCCAGTCGCCGAGTTCATACCACTCGGCCGGACGCGGGTTTCGCAGCTTGGACGACCGCGATTCGAACTGTTCCAAGTCGGATGGGATCGCTTGAATCTGAGCGACCTCGAACCAGACTTTGCCCTCTTCTCGCTTGAAACGACCGCTGATCTCGATTGTTTTCTTGTTGTTCAGCAGTCGCAACTGAGATTCAGTGACGCGAAAGTTCAGCTCGCACTTCGCCAGCCGCAGGTTGCCCTTACCGTGCAGAGCGACTCGCCCTTCCACGCGCACTGCGGGACCAACGAGTTGCTCCCACTCGGCCTTGCGCGAGTTGAGGAACTCGACGGACCAGACGTTATCGGCGGCAAAGGCAGTCGGAGGAAACGCGGCTGCGAATGCCGCGAACACAGCGGCGAGGACCGCGAACACCGAGACACTCCAGCATCGAGCATGAAGGCGTGTGATCATTTCATCTCCTTCGTCGCGGCGAGTTGTCGTTCGAGCAGTTCGCGGGTTCGTCGCAACTCTTCGGCGTCGTCTTCCGTGTACCCGAGTGCCTCGTAGGTCTCAAACGTGCCCCACAAGAATGCCGAATCCGCGTCGAGCGTCAGCACCGCTTCGGTCTGCACATCCTGTGCGGGAGTGAGGCGAGCCAACTTCGCGGCGAAGATGACTCGGTTCCGAGATTCAGCGGGCGCTTGTTGAGCGGCGCGGCGAACCAGGGACGACGTGATCTCGATGCGAACCGGACGACCGGCGTGTGAGATTTCCAGATCGACAAGACTTGGTCGTGCGGCATCATCGGGCACGATCAACGTCGCGTCGAACAACACCCACGAGTCGCGGTACAAGCCGTCGAATCGCTGAGACTCTTTTTCGCCCGGCCGAGTGTCGGTGAGCGATTTGTGAATCGCCTCCAGCAACGAATCGCTTGCTAAGCCGCGTGCCGCGATCGCTTCACGACACAACCGCCGAACCGCCTGGGCTTCGACATCCGTTCTTTTCAGCAGATCGACCGCGTCGCGAGCCAGTTCCAAATCGCGAGCCGCTCTGACGAAAT
>JAYTGQ010000184.1:0-2453 GCA_043733345.1 Schlesneria sp.
CCCAAGAACCGGGGGGCTTACGCCGCCCCGCTCGGAGGTCTCAGTTCAGACCGTGCGAGGTATAACCGCGTGGACAACTCCCTCTGCCGTTTTCAGACACGGCAGCAAAGCGGCGGCATTCTAGGTTCGTCCTTCCGATGCCGAAAGGGCATGGGCCAGACATGACAGTGAACTCAGATATCACCGTGCGACTTCATCGACGAAGCGTTGCTGCCACAACTCAAACATCAGCAACAGCCACAGTCGGGCGCTGTGATCCCACTGCGACGTGACGTGTTCGTCGATCAGGCGTCTCACGGTGGCGGGATCGAAGTAGCCGCGCTGCAGCGAGCGGGGATCGAGCAGCGTGTCGCAGAGCAGTTCGCGCAGCTCATTCCGAAACCAATGGTCGAGTGGCACGCCGAAGCCCATTTTCGGCCGCGACTGAATCGACTCGGGAAGCAAATCTTGGAAGGTCTCGACCAAAATTCGCTTGCCGCGACGACCATGCAGTTTCAGCGCGAGTGGCATCTGGGCGGCCAGCTCGACGACATGATGGTCCATGAACGGACTGCGGGCCTCCAAGCCGTAGGCCATGCTGGCGATATCGACCTTCGTCAAGATGTCGCACGGGAGATAGGTTTCGACATCGACGCATGTCGTCCGTTGCACGAAGTTCTCTTCGGCACAGTGGGCGTACGCATTCTCAATGAACGACGCGCCGTCATAGTCGCCCAGCGTGCGAGCGAACTCGACGCTGAACAACGTCGGGCGACGCGCATCGTCGAAGATGCTCACCCAGTTCGCGTAACGCCGCCGAGGATGTTGGCCCAGCGCCGCGAGGAACCGTTTGACTTGTCTCAGCTTCGATTTCTGACGGACTCCCGCCGGAAGCCGCTGCCAAATGGGACTGGCCAACATCGCCCGAATCGGCCACGGCCAGCGATCGATCTTCGACGCCAGGTCCACCGCGAGGTAGCGGTCATAGCCCGCGAACAACTCATCACCGCCATCGCCCGTCAGCGCGACCGTCACGTGTTGGCGAGTCAATTGCGACAAGTACATCGTCGGGATGGCCGAGCTGTCGCCGAACGGTTCGTCGTAATGCTGCGTCAATTTCGGCAGCATCTCGACAGCCGACGGATCGACGACGAACTCGTGGTGATCGGTCCCTAGTTTGGCGGCGGCTTCCCGGGCATAGCTCCGCTCGTCGAACTGCTTCACGTTGAAGCCGATGGAAAATGTCTGGACCTTTTCAGTCGTCTCGCGCTGCATCAGCCCGGTGATGATCGTGGAATCGACTCCACCCGACAGGAACGCGCCGAAGGGAACGTCGCTGCGCATGCGCAGTCGAACCGCTTCCGTGAGCGTTTCTCGGAGAGCGGCTTGAGGCGAGTCGAACGCGGCGAGGGAGAGGGACTCGATCTGCGATGGTCCATAACCTTGTGGCCTGACGAATGGGGCTTCCCAGTAACGACGCACGCTCAAGTCGCCGGTCGTCGCGTTGAATTCGGCCCAATGCGCGGGCGGGAGTTTTCGATAGCCATTGAGCACCGTCTTGGGATGCGGCACGTATTGGAGCGTCACGAAATCGGCGACCGCTTGCGGGTCGATGTCGCGCGGTGCGCCGGGGACTTGCAGCAACGCTTTGAGTTCGCTGGCGAAGGTGATGCGGCCGGAGGCGACTCGATAAACGAGCGGCTTCTGTCCCATGCGGTCTCGCGCGAGGAACAGCTTCCGATGACGGTCGTCCCAGATCGCGAAGGCGAACATGCCGCGCAGATGTTGGACGCAGTCGTGACCCCATTGCTCGTAGGCGTGAACGATGCACTCGGTGTCGCTCGACGTGCGGAAGCGATGGCCGAGTGCTTCGAGCTGCGGTTGCAGTTCGCGGTAGTTGTAGACCTCGCCATTGAATGCGATCCACACCGAACCGTCTTCATTCGAGAGCGGCTGATGTCCGCCCGCGAGATCGATGATCGAGAGCCGCCGGTGCCCGAGTGCCGCGCCGCCCGCAGTGCTTCCGTTGTTCGACGAAAAGTAGTGGCCATCGTCATCCGGCCCGCGATGGCTCAATACGCCGGTCATTCGGCGCAGCACGGCCTCGGCGAGCGGTTCGCCTTCATTCGACCAACACGCTCCCGCGATACCGCACATTGTTGTTCACTTGTCTGGAATGGATAGTCACTGACCCGAAGACGCAGCCTCGTACTACTATACTCCGCGCGGCCGGAACTGAGTCGTTTAACCGCGTGGCCGGTGCCCGCACCCGTCCCGGTGCCAACGCCCACACCCACCCCGGCCGATACGCTGGTCGTAACCCTTGCCGAGGACGCCTATGCCGGCGACGCCCACGGGATCATCTCAGTCGATGGCGTCGCCCAGGGCGGTGAGCGTTCCATTTCGGCGCTGTTCAACCAGGGCCAACATCAGGACGTGACCATCACAGGAAACTTCGGCGCCGGACCGCACGT
>JAYTGQ010000185.1:0-2449 GCA_043733345.1 Schlesneria sp.
TCCTCCAGCGACAAGCCTACGGATATCGAGATCTTCCGTTCTTCAAACTCAAACTCCTCGCTCTACATAACTCTCAGCACGCATTAGTCGGATGAACCCTTATTTGGCGACGACCGATGAGTTTCTCTCGCACTGGCTGTCGGCGGACACCACGCTGGGGGTGGGGAACGAATTGACGCTGCCCGGTGGGGTGACGCGCGCGGGACTGCAAACTCAGCGCGACGCACTCGGAGTGCAGGTGTTGGAGGTGCAGTCGAAGCTGACCGCTCTGGAGGTGGATCGCGGCGACCTCGAGATTCGCAAGGGGGGGCTGCTGCTGCGGATCAACCAGTTCAACGAGAAGGTGCGGGCGCTGCACGAGAACTCGAAATGGGCGCGGGCGCTGCCGCTCGTTCCTGGTATCGGCGAGGGACAGTCGAATTTCGTCACGCCCCTCGACGCGGCCAACAGCGTGTGGCAACTCATTAACGCCGACGCGACCGTGGCCGATGTCACGCTGCTCGGCGGTTATATACAGGCGACGTTCGCGACGGACGTGGGTGCCCTCAAGACCGCGTATACGTCGTACAACACGGCGGCGGCGGTGCTGAGCGTCACGCGCGAGGAACGCAACGACATTCAAGATGTGATCTACGACACCTTGAGGAAGTACCGTCAGACGTTACCGACGGCCTTCGCGAAGAATCATGCTCTCGTCGAGAGTCTGCCGCGATTGACGCCCGAACCGGGTTCGACTCCCGATGGCGTGACGGCCACCGCCGTCTGGGATGTTGCCCTGCAAGCGGCCAAGCTGACGTGGACGGCCAGTGCCGACGCGAATCTGGCCGAGTATCAAATCCGCTTCTGCGCCGGACCGAGTTACTCGACTGACAACGAAACGGTCCTCGGCAGCGTCGCTCCGGCCGCCGCTCGCGAGTTCGTGACCACAGCAGGCCTGCCCAATCCCGGCGACATCGCCAGTTTTAAGGTCTACGTCAGCACTACGACCGGCAACGAAAAGGGGAGCAATACGGTGACGGTCACACGCCCGGCGGGACCGTGACCGGATTGTTCTTGCAGGGCGAGTCATGCGACCGTGTTCCGTCGCACGATCCGGGGTCAGATGGTTCAAGCGATACTTCGCGCGGCCGAAACGGCCTCATTCATGGCCGCGCGAGGCATATACCGCGCACGGATGAGGATGGCACATTTCACACTCACCCGAAGCGTCAGCGAGGATGTGCTTTGCCTCCTCGCTGACGCTTCGGGTGAGTGTCCGCTTCTCCCGCGAGCGGTATATCAAGCAGTCGTCGCGCCCGTCGATCAACACCTGCCGACCGACTTCGCCGACTGCGGTGCCGAACGATTCGTGGTCGCCAAAAAAAGTCACGGTCGTCCAGAGCCGCGAATCGTGATTCCAATGCCCGCCCCCCAGATCCGGCCCGGCTTCGGACGGTGGTCGGGTCTGAAAACGATTGCCGTCGTGATGCGGATGTCTCAACGCGACGAAAAGAGACTGATGCCGCACGCTATTTTATCAGCCGTCTGGCGAGGGATGTGAAACGCATCGCGCCTGCCGTCCGCCGTCACTGGAGTCTCGAACACACCTGCCACGGGTGCCTCGATATCACTGATCGAGAAGACGAGTCCCGCATCCGCGAAGCCCGGTTGCGCGAGAACTTCGCGTGGCTCAATCGCTTCTCCTTGTCACTTTTAAAACCACATTCCGAAGGCAAAATCCTCGCCATGCAACGCCGACGCTGCGGCTGGAACTTCGACACGCTCCTCAAAGTCCTCTACGCACAAAGGACTGAGTGTGTGCTGGCCCTGGGTGCGTCCCCCTTGTCGCAACTCTTGGGGATTCAGAGTGAGAATCCGGAAACCGATATAGGCAGGATACCGAATATCCTTACTTTCGGTCGAGAACCAGTACACCGTGTTGGTGTGATCATCTGCCACGACATTCTGTTTCCAGAAGTGGTTCAGGAGGCCCGTGCGTCTGATTTCCTGGTTCACATTTCAAACGAGGGCATAGTGCGGTCTTCTCTGATCAAACGTCGCGTCACCGCTTGCGGTTGTACTCACAATACCGACAGTCCTGTTGCCACTGGCCTCTGAAGAAGCGTCTTCGACCCCATAGGCACCAACTTAAGGAAATTGAATTCTCGAGTTGTGCTGCGCGTTCCGAACGGCATAGCGTGTCTGGTTCTACCAGCAGGACAGACAGCGAGACTATATTAATCGGATTCACGTTTGGCATGACTGGGCCCTCTATTACGCAATCGTGTCATTGTGAAAGAAGATAAGCTGTGCTGCATTGCACACCTCGCAAAAACCCGTAGTTGTGCAGAGCAGGCGAAACAAGCACGCTGGCCGCCTACTCCGAGGCACGCGTAGCCGCGACTCTCCCGCTTCGATGCAGAAGAAATCTGACAATTGTGAGCGCAAGACGCAGCCATGCTCCAGAATG
>JAYTGQ010000186.1:0-6895 GCA_043733345.1 Schlesneria sp.
CCGCAGCGTAAGCGAGGGAAACAAGGGGAAACGCCTCATGTCATCGCCCTCGCTCACGCTGCGGGTTAGTAAAGTCAGTGCCATTGGGCGTCAGCCCCCGGACTCTTAGCGGCAATCACAAGGGGCCGAGGGCATACGCCGCCCGGCTCACCACTTCAGTCGGAAACGTCACGATGAGTCTTCGGCACTGAAGTTTTGGGGTCGGGCGTTCCAATTCGCCCCGACCTCTGGTGCAACCCCGGCCCCAGCCATACATGAGGACAACCTCCATGACACCCATGAAATTTGATCGCAGCCATGAGCAGTTTGCTCGTGCCCAGAAGTCGATCCCCGGCGGCGTGAACAGTCCCGCGCGGGCGTTCGGCGGCGTTGGTGGGACGCCGGTCGTAATGGATCGCGCGGACGGCGCGTACCTCTTCGACATCGACGGCAATCGCTTCATCGACTTCATCGGCTCATGGGGACCGCACATTCTGGGACACCGGCATCCCGCCGTGATGGCGGCCATTCACGCGGCTCTCGAAAAGGGGACGAGCTTCGGGGCACCGTGTGTCTTGGAAACCGAACTGGCCGAGTTGGTCATCGACGCCGTGCCGTCCATCGAACTGGTCCGCATGGTCAATTCGGGAACCGAAGCCACGATGAGTGCGATTCGCGTCGCGCGCGGCTTCACTTCACGCAATGTCATCGTCAAGTTTGAAGGCTGCTATCACGGTCATGTTGATAGCCTGCTGGTCAAAGCAGGCAGCGGAGCGCTCACGTTGGGCACGCCGTCCAGTCCCGGCGTTCCGGCCGGATGCACGGCCGATACGCTGTGCCTCGACTACAACGACTGTCAGCAATTGGATGACCTCTTCGCACAGCGCGGAGCTGAGATCGCCTGCGTCATTCTCGAACCGGTCGTCGGCAACATGGGCTTGGTCATCCCAACGCCCGAGTTTCTGCAGACGCTGCGCACGCTGTGCGATCGCCACGGCACGGTGCTGATCTTCGATGAGGTGATGACCGGTTTCCGGCTCGCGTATGGCGGCGCTCAGTCGTTGTTCGGCGTCCGCCCCGACATGACCACGCTCGGCAAGATCATCGGCGGCGGACTGCCGGTCGGGGCTTACGGCGGGCGCGCCGACATCATGCGGAAGGTCTCACCGGCGGGACCGGTCTATCAGGCGGGAACGCTCTCGGGGAACCCGGTCGCCATGTCGAGCGGCATCGCCACGCTGACGACTCTCAAACAAACCAACCCGTACCCGCGACTCGCCGAGTTCACCGAGCGCCTCACCGCCGGCCTGTCCGAGCGCGCCTCGAAGGCCGGCATTCCGCACACGGTCCCGCACCTCGGCAGCATGTTCACGCTGTTCTTGAATCCCGAGGTCGTCACGAATTGCACGGTCGCCGTGAAGAGTGACACGCAACGGTTCGCCCGCTACTTCCACGCGATGCTCGGTCAGGGGATCTATCTCGCGTGCAGCCAGTACGAAGCCAACTTCGTCTCCGCCGCCCACAGCGAAGCCGACCTCGCCGCCACACTCGCCGCCGCACAAGTCGCGTTTGACGCGATCACACATGGATTGGATTAAATCGTTTAACCGCGTGGGCAACGCCCCGCGCGCTGTGCGGCGAGGCGGGAATCAACGTCGCTCGACGCGCGGGGCGTTGCCCACGCGGTTAAACGACTCCGTCTTGGTTGCGCGACGAATAGCGACGATTCAAGTGGTCCGAAATCTCGCGGCTCAGCGCCTGCCGCGCCGCTCGCATCGTGAACGTGTGGTCGGCGTCGGGGATGAATGAGACGTTGAGCTGGCCCGTGCGACGAAGTTGCTTCACCTTTCTCTTGGCGTAATGCGTCAAGATGCTGAAGCCGGGATCGGTGGTCGCGAAGAACAGGGACAGCGTGCGGCCCGAGCGGGCGATGCGATCGAGATCGCCGGGCACGTCCTCCTCTTGAGGATGGCTTGGTGATGCTGTTTGGCTTGGATCAACGACACTAACAGCCTGTTGAAAAACCGTAGGATGGACGCCTCGTCCGTCCGATTCCAATTGGTTTTCGCTCGGACGAAGCGTCCATCCTACGTTTTTCAACAGCCTGTTAGGCATTGTCGAAAAACTCATTAGCCGTTGGGCGCTAGCACACGGTTTTGCGGAGAAACCGGACACGAGCGCGTTCCGGCTGATCGTTTTCTGACAATGACTAGAGCACGGGTTCGCTTCGCTTCGCGCGGCAGGTTTGGCGAGACGTAAGACGCCCAGCTTTCGCAGCACGATCTTCACCGCGCCGACGAACCCGATCTTGGTTTGACCTCGCAGCAGTCTCAACCATTTCGCCGGTTGCAGTGCAGACTCGATGTAGTAATGGATCGACACCAACTGCTTGACCGGCGACACATCCAGCGACATTCCCTCCTTCCAAAAGAACGTCAGCGGGTTGATGAGTATGCTTTCCACGAGGACCGGGTTCTGAAGTTGGGCCGCCGATTGAAACGCGGCGTAGGCACCCGAGCAGAGTCCCATCAACACGATCTTGGTCGCACCGTAACGCTGTTGGAGTTGCTTCAAGATGAGATCCACATCTCGAAATGCCGTCGCAGGGTGCGGGTCGTTCTCGTACTCTGAGTCCGACGAAACGCTGTCGCCCAAACTGCAAAAATCGAGTCGCACCGTGCGAAAGCCTTGAGCGGCGAGTTGCCTCGCCAGGAAGACGTAGAGCCGTCCGGGGCCGATGCGGTACGACGAACCGGCGTTCAGCAACACGACGAGCGGCAGATCGTTCGACGTGGCGACCGCCGGTTCGCAGACGATGCCGAACAGATCGGGTTGTTCGCTGAACCGAACGGCGGACTCGCGCAGGTACTGGCGGATTTCGTTGTGAATCGAACCGGACGCAGGTGAGATCAGTGCCGAAGTCGGCGTCGTGCGGCGGATGTCGATCAGGGCCGTGGACGCGGCTTCGGCCGAGATGTGCCGCGTGAGCCAGCTCGTGATTTCGCGAATCGCCGCTTCGGGAACTTGGCTGCGATGAGGCTCCTGCATCATCTCGACGAAGCCCGGCACGCGGAGTGTTTCGACACTGAGACCGGACGCTGACAAGTGGTCCGACAGCCGCACGTCGTCCGGAAGATCATCGCGCGACACGAGCAACACGCGGCCAATCGTAAATTCTTTCTGAGCGGGGCGGCGTAAGCCCCCCGGTTCTTGGGCGTCAGCCCGTCTTGGCAGAGCCGCGTCAGCCCGTCTTGGAAGAGCCAGGGGGCTAACGCCACCCCGCTCAGAGGTTTCATTCTGGATCGCGAACGATGTCAGCAGATCGAGTTGGCTGAGATCGCCAGCGGTTTCGGCACTGAGAACGAACCCGGCCGCTTCGATGCAGCCGTCGGCATCAGCGGTGCGCGGCGCGGTTTCCGCCGTGAGGCTGATCGCCTTCATCTCACGGACATACGCGCGGCCCTTTGTGACGGGAGACCACAGGACAAGATTGTCGATCTCCAGTTCCGCAGCCACCAACGCGGCCAGCGTCCCTCCAAGACGCAGACCAACCAGACTGATCTGCCGACAACCGAGTCGCTCGCGCATCCATTGGACTGCATCGCGAATGTTGGCCAGCCACGCCGCAACGCGCCCGGCATCCTCATCGACTCCCGCCGAGTCTCCCGTCCCATGCCAGTCGAACCGCAGCACCGGGACTTCTTCCTGTGCGAGCCGGTCGGCCAAGTGCCGCAGGCTGCGGTGTGAGTGAAGTTGCTCGTAACCGATCGGCGGGCAAATGAGGACGCCATGATCGAAGCCGGTTTGCTCGACACGATGATGCAGCCACGCGAAGAGCGGCTGACCTTGGCTCTCCAGATAGAACGCCGTCCGACGGACCGACTCCGTGTCGGATGACGCTTGCTCGGTGAGCGTCTGGTTGGGTTCGCAGGTCGTGGCAGGCATGGTCGTCACCTATTTCCCCCAGCGATGAACTGGCCGTGGAAGAGTCTCGTCTGGCATTCGTTTTAGCCCGGAGGGCGACAGAGGGTAGCCCACGGCGCAAGCCGTGGGGGACCGGCAACAGGCTCCATCAGCCCGGAGGGCGACACATGGAATAATGGGAAAAGTCGAAGTGTCGCCCTCCGGGCTAGTGTGGCATCCGCACCGCCCAACCCACGGCTCGCGCCGTGGGCTACCGTCTGTCGCCCTCCGGGCTGAAAAACAGTCGTCCGTTTTCAACCACACAACGGCCGTGTTCTCACTGTCATCAGGTCTACGTTCGCCCTTTGGGCAGGGGAATTGTCTGCGTCGTCTCGATATTCAAGGCTTCCACGTCTGCCTTGAATTTGTGCTGCGGTTGCCCGAGTGCCGTAAACGTGACGACCTTCGTTCGCTGCGGGGCGAGGTGAAAATAGTTGTCGTCGGGGAGAAAGCCTTTCGCGCTCAGGCGGACTCCGTGCAGGAAGCGGTCGCAATTCAGAGTGACTTCGCAGGTGGTCTCGCTCGTCATCTCGGCGGAGGCATTGACGAGGACGTTCGCGACGACTGTCGGTTCGCGACGGCGGATGAAATGGAATGCTTCGCTCAAGGCTTGGTGATCGGCGTCGTACAGCGTGGCCACGACAACATCGTGGTGCGGCGAACCGAAGCGGTAGGCGTAGCTGATGTCATAGAAGCCGCCGATGACCTCGTCCGCGCTGAGCGTTTGTTGCGATCTCGCGTTCAGTTCGACCGGCACTTCCTGACGCGCGATGACTGTCGCCGGCTCCTTGAGCAACAGCACCTCGACAAACCCGCGCAATGGCCCGGCCGTTTCGTTGGTGAGGTGCAGATGCAGGCCGTTCAAGCCCTCGTCGGTCAGTGTGATCTGCCGCGATTGCCAGAGTCGTTTGAGAAAGTAATACGCCGCCTTGGGAATGCCGGTGCTGTCGAGGATGCCCCAGCCCGCCGCTGGCCACAGGTCTTTGAAGAACCAGACCAACGCGCCCCGATTGTGGCTGTGTCCGCTGCGCCATTCCGAATACGCCTGCGCCATCATTTCGCCGGAGGCGACGCGGCTCAACTGCCAGTAGCGCGGCATGTCGGTCGAGCGCAGCGGGACCGGAGCGACGCCGTACAACTGCTGGAGGTAATGGTCGCGCACATCCTCGAAGTCGTAAGCGGAACCGGTGTCGCGCGGGATGCGTTGCTTCCAGCGCGGATGGTGCGTGACGGGCATCACACCGCCCATGATCGCGTCCACCAGTTCCGGTTCGGGGACGTTCGCGAAGCCAAGGCATTCCGAGGCGAACCGGACGTTCGTCTGCCGCAGTTCCGCCGGTGAACGGAGATAGGCGCCGATGCCGTAGTAGTGGCTCACGCCCGAGTCGGCCTGAAACGGGAGGACTCCGCCACTGGGACTCGAAGGAACGTAAGCGGTCGTCGGGTGATGTTGCTTGCACAGCGCGGGCAAGCGCTCGGCGAACCAGTCGTTCCGCCAGAGTTCGCGCGGCATGCCGAGCATCGCCGCCTGTTGCTCGATCTCACTGCTGCCGCAATAGACGGCGACGCACGGGTGCGGCGCGAGTCGCTGAAGCTGATACGTCGCTTCGGCGGTGATGTTGTTCGAGAAGGCTTCGTCGCCGACCGGGTAGTCCATGTTGGCGAACAGGAAGTCTTGCCAGACAAGGATCCCGAGTTCATCACACAACCGATAGAAGAGATCGCTCTCGTAGGTCATCGTTCCGCCGACACGCAGCAGGTTGGCCCCGGCATCGCGTGCGAGCGTCAGGTCGTGACGCAGCGATTCCTCGGTGCCGTTCAGTGTGAAGATGTCCGAGACCGTCCAGCAGGCTCCGCGACAGTAGATCGGTTCGCCGTTGAGAATGATCCCGAAACCATCGCCCGCTTCGACTTGCACCTCGCGAAAGCCGATCCTGCCGCAGGCGATCGCGCGATGGTGGGAACCGGTCTCAACCAGCACCTCGCACGCGAAGAGCGGCTGGTCTCCGTGAGTGTGCGGCCACCACAATGGCGGGTTGGAGATGCGCAGCTCGCCGCTCAGTGTCGTGCCGTGCGCGTCTGACAGAACGGCGACGGATGCTGCGTGTTCGCCGACTCGCAACGTGACGCGGTCGATCGGTGCGGACGAGTGGACTCGCGCACGAAACGTCACGACGCCGGTCGTGCCTTCGAGGCGGGCGACCAATTGCACGTCGGACAGCCGTACCGGCTGACACTCCAAACGGATGTCACGCCACGGGCCAATCGAGGGAACCGGCGGAGACCAACCGGGGATATGTCCGAGCAGCGTCGTGCGGTGCCAACGCAACTGTTGGTGATCGATCAGATTGGTCTTCCAACGGGGACGCGGACGTTTCTGTTTCAGGTCGGCGGCGAGTGAACGAAAGCGGATCGCCAACTCATTGTCGGCCCGCAGCAACGATGTGACAGCGAGCTGGTAGCCCCGGAACATGTTGTCTGTGGAGAGAATCTGTTCGCCGTTCAGCCAGATGTCGGCGAGCGTGGCCAAGCCGTCGAAGCACAGGGTGAATGATTGATCGACTTCGACGGCAGCGATCTCGAACGTTGTGCGATACCACCAATCCTGGCCGTCAATGTCGGCGGGCCGTTGCCAATCCCAGCGACCGGCGGCACGCAGCGTACTCGCCACAGTTCCAGGAACGGCGGCAGACAACCAGTCGCTGTTCGCCGCGGTGAGTTGATCTGGGTGAGTGACAGCACTCGGCGCATGCGCGCAGCAATCCCACGAGCCAAGAGACGCCGTTGCTGTCTCGGAGACTTCGCCTAGCACGGGAATGAGCAACTCCGCCATGCGATTGATTCTCGTTTTCACGCTGGCAACGGAGACATTTCTGAGCGGGGCGGCGTCAGCCCCCTGGCTCTTGGGCGCGCGACAGCGCCAAGCCATGATGCATTAACGAGAGCGAGTCAC
>JAYTGQ010000187.1:0-17301 GCA_043733345.1 Schlesneria sp.
ACGCCCAAGAACCGGGGGGCTGACGCCGCCCCGCTCGGATGTCTCATCACGGACCGCGTGAGGTATGAGCGATCCCGCCAGGGCCGCGCCAATGATGAAGATGAATGAGAGACCACGCAGCATGTATTCTCAACCCGCTGGCGGCGGTGGTGGAGTGACACGTTGGAAGTACGGCGACCAATCGGGAAGCTGTTCGGCGGCGGTCCATCCGGCGAGTTGCGGTGCCCAGAGAAGCGTCTTCCCGGTGATGCGACCGGCGGCAATCGACTGCTGGATTTGCTCGGGAGCGTATGGGCCTTGTGACTGACCATTCACCGCGATGTGCCACGCCGGTGGCGGAGGTGGAGCCGGGGGCGCTCCCATCGGGGCGTTCATGCCGAGTCCCGGCGTCGTCAGCATGCGACCGGCCATCGCCACGCCCATGCCAAGTCCCAGTCCTTCACCGCCACCACCGTGCGTCGCCGATTCGCGCATCGCCTCGCCCATTGAGTACTGCTGAAACTTGTTCATGTCGCCGATGACACCCATGCTCGTTCGCGTGTCGAGTGCCTTCTCGACCGCTTCGGGGAGCGAGATGTTGACGATGAACAGTTGCGGGATCGCCAGACCATATTCGTCATCGACGCGATCTTGAACGTACGCGCGAAGCTCCTCGGAGAACTCGCGGTACTTCGAGGCGAGATCGAGGGCGGCGACTTGTTTTTCGGCCAGCATGTCGGCGAAGGCCGACGTGATGATGGACCGCATCAGCTCGGTCACTTCATCCGCTTCGACGACGCCGTCCGTACCAACCAATTCGGCCAGCAGTGCCTTCGGTTCCACGGCCTTCAGTGCGTAGGTTCCGAACGCGCGGAGCCGGATTGGGCCGAATTCGGGATCGCGCAGCATGATCGGATTGGGCGTGCCCCACTTGAGGTCCGTGATCTGCCGCGTGCTGATGAAGTAGACCTCGGACTTGAACGGGCTGTTGAACCCAAACTTCCAACCGGCGATCGTGCTGAGGATTGGCAGGTTCTGTGTGTTGAGTGTGTGCGTCCCCGACTCGAACACGTCCGCCACTTTGCCCTGCATCACGAACACCGCCAACTGGCCGGGCCGCACGATGAGCTGTGCCCCTTGCTTGATCTCATTCTGGTAACGAGGAAACCGCCAGACGAGCGTGGTCCGCGTGTCGTCCAACCACTCGATGATGTCGATCAACTCGCCACGAAGTTTGTCGAACAGTCCCATGATGCTGGTCCCTGATGAATAATGGAGCGGGTGGAGATGGAGGCTGACGGACGGTCGAGTCGTACTTTTGGGTGCCAACTTCGTGCCAGCTCACGCAGTTCGTAGACCGGACCCCTTGGTCCGGCCGGGCCGTTTATACCTCGCGCGGTCGGTGATGAGACATCTGAGCGGGGCGGCGTAAGCCCCCCGGTTCTTCCAGCGGAGGGCTTACGCCCAAGCACCGGGGGCTTACGCCGCCCCGCTCAGAAATGTCTCACTTTGTCCCGCGCGATGTTTATACACAACGCGATCCGTTTTGCGGACCGAAGGCGCGGCAGGCGGTGGCGAAGGCTTCCCGTAACAACCCGCGCCGGTTTGACACCGCTGTAGGGATCGGTCGATACTGATCCCCGGCTCGGGGTTCGAGCCGCCTGCCAGTTGATCCTGCCTCTGTTTTTTTCCCGTTTGCTAGTCGAGGGCTTTCCGATGCGAAGTCGGTTCGTTGTTTGTGCCGCGCCTGTGAGAACGTTGGTATCGAGACTTGTAGGATGGGCACTCCTGCCCGTCCGCTCTTCTCCACCAATGTCGAACGCATCGCCAAGACCGGACGGGCAGGAGTGCCCATCCTACAAATCGGCTCGCGCCGCGATGGGCATGTTGTCAGGTCTGTCGCTGTTGACGGTGGCTTCGGTCCACGCCGCCGAGCGGAAGATCGAGTTTAACCGCGATGTGCGGCCTATCCTGTCGAACAACTGTTTCTT
Organism: Schlesneria sp.; assembly: GCA_043733345.1. GTDB lineage: Bacteria > Planctomycetota > Planctomycetia > Planctomycetales > Planctomycetaceae > Schlesneria. The sequence goes on from JAYTGQ010000187.1 coordinate 1,971, forward strand.
GTGTCATGGCCCCGATCAGAAGACGGTCGGCGGCGGGCTGCGGCTCGACAAGCCCGACAGTGCGACGGGGAAGCGGGAATCGGGGCACACGGCCATCGTGCCGAGTGACCTCTCGGCGAGTGAACTCGTCAAGCGAATCACGTCGGCGAATCCCGACGAGCAGATGCCACCCAAGGCCAGCGGGAAGAGTCTCACCCCCGACGACATCCAGACGCTGAAACTCTGGGTCGCGCAGGGGGCCGAGTATCAGGGGCACTGGTCGTTCCTCGCGGCGGTTCGTCGCGAGCCGCCGACCACGAAGTTCACGAGCAACGTGCGGAATGAGATTGATCGGTTTGTGTTGGCGAAGCTCGAACAAGCGGATCTCGAACCGTCGGCCGAAGCGGACAAGATCACGCTCATCCGCCGAGCGGCTCTCGATCTGACCGGCCTGCCGCCAACGCCCGCTGAAGTCGATGCCTTCCTTGCCGACGCTTCGCCCGAAGCCTACGAGCGGGTTGTCGATCGCCTGCTCCAGTCGCCGCGCTACGGCGAACATCAGGGCCGCATCTGGCTGGATGCCGCGCGCTACGGAGACACGCACGGGTTGCACCTCGACAACGAGCGGTCGCTCTGGCCGTACCGCGAGTACGTCATCAACGCCTTCAACCAGAACAAGCCGTTCGATCAGTTCACCATCGAGCAACTCGCGGGCGATCAGATTCCGAACGCGACCGTGGATCAAAAGGTAGCGTCGGGCTTCAACCGCTGCAACGTGACGACCAGCGAGGGTGGCTCGATCAACGATGAAGTCCTCGTGCGGTATGCCGTCGATCGGACGGAGGCCCTCTCCACCGTGTTCCTCGGCCTGACGCTGCAATGCGCCGTCTGCCACGCGCACAAGTTCGATCCGGTCTCGCAGCAGGAGTTCTATTCGCTCTACTCGTACTTCTATTCGATGAGCGATGCGGCGATGGACGGCAATGCCTTGTTGCCCGCTCCGACGTTGAAGCTCCCCACGTCCGAGCAGACCGCAAAGATGAAGCAGCACGACGACGAACTGGCCGCACTGCGGAAGTCGATCACGGACGAACTGGCCAAGATTCAGTACGTCGATCCGCTCGTCGGAGCCGAGATTCCCGCCGACGCGCTCTCGGTGACGCGACAGGAATTCGTCTGGTTCGACGACGACAAGTTTCCCCCCGGAGCCAACCTCCAAGGGGACTCGCCGTGGAAGTTCGTGACGAAGGCCGAGGGACCAGTCTTCAGCGGTGAGAAGTCTTCGACCCGCACAGCCACGGCACTCTCGCAGCACTTCTTCACCGGAGCCAATCCCGGCCTCAAGCTGGGTGAGGGCGATGTCCTGTTCGCGTACGTTTATCTCGACCCGGCCAACCCGCCCAAGGCCGTCATGCTTCAGTTCAACGACGGCGCGTGGGAGCACCGCATGAACTGGGGCGATGAAGAGGCGATCGCCTTCGGGGCGAAGAACACTCCCGCCAAGCGACTCGGTGGCGCGTTGCCCAAGACGGGCGAGTGGGTTCGCCTGGAAGTAAACATCGCGGATGTCGGTTTGAAGGCGGGATCGAGCCTGAACGGCTGGGCCTTCACGCAATCCGGCGGCACAGTCTTTTGGGACAAGGCGGGCGTGGTCACTCGCTCGACACCGGTTTCGACTGAGTTCACATCGCAACTGGCGTGGGAAGAGTCCGAATTGCCAACTCCCAAAACGACGCTCCCCGCGCACATTCAAGCGGCCCTGAAGATCGAGTCTGCGAAACGTAACGCCGACCAATCCAAACAACTTCGCGACTACTTCCTCCAGTCGATCAACACCGGCACGCGAGCGACCTTCACCCCGATCGAGACCAAAATCGCCGATGTCGAGAAGCAGAAGAAGGATCTCGACGGAGCCATCCCCGCGACGATGATCTCGGAAGACCTGGCCCAACCGCGCGAGACCTTCGTCCTGATCCGAGGGGCCTACGACAAGAAGGGCGAGAAGGTTGAACGCGGCGTGCCGTCCGCTCTGCCTCCGCTTCCCGAGGGCGTGCCGAACAACCGGCTCGGTCTGGCGAAGTGGCTCACCGCGCCGAACCATCCGCTCACCTCGCGAGTCATCGTGAACCGTTACTGGCAGCAATTCTTCGGCAACGGGATCGTGAAGACGGCGGAGGACTTTGGGGCGCAGGGAACCTGGCCGACGCATCCCGAGCTGCTCGACTGGCTCTCCACCGAGTTCATCCGCACCGGCTGGAACGTGAAGCAGATGCACAAGCTGATGGTCATGTCGGGGACGTATCGCCAATCGGCCAAAGTCTCGCCGACGCTCCTCGCCCGCGATCCCGACAACTATTTACTCGCCCGAGGCCCGCGCTTCCGTCTCGAAGCGGAAGTCATCCGCGATTCGGTCCTCGCGATGAGCGGCCTGCTCGTCGAACGATCAGGCGGCAAGAGCGTGAAGCCTTACCAGCCCGAGGGGGTCTGGGAGGCCGTCGCCTTCGTCGGCAGCAACACGCGCGAGTTCAAGCAGGACGCGGGCGAGAGCCTCTACCGCCGCAGCATGTACACGTTCTGGAAGCGCACGTCGCCGCCGCCGTCGATGGCCACGTTCGACGCCCCGTCGCGAGAAAACTGCACGGTCCGACGGCCTCGCACCAACACGCCGCTCCAGGCGCTGGCCCTGATGAACGACAAGCAATACGTCGAAGCCGCCCGCCGCCTCGCCGAACGAATGCTGATTGAAGGAGGCTCGACCCCCGAGTCGCGTCTCACCTTCGGCTTCCGTTGGACCACGGCTCGCCCGCCAACCGCCAAAGAACTCGAAGTCCTGCAACGCACCTTGCAGAAGCAGTTGGCCACCTTCCAAGCCGACAAGCCCGCCGCCGAGAAACTGCTCGCGTATGGAGACTCACCCCGCAACATGAACCTCGAGCCCGGCGAGTACGCCGCCTGGACGATGATCGCCAACCTGCTCATCAACCTGGATGAGACGATTACGAAATGAGCGTTCTTTCCGAAGCTCGACCGGTGTCCAAGTCAAATGCGAAATGCTCCACAAAACTGCGTTGAGTTGATGGTCATGAGTAATGTGTCCGGCAAACTCACGATGCCAATTTTTGCCGCGTACCGGAAATTCGATCCGCAGTGTGGCGATTCATGGGCCAGTTTCATCGAATGGTCCGGACTCCATCACGTTCGAGAAATCATCTCCACCGACCCGATGCTCTGCCCTTCGTTGATCGACACGCTGATTGACGATGATTGGAACTTCAACATTCATGCTGACAACCGTTGCTACTTCTTCAGTGATGCTGACTACCTGAAACGTCGAATCAAATACGACTCTTCTCGACACAACATTCTCGCGTTATCCGAACAGCCAACCCAAATCCCCGTGTCGATCAATGGGTTCGAGTTTTGTGGTTACGACATACTTGATTCATACGATTCGATCAGTGTGCTGCTGAATTGCGGTGGGTTCCCAACGATTTTCACGACGGACGACCATAATGAATTTGGCTTGGTCGAAGACCTCGATCACGCGACAAAGATCGCCAAGACAATCCGAGAAACCAACCCCGAGGAGCCGCACTGCAAAGATTGCCGCGTTTGGGGAATTGCTCGATTGGAACAATGATGTCACTGTCGGTGAATGAATTCTCTTCCATAGGTAATTTGATGACCGCACAAACACTCACACTCGGGCCGTTCGATTTGGAAAGGGTGTTCCGCGCTGTGGACAAAGTCACTGAGCGAATGATTCGTGCGGCTGCGGCACTCGACGCGGCAAAGATTCCTTACGCCGTGATCGGTGGCAATGCGGTTGCCAACTGGGTGTCTCGTGTTGATGAGGCCGCCGTTCGTTTCACCAAAGACGTGGACATTTTGCTGCGACGGGCCGACTTGGATGCGGCGACGGGTGCGATGGAGAAACAGGGGTTCGTCTTTCGTCGCTCGGGTGCGATGACGATGTACTTGGACGGACCAACGGCCAAGGCGCGCGATGCAGTTCACGTCTTGTTCGCCAACGAACGAGTTCGGCAAACAGACCTGCACCCCGCTCCCGATGTGATCGAGTCCGAGGCGACCGGTCGCATCCGAGTCCTGCAACTCGAATCGCTCGTCCGCATGAAGCTGACCTCGTATCGAATCAAGGACCAGACGCATTTGATCGACCTGTTCGACATCGGACTGATTGATGAAACTTGGATTGGCCGCTTTGACGGTGAGACCGCGAACCGACTTCACGCGGTGATCGAACAGGCGAAACGAGAACGATTGCCCGATGACGAGATAAACGACGCCGATGGGATCGAGTAGGGACCGGAGCAAGGTTACTTCGGAGGTGGACGAATGACGACAATCGTTTTGCGACCGTTCGACATGGAAAGGGTGTTTCGCGCCGTGAACAAGATCACCGAACGACTACATCGCGCGGCGGCGGCCCTGGACGCGGCGGGCGTGCCCTATGCCGTGATTGGCGGCAATGCCGTGATCAACTGGGTTTCGCGGGTGGATGATTCGCGAACTCGTTTCACGAAGGAGGTCGATATCCTGCTTCGCAGATCCGACATCGATGCTGCGGAGCGGGCATTGACTCCAGTCGGTTTCAAGCGGCGGCTGGTGTTGGGCGTTACGGCGTTCGTGGATGGGCCTGATGGCAAATTTGGCGATGCCATGCATGTCATTTTCGCTGGTGAGAAAGTCCGTCCCGAGTACGTGACCCACGCGCCGGATGTCAATGAATGTGAACTGGCCGAACACTTTCGAGTCCTCAGCCTCGACGCCCTCGTTCGGATGAAACTCACCTCCAATCGCGATCATGACCGCACTCACGTTCGGGATCTGATTTCGGTCGGACTGGTTGATGAGTCTTGGTTGGCTCAACTGCCTGTTGAACTCGCCGAGCGACTGAAGTATTGCCTAGACACCCCGGATGGCTGATCCAACCGCTGACAGGCTGTGAAAAGTGACAGAAGAACCCCTCACCGTAAAGAACCCCTCACCCTAACCCTCTCCCCGCAAAGCCGGGGCGAGGGGACAAGGCGAAGACGAAGCAAAACGAAGACAAGACGACGAACAAGACCACTCACACAGGAAACTCACATGGACCCGTTTCTCGAATACCAACAGGCGATGACTCGGCGGCATTTTTTTGGGAGGTCGGCTTGCGGGCTGGGGGCGGTGGCGCTGGGGAGCTGTCTCAACCCGAGTCTGTTTGCCAATGATCTGGCTGCGGGTGGGGCGAACACAGGGGCGAACGGCATGGGGACACAGGGCGTGATGCCCGCGTACCATCATGCGCCGAAGGCCAAGCGGGTGATCTGGCTGTTCATGGCGGACGGGCCGTCGCAGCTTGACCTGTGGGACTACAAGCCGAAGCTCGGTGAATACTTCGACAAGGATCTGCCCGAGTCGGTGCGGGCCGGTCAGCGGATCACGACGATGACCTCGGGGCAGGCCCGGTTCCCGGTCGCTCCGTCGATCTTCAAGTTCGCTCAGCATGGCCAGCACGGCGCGTGGGTCAGCGAACTGCTGCCGCATCTGGCGGGGACCGTCGATGACATGTGCATCATCAAGTCGATGAACACCGACGCCATCAACCACGATCCGGCGATCACGTTCATCACGACGGGAAGCGAAATCCCCGGCCGACCGTCACTCGGCGCATGGCTGTCGTACGGGATCGGCAGCCCGAACGATGACCTGCCGAGTTTCGTCGTGCTCATCTCGCGACTGGCTCAGGGGGGATCGACTCAGGCCCTATTCTCGCGCATGTGGGCGGCGGGTTTTCTGCCGACGAAGCACGCGGGAGTGTCGATGAGGTCGTCGGGCGATCCGGTGCTGTACCTGTCGAACCCGCCGGGCGTGTCGAGCGACATGCGGCGTCAGATGCTGGACGGGCTGAGTGAACTCAACCAGCAGCGTCTGACGGAAGTGGGCGACCCCGAGATCTCCGCGCGGATTGCTCAGTACGAGATGGCCTACCGGATGCAGACCTCCGTCCCCGAATTGGCCGACATCTCGAAGGAGCCGAAGCATGTCCTCGACATGTATGGCCCCGAGGTCAATCAGCCGGGTTCGTTCGCCTACAACTGTCTGCAAGCGAGACGCCTCGCCGAGCGAGGCGTCCGGTTCACGCAGGTCTTTCTGCGAGGCTGGGACCACCACGGCGGACTGCCCGGTTCGATCCGGCAACTCGTCACGGCGTGCGATCAGCCGTGCGCGGCCCTCATCAAGGATCTCAAGCAGCGCGGGATGCTCGACGAGACGCTGATCGTGTGGGGCGGCGAGTTCGGCCGCACGGTCTACAGCCAGGGGACTCTGACGAAAGACAACTACGGACGCGATCACCATCCGCGCAACTTCACGATGTGGATGGCGGGCGGCGGCACGAAGCCGGGCATCGTCCACGGCGAGACCGACGACTTCAGCTACAACATCACCGAGAAGCCGGTCCACGTGCATGATCTCAACGCCACGATCCTGCATCTGCTCGGCATCAACCACGAAAAGCTGACCTTCCGCAACCAGGGCCGCGACTTCCGCCTGACCGATGTGCATGGCAAAGTGGTTACGGATATTCTGGCATGATGTTTTGTAGGATGGGCACTCTTGCCCGTCCGATGAATTTCTCGATGTCTGACATTCAGATCGTCGCATGGGACAGATAGGACTCATGTGACTCATACGTTGAGAGGAGACATCAATGAGTACCGTATTTGAAGCACCGCCGCGGGAAATGCCTGCGCCGGTTGTGATCTACACCGCAGACGACTTGCTGCTCATGCCGGATGGCGAGCGGTATGAACTCGTGGATGGGGAACTTGTGGAGCGAGACATGGGCGCACTCTCGGGCTGGGTTGGAAATCGGGTGGCTTCGGAGTTGGATCAATACTCGCAGCAACATGGCGGCTGGGCCTTTGGCGACGGCGTCGGTTACCGCTGCTATGCCGACGATCCTGAACGGCTTCGCAAACCGGACGCCTCGTTCGTTGGGGCCGACCGCCTGCCCAGTCCTCCCGAGGGCTACATCACCATCGCCCCCGATCTGGCAGTCGAAGTCGTCTCACCCAACGACATCTACTACGAGGTCGAAGCCAAGGTCGATGAGTACCTCAGCGCGGGCGTTCGTCTGGTGTGGGTCGTCAATCCGGTCAACAAGTCGGTGCGTGTCTTTCAACCCGGCCGCATCGTTGGTGAGTTCGGAACCGACGACGAACTCACCGGCGGCGACGTGATGCCCGGCTTCACCTGCCGCGTCCGTTCGCTCTTCCCCGTCAAACTTCAGACAGATCATTGATCCCGACAGATTGGAATTGAAACGGTATGCGTAACGAGGAACTCGCGGTCTGCGGGCTGAGTGCTGTGCGGTCGCGGTTTGAGAAGAAGCCCTCTTCGATCCGGCGGCTGTTCTTTGATGAGGCGACAGCGCCGTGCGTCGGCAACATTTGTTCGGCACTGGCGACGGCGAAGAAGATTTACCGCTGCGTCGAACCGGCGGAGTTGGAGAAAATTTCGGGTTCCATTCATCATGGCGGGATCGTCGCCGTCGTGGATCGCCCCGTGTTGAAGTCGCCTCACCCCGACGAGCTGCGCGAATGGGGTCGTCTGCGCGAGCCGGTGCTGCTGCTCGACTGCATCTCGAACGGACACAATCTGGGCGCGATCATCCGCACGGCGGCGTTCTTTGGCGTGACGAAGCTGATCCTGCCCGATCATCCTTCGGCCGCGCTGCCGACCGAGGCGACGTATCGCGTCGCCGAAGGGGGCCTCGATCACGTTGAGATTTTCCTCGTGAAACGACTCGACTTGTTCGCGCACGAACTGCGTAAGTACTACACCGTGATCGGAGCCGACACGCGCGGCGGGCATCCGGATCTGGATGTCTCCGGCTACAAGCCTATCGCCCTCGTGATGGGGAACGAGGAACACGGCCTCGCCGATGAAGTCGCCGCCGCCTGCGACCGTCTCGTCACGATCCCCGGCAGCGGGTGGGTTGAGTCTCTCAACGTCTCCGCCGCCGCCGCCGTGCTGCTGTGGGAATGCACTCGTTCACTTCGTCAGGCACGCTGAACGAGACTTCGTCTCTCTCCGCTGACGATGGGAGCTGACAGCTTGTTGAAAAACGTAGAGTAGGCGGCTCGCCTGCTCTCTTTTTCAATGGGAAAACACAGGTGGTTCAATGGGAAAATACAGGCGGGCCGCCTGTGCTACGGCTCTTTCAACAGGCCGCCAAGGCGAACGGCAAGAAAACACTTACCGCAGATTGAAGCCTGACTCGCAAGTTTTGAAGTTGCGTTTCGAAGTAGCTGAATTCGCAAGAATTCAGCCTTTTCGCCACCTGCGAAGCCCCTGAGTTCTTGCGAACTCAGCTACAAAACGCGAGTGCGTAACTTCAAAACGCGCCAGCGAAGGACGCTCGGCAACCGATCTTTCGCTGGCGCGTCAGGCTTCAATGAGGCCGCTTTTTCTTGCCGCTCACTTGACCGCATCCTCCTCTCACACATTGCTCGTCATGCAAACTCTGTTGGCCGTTCTTTCTGTGGTCGGTTACTTACTGACACTCACGTTGCTGCCGATGGTGCTGCTCACGAAGAAGCGTGAACCCGTCGCCACCGTCGCGTGGATGATCGCGATCGTGACGATGCCGTATTTCGGCGCGTTCCTGTTTGTCGTCTTCGGGATCAACCGTGTCGGGCGGCGTGTTCAGAGTCGATTGGCGGCGATGCGCAGCGCCAGCCAGTCGGTGCCGCAATTGGCGGGACATCACCATCTGTCCGAGAGTCGCCTCAATGAGACGCAGCGCGAACTGTGGCAGTTGGCGGAGCGAGTCACCTCGACGCGCGCGACCGTCGGCAACTCGGTGCAGCTCCTGACGGATGCTCAGCAGACCTTCGATGACATCGCCGCCGCGATCGACTCCGCCCGCTCGACGATCCACCTCGAATACTACATCTGGCAGCCCGATCGTCTGGGAACCGCACTCCGCGACCGACTGATCGCCAAGGCACGGCAGGGTGTCGAAGTGAGGTTTCTATACGACGCCATCGGCTCGTCGAAACTGACGCATCGCTTCCTGCAACCGATGCGCGACGCGGGCATCCGCGTGGCGACGTTCGTTCCCGGACAGTCGTTTCGCGAGCGGTGGTCGATCAACCTGCGCAGCCACCGCAAGATCGTGATCGTCGATGGTGAGATCGCCTTCACCGGCGGCATGAACGTCGGCGACGAGTATCTCGGCCACGATCTGTACTTCGGACGGTGGCGCGACACGCACCTCGAACTGAAAGGCCCGAGTGTCCTCCAGTTGCAGGAGGTCTTCGCGATCGACTGGCACTACGCGACGGGCGACGACCTGCCACGCGTCGCGTTTCCCGACCCCATTGAATGCGGGCACGTCATGGCTCAAGTGTTGGCGGACGGCCCAGACAACGAGGACAGCCTCTTCCATACGCTGCTGTTCGCGGCGATCAATCGCGCCGAACGACAAGTCACGCTGGCCACGTCCTATTTCGTGCCGACCCCGCCTTTGGTGAGTGCCCTCGAAACGGCGGCCCTGCGCGGCGTGAGAACGCGCGTAATGTTGTCGGGACCAAAAACATACTGGGCCACACGGAACGCCGCGCGCTCGTACTACGACTCGCTGCTGCGGGCGGGCGTCGAAATCTATGAGTACCAGGCCGGGCAATTTCATCCGAAGACGCTGACGATCGACGGCTGCTGGTCTCTGGTCGGCACACCCAACTTCGACTCGCGCAGCCTGTACTTAAACTTTGAGGTCGGCGCGGCGCTGTACGACCTCAGTCTCGCCGAACAACTTGAACATCACTTCGATCAAGACTTGCCCCATGCGACCCGCATCCAGTCGCTCGAATGGTCGCAGCGCCCGACACTGGCCCGGCTCAAGGAGAGTTTTTGCAGGATGTTCTCACCGGTGCTGTGAGCCGAGTTCTCTTGCGGCTCGTACGACTAACGTCTCGTTAGGCGAGCGGCAGAAGATAACTTACCCGCAGTGACCCGGACGCTCCGAAGCGTCTAGGTCGCTGGGCGCGGTGCAGTGGGTCAGTTTTTTCTTGCCGCTCGCCTTACTTCGCGTGCCGTGTCGATTTGAGAGGACGCGACGAATCGAGAACGTCGAGACTTCCGAACACTCTCTCCCGGTTTACCCCGTGTCCTCCCGTGTTCCCCGTGGTTGATTCTGGCTACAGGCAGAAGGAACACGGGAGGACACGGGGAAGAGAAAGTGCTGCTCGATCAGGGGACACCTCGAACCCGATTGGAGTTTGGGTGGCAGCTGAACGAGGAGAAGCCGCCTTGTACTACTCACGTTTCGTTCCTTCGCTGGACGCGAGGATTTCCAGACTGTCAACCAACGATGTCCATGATCGTCGAAGCTCGTCACCATTCCTCAACGAAAGACGGTGAGAAGACTCGCACAAGAAAATGGTGGACAAGAAGATGGGAAAGCAAAAAAGACGTTTCCGAAAAAAGTCGTAGCTGAACTCGCAAGAGTTCAGACGCTCGTTCATTTGAGTCTGAATTCTTGCGAATTCAGCTACGACCGGAGTGGGAATCGACTTCTGTCGGAAACGTCATCCATCAATTCGTGAGCTTGCACCTGCTTGGCCGGTTCATCGGTATCGACAAGGTACACGAACACATTGGTCTCAACGGCGTTCATGCAGTTCCTCGCGAGTGAATCGCAGGCCACCGGAATGAATCGGCTGTTCATCACACCATTGCCGGAGAGCGGCCAAACCCAGACGGAGCCTGTCGCGCGACTGGTTCGTGGATTCCGGCCAGCGGTCAAACGCCGCGTCATCGGCATCGGACCATGCTCCGGCGGATTCCAGAATCGCCGCTTGAGCTTGGCCGGACGGTGACGAGAGTTCGACCGGCTCAAGGCTGATCCGAACCCTGGCCCCATCGGGAAGACTCGTGTCCCGCTCCAATTCAATCGTCCGACCGTGAACCGTGCCGGTGAGTGTGGATTGCATCGTGATGAACTCCGTAACTGGTTCGTATTCGACAAACGGAAACAGGGGGACCGTTGTTCCATTGTGCTGTCGCCTTCACCTGTTTCAGTCGCCAAGTACGTCAACCAAGAATAGCCGATGGAAGCGGTCTTCATTGCCATCGGTACTCACCGGCATGAATTCGCGAGCATCGTCGTCGGCGATCGCGAAGGCGATGAGGCGCGCGGGGCAATCGGTCATGATGACGTTGACGGCCGCTCATCTGTGAGAGGTGGTGACTACTTGCTCGGGTGACCCAGCTTGCTTCAAGCTGGGTGCGTCAGCACAAGAAATCTCTGACCGACGTTGATTGAGAGGACGCGACCGTATCCAATTCCAGCCCGATCCTGAATTACTTGTGCCTGCGGCACCCAACTTGACGCAAGCTGGGCCATCCTGCGGGCACAACTATCGCTCGTTCTTTACCGCATAAACAAGGCATGCTGATGACAACTCGACCTTACACGTTCTTGATTCCAATTACGTTTGACGTGCAATTCACATTTGAGAGCGACGATGTCGAACTCGTGCCAATCGCACACGGCGGATTGCCCGAGTACCGACCGAGCGATTCTGCGATTGAATCCCTTCGCAATGAATTCACCGAGTACATCGGCGAGCACTATGCAATCAACTCAGTCCAGATTCAGAAGCCGTTGATGACGTTTCTCGGAAGTGACGATGACATTTCTCGGAAGTGATTAGGTGCAAACGTCGGGTTGGCATTCAACGTGCGGTTAAGCAATTTTCGTTTGATTCATTCACGTCAGTGGTTTCCGTTCTGCGTTTCCAAACAGGAGCATTCAAATGGCGACTGTCACCAAGTCGATCAAGGGAACTTCACCCAAGGTCACTGCTAAGTTCAGCGACGGTAACATCGTCAAGTTTCGCATCGCTCCCGATGGTGAGCAGCTTGCGATTCAGGGTCCAAACATCGACATCAGCGGTCAAACCCGGCTGATGAAAGCGATGAAGCCGCGTGCTGGCGAAACCAGTGTTGACCGAATCAACCGCTTTGCGGAAGTCGCCAAGTCTTGCGAGACTCTGGTCGAGTTCTTTAAGGCTGCAAGTCCGCGACGGCGAGTCGTCTCTGGCAAGAGTCCTCATCCCTGATGAGGAAGGTTTGGTACCTACGAAGGATGCAAAGTGGTATGGGGCCGAGGTCATGGTGGATTGGGTGAAGGAGTATTGCGAGGGAGGGTGATCGTTTTCCACAGCCAAGAAGCAGACGGCTGCGCATGGGGCAGGGAATTCGATGGCCGGGGCAAGACGAGATTCCATGATTTGAGGCCCAAAGGTAAATGGGCTATCGCAGTGAGGAAAACGAAGGTGTCGGGAACGGCTGTTTGCAGCCATTGTTCAAGCCGGTCTGGACAAGCTGGCGGCCTTCCCTGTGCTGTCATCGAACGTCGCCACCGCCCGCTTGCCTGGTCGGCTTAGCTTGGTAGTTGGGCATTACAAATCGATTCATCGCAACGAAGGGATAAATTGCATGGCTACAAACTCGTTTAGTCCTCGCAAGTACGAAGATCACGGCATCGTGGATGGCGACAACAAGGTTGTCGGTCACATCCGCGTCAAGCCAAGTGGCGTTCTTTGGTCTCCAAAAAATGGTAAAGACTGGTTCGGCGTTTCTCTCGCCGACTTTGCAAAGTTCATGGAAGCGAAAGGTAAGAAGCAAGAAAAGTAAGTGCTGCCCAACAAGGGTCCACCCTGCCCTTAGGATTACTTCTGATGCCAACACCTACAACGACCGAACTTCCGATCCCCAAATCATGGGACGAGTTTGAAGATATCTCTGCTGACTTTCTGAAGCGTAAGTGGCGTGATCCTTACGTCATCAGAAATGGTCGGTCGGGCCAAAAACAACAGGGTGTAGACATTATTGGCCGCCCTGTTCACTTGCAGGGACAAGGAACTCAAATCGCGGTTGCCCAATGCAAGCGAGTCGAGTCTCTTACGGAATCAGTGATTGCGGCGGAAATCAAGGCTGCTTACGCATTCAAACCGCTTCCGGAAGAGTATTTACTTTTGACGACGTTGAAACGTGATGCCACTTTGCAAACTTACGTCCGAACGACCGGATGGAACATCAAACGCGTTGAGATATTCTTCTGGGATGACATTTCCCTCTTCATCTGCGAATTTGATGAACTCTTGAAGAAGCACTTTCCTCGCTGGTTTCGGTCAAGCACTTCGAAGAATGATCTTGTTGAGCTTCTCGTCCATTCGATTCCTGATGACTTTGAACTTGACGAGTCAATTGGGCAGTATCTTTTCCGAAACGATGTCGCAGTGCGACTCCGCATCAATCACCGCGATGACAGCCAGGCTTTTGAAGAGCCTTGGGTAGAACACTTTTCTGACAAGCGAGCATATCAGCAACAGGTCTATCTTGAATTCAACGGCTATAGAATTGAAACCTATTGGTTCGTTCGTGTTGACGGGGGACGTCATTTGATTCCATATCCCAAATCGGCAACCGATCTTCGTATTTCGTCGTTGCAATATCACCTTGCTTTGATTTTAAACTCTAAAAATCTGGGTCTCGGCATAGATCATGGCCTCCGTGTCGCGGGAATCACCGTCGATCCCCAACTGGGGACATAGCCAAGCATTTCGGTAGGGTGGGCACTGACCACCCCTCTTCATTCGCCAGATGCCACTGGCGATTGCTTTGAAACGCCAGTGTTTTCAAAGATCACTGGCGAGCGAAGCCCCTCGCCAGTGGCACCCGAGCGTTGTTGTCGAGATAGACCGTGGATAACATTCGTACGCTGTTAGTATCGCTAGCAAAGTGAGTGGATTGGAGAGGTAGGTAACGTGCATCACAAGTAACGGGTGATGCACTGTTCCGTTAGAATTGAATTCATCACCGAAGGAAGTTTCCGATGTACGACACTCCAAGCAGTCCTGAAATTCACACAGAACAAGAACAAGTTCTACTCCGAATCCGTTTTTCGATGGCATCACGCCAAGCGATTAATTCGATCAAAAGGGCTATGTCAAACCCCGATCCAACTACGCTGAGCAGAGTAACCAGGACATGTACGAAAATCTGTGAATTAGCTTCGCAGTTAACGGCGTTGAAGAATCCCATTACGGTAAAGACCAAAAGCACTCGACCTATTCGTGCGAAGAAAAAGGGAAAGAAAGCGAATCAGTCGAAGAAGTTGCATTACTCGACTCCAAACAATAACCGCGTTGATGCAAAACGAACTGCTTTGCAGAACGGGGGTTCGATTCTTCCCTCTTCCGGTCAAACTAGAAAATCGGGAAGTCACCATAGTCAAGACTAGAGCGCCGGGTGCCACTGGCGGTGGCTTTGAACCGCCAGTGTTTTCAAAGATCACTGGCGAGCGAGGCCCCTCGCCAGTGGCACCCGCGCGGGTCGATGATTGCAAGCTGCCGCTCGCGAAGGGGGCGTCACTTGGGAACGAGAAACTGTTTCAGACAGCGGGTATTCCCGTTTCCCCGGTGTGGGAATAGGATGTCCTCCGACCCATCCACTCCGTTGGAAAGAAAGTCGATCATGTCCGAACCGACCCTGGAAGAGCGGGTTGCCGCGCTGGAGACCAAGCTGGCGCTGTTGACCGCTCCGTGGCTCAAGACCCCTCCGCCCAAAGATTGGCGGCGAACCGTTGGCATGTTCTCGGGGGATGACGTCATGAAGCGGATCGACGAGGCGGCACTGGCCTATCGTCAGGCGGATCGCGAGCGGTTTTATCGCGAGTTCGATGCTCAGTCTTCCGAACTGGCACCATGATCCTGCTCGATACCCACCACTTCAGCGTCCTCGTTCAGGCTGGATGGCTTTGTTTGGTCAGTTTTCAGACGGGGCGGGGGTTCCGATGCCTCTACGTCACGTGGCGAAGTTCGACTTCCTGTGACCGGCGAGGTGTGATATGCCACTCGCCACGATCAAGGAGCTTGTCATGGCCACGTCACTTGTCCACTCGGAAGTCGATTTGTCAGATGAGGTCAACCAGCTTGCGGGCAAGCTGGGGGTCGCGGCCTATCTTCCCACGGTGTTGGGAATGACTCGGCTGGTGTTTCCTGACGCCCGGCTGGAAGTCGCGACTGAGGAAGACCCGGAAATCGCCGGTGAGATTTGTCTGGCCATCATCGTTCGAAACTCGTTGGAGGATGCTCACGAGTTGTTTCAAGTCTCGTCCGGTTGGCATCGTCGGCTGTATGACTGCTGCCCGCCGCACCTGGCCTCCGCGTTTCGGCTGAACACGGACTGGCGTCCATGATTCTCGACACGGACTTGCTGCGCCTGGCCGAGAAGCTGAGTCTCGGCACGACGGAATCGGAATGGCGGTGCGCGG
>JAYTGQ010000188.1:0-38687 GCA_043733345.1 Schlesneria sp.
CCTACAAGATTCAACCTTTCGGCGGCTCGATGCCGAAATCGCGGATCGTGAACAGAGGGCGGAAGTCGTACTTCACCAAAGCCTCCCGTGCCCCTTGAAGCCGGTCGCAGATGCAGACCACGCGCAGCACGGTGGCACCCAGGGCTTCGACGGCCTCGATGGCCTGGACCACGGAGCCACCGGTGGTGAGCACGTCGTCGATCACCACGACCTTATCCCCGGCCTTCACCTGTCCTTCGAGCCGTTCCTTGCTGCCGTGACCCTTGGCTTGCTTGCGAACGAAGAAGCCTTCCAGCGAACGGCCATTCTTGTGGAACGCGACCAGGGCCGCGGCCGCCATCGGGATCGCGCCGACTTCCAATCCGCCGATCGCCTGGAAGTCGAGATCGCGAGTCGCTTCGAAGAGTTCGTCGCCGAGCAGGGCGATGGCCTCGGCGTGGAAGAGTACCTTCTTCGAGTTCACGTAGTAGCTGCTCTTTTTGCCGGAGGCGAGTGTGAAGTCGCCGAACTGAAGGGCGCGTTCGCGGAAGAGTTGTTGGAGGCGTTCGCGGTTCGTCATGGTGTTCCTGTTGCCGGGCGGCTCGTGAAGGCGGATGATAGTGTTGCGTTATCCCCGAGGGCGAATCATGTCCACTGCCAAAGAGCGAACCTACACCGAAGCCGAGATTGCGGCGAAGCTCGCGGAACTCACCCTCACCGGCTGGTACTTGGAAGACGGCTGGTTGCGGCGGAAGTACAACACGGACGGCTGGCCGCAAACGCTCATGGCCGTGAACGCCATCGGCTACCTCTGCGAAGCCGCGTACCACCATGCGGACTTGTCCGTGACTTACGCCAAGCTCTGGGTGAAGCTGCAAACGCACTCGGCCGGCGGCATCACCGACAAGGACTTCGAGATGGCCCGCAAGATCGAAGACGTCGTGCTCTGGCGGCCCAACGGCGGCTCGCTCGGCACCGGCCATCCCGATAAGTTCGTGTTCGCGAAATAACGTCGCCGCTTGCGGCTTCGCGATACTGCCTTTGGTGGCACAGGCATTCCTGCCTGTGTCCAAAACAACACAGGCAAGAATGCCCGTGCCACCATAACGTCGCCGCTTGCGGCTTCGCGATCTTGGCTTTGGTGGCACGGGCATTCCTGCCTGTGTCTAAAACAACACAGGCAAGAATGCCTGTGCCACCATAACTTTCTGGTTCACCATGCGCACTCTTTCCACACTCGCACTGCTGCTTCTCCCGTCGTTCGCGTTGGCCGGCCCATGGGGGCTCGTCACCGGAGGGAAAGAAGATCAGGTCAACGTCGTCTGTTACCTTCCGCTGAAGCCGGGCGACCCCGCGGAGAAAGTCGAGACGCTCCACATTACGGGTCAAACCAGTGTGCCGGCCCAGTGGGTCAATCCCTCGCTGCTGCAGGAGGGGAAAGGTTCGTACCTCGTCTTCGTCGTACCGAAGTTGAAAGCCGGCGAAAAGCTGGCCATCGGACCCGTGCCCCCGGCCAAGGATCTCCTCGATTTCAAGTCCTTCAAGTTCGGGGACAAATCGAACGAGGCCATTAACCTTTCGTACGGCACGCGACCCGTGATGAGCTACTTCAACGTGCCGCACGACCCCGCGGATCACTACTACACGTTCAAGCCGTTCCACCACGTCTTCGACCCGGTCGAAGGCAAGACGCTGCTCACAAACGGCTCGGCGAAGACCGCGAAAGACGGCCAATTCCCGCACCATCGCGGCCTGTTCTTCGGCTGGAACAAGATCAGCTACGACGGCAAGACCGCAGACATCTGGCACGGCACCGACAACGTCTTCGCCCAACACGACAAGGTGCTGAGCGAGGAGGTCGGCACGGTACTCGGCCGGCAGCGCTCGGCCATCTCGTGGCACGGCAAGGACGGCCAGACCTTCATCAACGAGGAGCGTGAACTGACGGCCTACGCCGCCCCTGGTGGCACCCTCCTCGACTTCGCCAGCACCCTTAAAACGGAGCGCAAGAGCGTCAAGCTCGATGGCGACCCGCAGCACGCCGGGTTCCACTTCCGCGCCAACATGGAGGTCTCCAAGAACGGCAAGGAGAACACGTACTTCCTACGTCCGGACGGCAAGGGCAAGGTCGGTGAGACGCGCAACTGGGACGCGAAGGGTGCCGATCCACGAACGATCGACTTGCCGTGGAACGCGATGAGCTTTGTGGTCGGCGACCAGCGCTACACGACGCTGCGGATCAACCATCCGGACAACCCGAAAGAGGCGCGCGGCAGCGAGCGCGACTACGGCCGCTTCGGCGATTACTTCGCGTTTGAAGTCACGCCCGAGAAGCCGCTCAAAGTGAAGTACCGCGTCTGGGTGCAGGCGGGCGAGATGACCGTGGAGCAGTGCGAGGCCATGGCTTCTGCGTTCGCGAACCCACCGGAGGCCAAGATGGTCGGTTTGGGGAGGTGATGGAAGCCCCAGCTCGTCACGCCACGGGAGCGGGGACCAGTTTTGCCGCGCGGGCGATGGCCTTGCCCGTCGAACGGAGGAGGTCCGACGGAGTGAAGGGCTTCGCCAGGAAGATGGCGCCAGGAACGTCGTTCAACCAACTGGCGTCCGGCGCGTAACCCGAGATGAACACCACGCCCACCTCCGCCCGCGCCGCGCGAACGCGGCCCGCCAATTCTCGGCCGCCCATTCCCGGCATCGTCAGATCCGTGACCAACACGTCGATCGCCAATCCGGTTTCGAGTCGATCGAGTGCGGCTTCGCCGTTGTCGGCCGCGGTTACCGAGTAGCCGCAACTCTGGAGCGTGGAGTTGGCCATCTTGCGAACGCCTTCTTCGTCTTCGACTAAAAGCACGGATCGACCGCAGCCGACCGTTTTATCCTGGATCGACTTCGTGACGGGCAGGTAGAGGGAAGAAGAAGAGCCCGTCGGGTCGCTGCACCAGGGCAATTCGACGCGGAACGCCGTGCCGACGCCGAGGGCGGAGTCGACGCCGATCTGGCCACCCGATTGTTTGACGATGCCGTAAACCGTGGCGAGCCCCAGGCCGGTTCCCTTACCGAGGTCCTTCGTGGTAAAGAAGGGTTCGAAGATCTTGGCCCGGACCTCCGGAGACATCCCGGTGCCGGTGTCGGTCACGATGAGGCGAGCAATCTTGGTGGCGGGAAGGCCGTTCCACGCCTCGGTGGCTTCCGAGGTGGTGATCGTGAGGGTGCCGCCCTTGGGCATCGCATCGCGGGCATTCACGGCCAGGTTCATCACGACCTGTTCGAGTTGGCTGCGATCGACTCGTGTGCGAACGGCCGTGGGGGAAAGTTGGGTCGCGATCGTCACGCGTTCGCCGAGCACGCGGCGGAGCAATCCGGCCATCTCGGTTACGACGACGTTCAGGTCGACGACTTCGGGCCGGGCGGGTTGTCGGCGGCCGAACGTGAGCAGTTGCCGAACCAGACCCGCGGCCCGTTCGGATGCTCCGCGAATGTCGGTCACGAGTTCCGAAACGATCTCGGGTTCCACATCGCCTTCGCTCAGCAGCTCGGCGTTGCCGTGAATCACGGTGAGCAGGTTGTTGAAGTCGTGGGCGATTCCACCGGCGAGCCGGCCGATCGCGTCCATCTTTTGCGATTCGCGCAGTTGCGTTTCGAGCCGGCGGCGCTCGGTGGTGTCGCGGAGAATCGCAACCCAGTGCGTATATTCGTCGTCGCGACCGAGCACGGGCACGATTTGCCACTCGGCCCACATGCGCGTGCCGTCCTTGCGGCGGCTCGGCAACTCCAACTGCGTCGGTTCGGTGCAACGCAGCGCCTGGCGAATGGCCTGGCGCGCTTCCTTTTCCGCCTCCACTTCCGGATCGGGAATCGGAGGCCCGCCGCCGAAGCGACGCACCGCCGAGTCCGTATGGCAGAACACGCTGGGGCTGAGCCCGAGCGTCTCCTCGATGGAGTAGCCCATCATTCGGCTGAACGCGGGATTGGCGAACGCAATGCGCGGCGCGGGATCGTCTTCGGCCGTCGATTCGGCAATCATCACCCCGTCGCCCGAGGCCGTGACCGCGGCTTCCAACAGCCTCAGGCGTTCCAGGTCGTCGCCGTGAATCGCGCGATCCTCGGCACTCAGATCGGATGGCAACCGGCGGAGCAGGGCGAAGGCGGCAATCGCACCGATGGCGGCCGTCGCCCACGACAGCGAGAGGCCGAGCGAGGAATTCGCGGACGGCAGCACCCGCAAAGCGTGGACGATACCCAGGCTCGCCGTGAACGACGCCACGAGCGAGAAGACGCGACGCAACGCGGGCGGCTGACGGCGACCGTGCCAATACAAAATGCCGGGAACCGCGATCGCGGTTACCCAGAACACGATCTCGAACGACTGCGCACCCAAGGAAGGCAACGCGAAGCCGGCGAGCAAAGGGGATTGAGTCATGATTCTATCTCGACCGGCGGGTGCGGACGAACCACCCGAGGCTCTCGGTTGGCGGAATCGACCGCATCAGGTGCTGAAGTCTAGCTCACCAGTCTGGCCGCGCCCGCACCATCTGAATGAAGGCAGGCGACTTCGCGAGGCAAGTTTCAGGTGGGTGCCCGTCATTTCCGCCGGGCGCGGAATTCTTGCGATTCAGCTCACTTCAACTGGAACGACGCGAGGAATGCCGTGGCTTCCTTCGAACCGAGGAATTCGTCGCTTCCCAAAATGCTGACGTGGAAGAGCCGCGCGCCCACGAGGTAAACGCGACCGTGAAGTTGTTTCGCACCCACCGTTGCCGTGAACTCCTGGCCGGGCAACCCGCTCCCGATCGCGATGTCCTTGGTGCCGGTGAACGTGCCACCCGTCTCGGCAATCGCGGTCTCGCGCGCCGCGTCGAGGCGCTCGCGAATCTTCTCCGAGGGCTCGCCTCCCGGAATCGGCAGATCCGAGTACAACACGCTACACGTCCCCTTGGCACTCTCCGACGCATACCCCGTGAACTCCATCGTCCCGATCTTCCTCGCGAACTTCTTCGGCTTCTCCGGATACTTCGCGGTGAACCGCCCATTCGTCGATTCGATCGAATGCGAGTGCTCGGGAACCTCGGGAAGCGCCGACGACGGCAAACCCGGCGGCAGCAGCGACTCCGGCTCCAGAACCTGGAACGCGTTGAAGAACTCCTCGGAATCCGGTGCCGTGAGCATCTCGCTCGAACCCGCGATCAGCAGCACCCGATACATCCGGTGCCCGACGAGATACGCACGGGCGCGAATGAACTTGCTTTCGGTTGTGCCCCCAAACTCGATTCCGGGGAATCGGTCGGCCAGCAAGATCGACTTCGTCGTGCCGCTCGAAGTGCCCTTCACGGCCGTGAGTGCGTCGTCGCGGGCATCGAACAGCCGCGATTTGGTCTGCCCTTCGGATTCCCACTTGGGAATCGAGAGATCGGACCAGCCGATCGTGAAGGCCTTGTTCCACGCCTCGACCGAGTACATCTTCACCACGACGCCGGCGGCCGCGGCCGAAGTCACTTTCGGCTCGCCGGGGAAGAGCGTTTTGAACTTCCCCTCCGCCGAGGTGTACTCGGCGAACGGCTTCTGCTGGCACCCGGTGAACGCGACGAGCGAAACGAGGAGTGCGACGCGAATCGACATGGGGACGAACTCCAAAGCACCTCGGCTGGCCGACCAATCCAGTGAGAGACTTTAGAACACGCTCCGGCCCGCGCGCTGGGAAAATGGGAACCGGCGGAATCTGGCACAATCAAGGAGTCGTCGGCTCGGCCTTCCGCGCCGAGAACTTCAGCGCCGCCGAGTTCAAACAATACCGCAGCCCCGTCGGCTTCGGGCCGTCTTCAAACACGTGACCCAGGTGAGCGTCGCACCGGCTGCACACCACTTCCGTCCGCGTCCCGAGCAGGCCCCGATCCCGAAACAGCGAGATCGCGTTCTCATCGACCGGCTTCATGAAGCTCGGCCAACCCGTCCCGGTCTCGTACTTCGTACCCGAATCGAACAGCGGCTGCTCGCAGCAAGCACACTCGTAAACGCCATCCCCTTTCGCCTGCCAGAATGCCCCGCAGAAGGCCCGTTCCGTGCCTTGTCGCCGCGTCACGTCGTAGACCTCATCCGATAACACACTCCGCCACTCGGCATCGCCCTTCTCGATCCGCCCACCGCTCGGCGTGCCGATCCGCACCGCTTCCCGCACCCGCGTTCCCGTCGGCCACCACGCATACGCGGCCACGCCCACGACTGCGAGCAACGCGATGAGCCACGCGTACTTCATGCGAATCCTCCGGAAAGGCGGTGCCCCATTCTACCTCAAAATCGCCCAGCATTCCGCACGGCGATCCAATTGCGTCCGGGTGCCTGTAAATCATCGTCGTGCTCACATCCGCGTGGCCCAGCAACTCCTGCACCGTCCGAATTGTCCGGGTGACCGGCACGCGGGAAGTGCCTATAAAATGTGCTTCTGCTCAACTCCACTTTCGGCGGAGGGCGTCATGGCTGCTCCACGGATTCATTCCCCGCCCGGGTACACAATGCCGACATGACCTCGCGCGCCGTGTACGGCAGGAACCGCACCGCCCCGTCGCAGTACAGGAAGTTGGCCCCGCCGCGGTGCAGACTCCAGAAGTGGTATCGGTCGCACGGGTTGTCGGTTCGCCCTGGGCCGTAGAGCGATCTCGGGCACGGGTCGCCGACGACGAATGCCGTCTGAAAGTAGTGCATCGTCCCGGTCGGGCCGGGGAAACTCTCTCGCCCCCACGCGGACTGGTACCAATCGCCGGCTTGTGCGGTGTCCGGCGGCGGACGCTCGGCGACGTGAAGAGTATTCGAAGTGCCGTCGGTGATGTCCGTCAGACGGACGGCCTGCTGCCAGTCGAACCCGCCGCCGGGAGCCCGCTGACCTGAGGGGATGTTGGGAGCAATGCCCGAGCCAGCCACGCCGATGTACGACGTGAGTGCCACCGACCGCCCCGTGGGCGTCGTGAGTGGCCGCGCGAGGCGCTGATCGGCCGGACAAACGAACGCGGCGACGGGGGTGGAGTTGCCAGTGTGCGGCGGGTCAAGGTACGCCCGGCGCTCGGCGCGGCACGCGGTGAAAGCCTGGTCGTAGAGGGCCTGCTGCTCAAGGTGCGGCAGGATATTGGCCATCCACGACAGAACCTCGTCCGGTTTGGCCGCGCTGACGGCGACGGGGTTGATGCCAAAGCCGCTGTTCGGAAAACGCCCGTGCGCGGCGTGGTAGTTGTGCAGCCCGACGCCCAGTTGCCGTAAGCGATTCTGGCAAGCTGCCCGACTGGCTGTACTCCGGGCCGACTGCACCGCTGGCAGGGCCAGCCCGACGAGAACGCCGATTACCCCGATGGCCACGAGGAGTTCCACAAGCGAGAAACCGCGGCGATAGGTCATCATGACGGAGCCTTTGGGGTAGGGTCCAGATCGCAGGTTACCTGAACCGTGTGGCCTGTTTCAACCCCGTCCAGGGTCACCCGACGCGGATTTGTACGATGGCGGCTGGCCCCAGGGCGGTGCGAGCAACGATCAGTCGCCGCGGGGCGGCGGGGGCCACTGCGTCAGCGACATGGGCCGTGAACCCAGGCGGGCATTCGACCACCCGCACCGTGGCCGGGCGACCGTGCGTCATGCAAAAGACCGTACCCTGGCGCACATCACCCGTCGCAGGCAACAGCACGAGCGTTTTCGGGGCGAACTCGACGGGAGCGGCGACACGTCCAAGTACGCGGACCGACACGGGACTACTCGGAGCCTCGTTCACGAGCCACACGTTGACGCGCTCGTCGATCTCCGCCGGCGTCTGGGTGACGACGTCGATGCGCACGCGGGCGACGACCCGGCCGCCGGGCGTGGCGGCTTCGGCTTCCGGAACCTCGAGTCGCGTGAACCGAACCCGCTCGGGGTTGGTCGTCGCGACCCGATCGACTGCTCGCGGGGGGGAGACGGCATCGATGATATCGACGACCTTGGACACGGGCTGACCGGCGGACGTCGTTCCAAAGGCGAACGCGACCGGTTGAGAAAACGCGCCCGACCGGATGCGACGGAGTCGAATGGCAAGGGTGACCTCCGGACGTGCCGGGTCGTCGGTTCGGAAGTTGACGACGCTCGTGATCGATTCGCCCGGTGGCCCGTTCACGGCAAGACGGACCACGAGATTTTTTCGCTCGCCAGGCGGTATGGTGAGCGCCTCGACTTTTGAATATTGGCCGTCAGGCTGCCGCGTCTCGAGGCCAGTGCACGAGCACGACGCGCGGACGCCAGCAATGTTCAGTTCCGCGGTCCCGTCGTTTGCAATCTCGAATTCCGAGGCGGCGATTTGCCCCGCCTCGCATTCCCCGAGATCGATGGACTCCTGGACGCGAATGGCCGGCACGCCGGTCGGCACGGCGGTCGGGACGCTGCGGTTTGAGTACCAGGCAACGCTCCAAACCGCGGCGACGGACGCTGTGACAACGACGATGAGAAGGTTACGCGTCATAGTTCGTGACCGGGGTCGGATGAGAGGTGGCGGACTAGGATTCGCGGCGGCGGCGGGCTAGGAGCCAGACGGCGGCGGATGTGGCCAATACGGACACGGTGGCGGGCAAGATCCACCAGCCCGAACGCGCCGGCTCGACCGCCGTCGGCAACTGCTTTTGATCGCCCGGTGCCGTTAACACGGTCAACTGCCGCGAGGGCCGGACTTCACCCAGAATGTTGCCGCTTTCGTCAACCGTGTAATCCGTGCCGTCGATCATGTTCGTCACTTTCGTGTCACGCGGGTAGCGCGGCTTGACGGCGTTCTCGTCGAAGGGCTTCGTGTCGATACGCGTGAGCTTGGTGGTGTGATCGAAAAGCGTCATCGTGTTGCCGCCGGTGGTGTTGGTGACACGGAATGACATGACCGCGGGGACGACGACTCCGTCGGCACTCCGAACGAACTCTAAAACCGATGCTTTTAGCTCAGAAATCACGTTGTTATCACTCCCGCGCGTCTCATACCCGACAACGAGGTAATTGTTGCGCACCGAGAGACGAATCGTAGCGTTACCATCCGCCGTTATGAGATGGATTTCATCCCCAACCTTGCGGGACTCCACCTTCTTGACGATTTGTCGCAGGCCGTTCTGGTCGGTCGGCAGCGGGCCGCCCAGAAAAGTCACGAGCATGTCGCGAAAGGGATCGACATCCAGCGCCGTGCGGTTCGTGGCCGAAACGAGTGATCGGCTTAGGCGTTCACGCTTGCCACCACCCTCCACCACCTCGGCCCGTAAACACTCGACCCGGTCGGGGCGAACGTAAACGAGACTCTCAAAATCCGCCGCTTTGGCCGTCACCACGAGCAGCGACGGCCCGCGTGTGATCGTGCCTGTCAGCACGCGGGGCCGGGCGAAGAAAGTGGATGACGAGGTGTTGGTGAAACTACATCGGAGATACTGGAGCGAAGCGACAGAAGATTCGTGCGCGGCCAGAACCGTGTCGAGATCCTGGGCCGCGCAGGGGAACGTGGCGATCACGGCGATCGCAAGTGCGGACAGTTCGCGGCGAGGATCCATTAGCGCTCCAAGGAGAGGATGTCTCCGATACAGGGTGAGCAACCGCTAGTCGGACTCTAGCACCTGTTGATCGCCTGATAACAAGAGACGAAAACGGGCACGCCGTTCGGGCCGATTATCACATAGGATCCGGCACATCCGTTCGGAACGCTCCGCGTCCCGCGACCACGCCGCAGACGATCGCCAGCACCAGCAGCCCGAACACAGCCTTGTTCCGCGTGACCATGACGAGACCCTCCAATAGACGGACGTCGTCGCCGAGCGGTGTACTGGAAAGACCTCACACCACGTTCGTAGAGTTTGGGAATGTTAAAGGGTAGTGTCAAGCAAAACCCCTGTTCCTCGTTCTGTTGCGGCCGACTAGCCCAACGGCGTGCCGCAAGGCGGTTCTGGCTATGTTGGTCAAAAGGAGGGGTGGCACGTTCAGTTCGGAGTCTTCCTGGCTGGACCTGACGTTATAGGTGGCGGGTGACGCGGTCGGGGTGGCGTACCCTGCCGTCGCCTTCAATGCTTTGCTTCCCGAGCAAGGCACGCCGAACCGCTCTCATGACCTCCCAACTTGAGGCATAATAATCTCCGCCCGGCATTCGGGGCACTGCTCACACCCGACGGCTCACGCCGCTCGGCTCGCCGCGCGACCCGCTCGCCGCGCGACCCGCCAGAATCCTTTGGCGCAATCCTTCGCATTTCCCCTTTCCTTTTCCGGCTCGCTCGGGCACTCTAAGAGTACCGCTCGATTCACGCCTCTCCCGTCGCCGCGACGGCTCGAACATGAGATTGCATTCCAACGCGAAGCCGCAAGCGGCAACTTCGACTCGCCGCACCGCCCTGCAATTCGGGGTGGCCGGCGTCCTCGGGTGGACGCTGCCGCAATGTCTCGCCTTGGCCGAGGCCGCGAAGAATAACTCGAAGGCCGCCGCCAAGAACGTACTCGTGATCCTGGAGCAGGGCGGGCTCTCGCACCTGGACACGTGGGATCCGAAGCCCGAGGTCGTGGCCGACCACCGCAGCCCGTTCAAGCCGATCGCCACGTCTGCCCCCGGCGTCCGCTTCACGGAACTGCTCAGGCACACGGCGAAGGTCGCGGACAAACTCGCCGTGGTGCGGTCGTTCCACCACACGCGGAGCGGGGCCGACGGCCACCCGGACGGCACGCAGTACGTACTCTCGGGTTCGCATCCGGCCGGTGCCGCACTGGAGATGCCGGACATCGGCGGGGTCGTGTCGAGCTTGATGGGAAGCGAGAACAAGCACCTGCCGCCGTACATCATGGTGCCGGGGAACAACGAGCAGAACGCCGCCACGCGAACCGGTTTCTTGCCCGCGTCCTCGCGCGTCTTCAAGACCGGCGGCTCGGACGTTTCCGATCCCAATTGGACGATTCAAGGGATGGTGCCGCAGAGTGAGAATCGCGGCCCGCGCCTCGATTCGCGCCGCGAACTTCGCGACGTGCTCGACCGCAGCCAAGCCCGCGGTGCGTACGATCTTCAAGGCATGGATCGCTTCTACGATCAGGCGTTCGACCTGCTCTCCAGCCCGAAAGTCGCGGACGTCTTCAACCTGAAGAAGGAGCCGCAGAAGGTCCGCGAGGCGTACGGCACCGGCCACCGCGGCGCGTGTTACCTCATGGGTCGCAAGCTCATCGAAGCCGGCGTCCGCTTCGCCACCATCGATGTGCGCTGGCCCTTCAACAAAAACCTGCCCGGCGGCTTCAACCTGAACTGGGACCACCACGACGAGATCTACGCGCGGGGTTCGTGCGGCACGATCCGCGACAAGGCCGGCGGCGAAGGCCGCTACGGCATCGGCACCTGGGTCATGATGGGCAGCGTCGATCGCGCCTTCTCGGCACTCATCGGGGACATGGACGCACGCGGGTTGCTCGCGGACACGCTCGTCTGCTTCGTCACGGAGTTCGGCCGCACGCCCCGGTTGAACAAGTTCCAGGGCCGCGACCACTGGACGAAGGCCTATTCGATGGTGTTCGCGGGTGCCGGCGTTCGCGGCGGGCAGATCATCGGCAAGTCCGACAAAGACGGCGGCTACGTCCAGGACCAGCCGCACACGCCCGAGGATTACGCTTCGACGATTTACGAGAAGCTCGGCCTCGACCGGAGCAAGCCGCTCTACACGAGCAGCCATCGGCCCGTCTACTTCGGCCACGCCGGCGACCCGATCCCGCAATTGATGTGAGAACGAAAACTCGTCGAAGCCTGAATTCCCCGTGCGTATTGACGACTTACTTCCCCTTGTCGTGAAGAGCCGTTACGATGACCGCCCCATTCACTGTCCCAGCAACCGTGCCGGCCGAGTCTCCTCAATTTCCCATTCGCATGACCGTGCGGACCAAGAGAGTACTCTTCGGACACATCGTCGCCGCGCAACCCTATTTCGGACCCTGTTTGCGAGTATTCCTCGGCGACTCGGGCGATCCGCGAGTGATGATCTGCGATCGATCCGACCTCACCGCAACGCCACACGTGATTTCCAAGTTCGGTCGCACGACCGTCGGAGTTCCTGCGGAAGACGCGAATGCAATGACGGGATGCGTGTTGGATCGCCGTTCATTTCCGCCAGGGGAGCCGATCCTGATCGTTCGTCCGAAGCCTGGGACCGAGGAACTCGAGCGCCCGGGGCTTCTCAGACTCTCGAGGAAGAAACTCGAAGCCATCCACCCCGAACTGTTTTGCCGGGCCTCGGGCTTCACCAAAATCGCTCGAGGCATTCTGTCTGTGACTTCCCTATTTGCTCAAGGGACTGGAAATCCGGGATGGGTGGGACGGCTCGTTGGGGAGAACGACCCAGACGGGCAAGACGAAGCAGTGGAAGCCATTGCCGAACGGTTGTGGGCGTTCCCGACAGATCCCGCAGTGGTGATTTCCGTCGACCCGCCCGTTGTCGCCGCGTACTGCTCCGGGTTCGACCACGTCGCGATCCTGCGCGTACCGAAGTCTTACGACTTGGCTTCCGGAGATCGTCTGCTCTCGTGTACTTCGTATGGGAACGAGTCGATCGGACAGACCGACATTCTCCACGGTCCCGCGAGCTCCGGGGCGTGGAACGCGGTCTGGCCGGTCCTTGCCGATCCGATCACCGACGATGCCGAGCGACTGGCCGCGATCAAAGCTGCCGTGCCCGGAGAGTTGTGGCAGCGGGTGCGCCAATTGGGACTCCAGCGGTTGGCGGACGGCGAACGCTGCCGAGATGGACGGCCGTGGCTCTCCCGGGTATCCGCCGGCGATCAAGGAAAGGGATGGTGGAAGCGTAAGGGAGGCTACCTGAGATAACCGGAGTGATGCCGATCACATATTCTCAGCGAGATAGCGCTCCAGGCTCACGGTCTGGATCAAGTTCAACTGCGTCTCGAGCCAGTCCACGTGTTCTTCCGACTCGGTGAGAATCTCCAGTGCCAGAGCGTGGGTGCCGTTGTCCTTGAGTTGAATGCTGAGGTTGACCAACTCGTTGTAAGCCGTCACTCCGCCCGTTTCGAGGACGAGGTCGTACTCGAACTGCTCCTTCACGTTGGTGCCGACGCGGATCACGTCGTAGCGAGCGATCTCGGGCACCCCATCGAGGAAGAGTACGCGCTCGATGAGCTTGTCCGCGTGCTTCATCTCGCCCATCGACTCTTCCCAGTGCTTGGCCGCGAGCTTGAGGAAACCCCAGTTCTTGCACATCTTGGACTGGCAGAAATACTGATTGATGGCCGTCAGCTCGATGGTGAGCGCCCGATTGAGGGCTTCGATGACCTGGGGATTCCCCTTCATGGCAGGCTCCGGAAGTAGTTCGGTGAGGTGCTTATTCTACGAAGCGATCCTCCGGAGAGGGTTCAATATCCGGCACCTGGGAAAGAACGCGCTCGAACTTCGCTCGATCACCGCGCTGGGCTCTTGCCTTCGAGTAGCCGTCCGCCTTCAAGCCGGACAGCTTTTCGGCCACGGCCCGAGCGACGCATCACGCACCCATAGCGCAACTGGATAGAGCATCGGTTTGCGGATGCAATTCCCCCCTGCCGGCAAAGTCGACCACATCGTGACCGAAAAGCCACTCCGCGCATTCTTCAACTCCCGCAACGATTGGTGAGTGCATTCCGCAACGCGGGCGCATCGACTGTGAGTGGATGTTAACACCTCGGCAAAATACGCATTTTGGGCGGCAAATTCTTCCTTGACCGGTTTCAGTTGCGAGCTACCTGTTAATGGCGGAACGGACAGATCGCCCTTCAAGCCGCCTCAACATTCCCTACCTTGCGAGTCGATCATGCCCCGAAAACTGGTTCTTGAATTCCTGGACGATCGGATCGTTCCCGCCACGCTCGTGGACCTCACCTCCGCCGGTGCCGTCGCATCCCTGCCGAGCGGCGCGATCGTGCGACAGACCGACGCCCAACCCACTGGCACCGGCATCATCCATTCGTTCGTCCGCCTCCAAGGCGCGGCGAGCGGTGGAAAGAGCGAGCAGGGCTATAACACCGAGGCCCGGCCGCTCCAGTTCGACGAGAACAAAAGCCCGTCGTTCACCCGTTCCCTGCACGTCTCGGACGTGCCTATCGTCCTGATCGACGGCTCGGCCTACCGCGAATTCTTGCTCGACATCAACCAGAAGGCGTCCGCCTCACGACTGTCCTTGGACGAGGTCCGCATCTTCCTCGCAGACCAGCCGAACCTGACGGGATACGATCCCGGTTCCAAGGCGCTTGCCGGCCGCACCGCTTCATTCGACTTGGATGCCGGTGGCGATTCGTCCGTCCTCCTCGATGCGAGGCTGAACTCCGGCAGCGGTTCGGGAGACATGTTCCTGCTGGTGCCGGCCGCGGCGTTTGCCGGGGCCGAGGCGACTTCCTTCGTGTACCTCTACTCGAAATTCGGCGATCGAGTCGGTGCCACTGCGAACGGCGGTTTCGAAGAATGGGCCGTGCGTCCGTCGGTATACGCGCCAGCACCACCCGGCACGGCGAGCCTCTCGGGTACGGTTTTCGCCGACCTCAACTTCGATGGCGTGCAGTCGGGTGCCGAATATGGTCTGGCGGGAGTCTCCATCCAACTCATCGGTGTGAACGATCTGGGGCAGACCGTCTCGCTGACGACGACCACCAGGGCAGACGGGACGTACACCTTCACCGGCCTGCGTGCCGGAACCTACACCATCATCGAAGGCGCACTTCCACCCGATCTCATCAACCAATTCATCGACGGGCAGGACTCGATCGGTACCGTCGGCGGCATTACCAACGGGGCGAACGCGGTGAACGATCAGTTTTCCGGAATCCACCTCGCTGATGGAGACATCGGGATCAACTACAATTTTGCTGAAGTACTGAAAGAGTGAGTGATCGAGGCGCGCACTGCCTGGCATCGACGGGACCGATGCGGCCCGAGCTGGGGGAGGTCGACGGCCTCGATCATCCGCGGGCTGGCAGCGGGCGGAGGAAGAGCGGGAAATCAGGATAGGGCTTTGCCGGCGGCTTGAACTTTCGTACCATGATGGTGTCGGGGTAAGGTAGGGCGCAGTAACGGGTGTAGCGTTAAAATACCGGCTTTCGACCGAACCGCGACAAAAGGCGCTTTCGAGAAAGGCATCACGCACCCATAGCTCAACTGGATAGAGCATCGGTCTACGGAACCGAAGGTTACAGGTTCGACTCCTGTTGGGTGTACTAGAAAACAAGGGGTTTTTGAAAACAACCCCCCAAACCGCCAAAGAATACCGCCAAAGAATTCGGACTGCGAACGAACGCGAAACCGCCCGGAGTCGTCTCCCGTGACGCTCCGGGCGGTCGCGTTTGTCGGTCGGTCGGTCACTTCGGGACGAGAACCCCTGCCATCTTCTTGAACAGTTCATCTGAGTCGAACGCTTGCTTGCTGTCGAGGTAGTGGCGTCGGGCCGTGTCGGGGTGGATGCCGATTGCCTCCGCTGTTCGGTCGATGCTCCCCGTCGCGCCGACCATGAGGGTGATCCCCCGGCGTCGGAGGTCGTGCGCGGTGATCGGGAAGCGGTCGGGGAACGTGACGCGGTACTCGGGGAAGATGTCGGCAACGAACCAGTACAGCATCGACGGCGTGAACTCGGCCTTGTTGGTCCTCCCCGGACGGTGGGCTTTCGATTCTTTGGCGTACCGATCCCACAGGAAGATTTGCCCCCGGATCGCGCTCAACCGCCTCGCCAAGTCTACGGGAAGTGGAACGGTTCGTGTTCGGTGCGTCTTGTCCACGGTGTGGTCGATGGTGAGGGTGTTCGCCCTCGGGTCGAACTGCGAAGCCTTGACGGAACAGAGGTCGAGGGTCCGGCAGCACATCAACGACTTGACCCGGAGGAAGACGGACAGGAGTTCCCACTTCTTCCCATCGACCCATTCAAAGAACTGGTCGATGTCGGCCTCGTCCGGTGCCTTCGGGGGAACCTTGGGGACGACGGGCCAGGGTACGTCTTCCCAAGGGTTACTCGAAGCCAATCCGATGCCCTTCAAATGCACCCACAGGGCCGACATTCGCTTGAGTGCGTTCTCCACCGTCTTCGGGCTTCTGGGGTATTCCTTCCCCTTCGCGCCCCTTTTGAAGGGCGTCGATGCGAAGACGAACCGGGCAATTGGGGAACTGGCTCTCAATCGCGGCGGCAAACGAATCGGCCTCTCGGAGTTGCCTTCGGTTCCGTTCCGCCGCCAGTTGTTGTTGCGACTTTTGTGGTCGTTCCGCCGTCCGTTTGACACGTCCCTCGATGGCGCGACGCAACTTCTGGGCGGACCTTGCCGACACCACCACGCCATCGAATTCCGGCTGGTATCCGAAGCGGACCTTCCACCCGCGCTCGCTGAACCCCACAAGGGCTTGGGCGTACTTGATGCCCAGTTTCCGGCAAAGCGGCTGGAGACGTTGGCCCCCAACGTGGACGTAGGCTTTCGACAGCTTTTTCCGAACATCGACATTGCCGTAGCAGTTGGCAATCTTCAGCCGTAGGCCCATCGCATCTCCTCATGTGCGCATAGCATCGCCATCAACACATCGGCGTGTTGTGTTTGCTATGGCCGTCAGTGAACGATGATGTCGATCCGCGACTTGCACCGAGCAATGCGAATCAGGAATTGCAGTGTCGCCGTTGTGAGGCGACCTCCATCCCTGATTAGTATCGGCAATCTTTTGTGATTGTAAAGTTGCACATTGTTTTTTTTCACTCACTTGCATCCGAGACTTGGCAACTGCCTACATCCTGGACCGGTGCGGGTTTCCGAGACGGTCGATTTCATGTGTAGTGCAGTAGCGATCATGACAGGAGAACGAATCATGGCAAACCGCATTACCGCAGCGTTCGCTCGGATGGAAGCTCAGGTCGCCGACCGCATCGAAAAGGGACTGACCACGTCGGACAAGGTTGCTGCCCTGGTAACTGTATAGCGTGGGTAACTGATCAGCCGTACACCATGCACGCCACACGAAACACTTGAAATCAAGCGTTTCACGATGATTCAGGATCGGGCCGAACTGGTAGATTGCTGTTAGCGGGCTGAGTATTGTCGAATTCGACCCGGAAAACACCATGATTTCAAGGGTTTGGGACGCTAAACAAGTACCTGCCCTGCACGGCACGCTCGACATGGGCCTAAACGAGTACGTCAAGTTCCAGACCCTCAAGTCCCTGGCTGTGGCTCGGGGACTGTTGACGCTGGAAGAGGGCAACAGCATCTACGCCGCACTCGGCGAGAACGTCCAGACCTTCAACGACCAGCCCGTCCACATCAAGAGCGTTCTGACCAGCTTCTTCGCGGAGTTGCTGACGGCTCGAATCCGGCAGCACAGTGGTCGGACGCCTTCCCGTCGCGTTTGTCGGTAATCCTCGGCATGCCCGCCGGGTTTCCCTGTTGAAGAACAATAACGATGAACCCATTGTGACCTTGGAAAAGAAGCAGGCCCATGACTGACAAGCAACGCCTACAACGTGCCGAGTTCTTGACCAACTGGTTCCTTGAAGTGTTCAAAGGCAGGAATGCCCCGTTCCCACGGCGATGCTTCAAGGGGATCGCCCAGCACATGGAAGAACTGCTAACGAGCGGCGGACAGTACAAGACGAAATACGCAAAGAAGTAGGGCCGGTAGAATCGAGGACATCTGCATGAAACTCATCTACTTGAACCGTTGGGCATTATCTTTCACGCCATCCTCACGACCGTCACCGAAGAGGAGGACCGCGTCCTCGCCAGTCGGGTCTGCACGTCTCTTGAAGAGGCTCGGCGGCTGATCGAGGGATGGCAGGCTCAACATGGCATCGCAGACAATGACATCCGCGATAACTCTCGGCTCGACCTGAACGAGCTACTCGCCGGAATCGAGACGGACTTCACACCGAGAAACAACTGACTGGACTGGTTCATTCCGGCCCAAGCGACGTTCGCTACTTTTCGTCCATTGCATTCATGGCTAGTCTCGCCGACCACGAATGGTCGTCGGCTGACTCGAAGACGAACATCCGGCTGGCCGTGTTTGCCCCTGCTCTCATCTGAGAGTAGATGCTGGCCAATCGGCTGATCGCCCACCGGCCTAGTGGCGATTCCTCGCCGTTGGCAACCAGCAAGTAGGCGATGTCGGAATCAGCATACTTGACGACTGCCGCTTCTTGATTGAATTTCCGAATCCACCCAAGAGCGATGGACCGCAACTCGGCGTTGGGAATACGAGAAGGTGCCGAAATCAGCAGGGTATCCTCTCGGGCTTTCTTCTTCGAGGTGACGCCCGTCTCAGGATCGGTTTCGTCGTATGCCCAGTACCCGTACAACGGCGTGTAGCCGAACTTGGCGTCCCTGATGTCGCTGGCCAACACCGCATTGCGAGCGGTGTTCTTTTCGTGCGACAGACCCTGCACGAATGCCGTGATCATAACCATGACCTTGCCTGTCTGCGCAAGCTCCCAGGTCCGCGCCAATGATCGACGTGCGGCTTCATCGAGGCTGATCCCGTCCCGCCACGCCAGATACTCATGAAACTTCATCACGTTCTTCTCCTCGTTGCGATCCATCTTTCCTTGGGTATCTATCCTTCCTGCCGGGCATGTCCGATTCATTTCGAGTGGCACCCGCCGTGAGGCCGCTCGCCTTTGGTCGTTTGTTGCTCGTCACCTTTATCAGCGCGAAGAGGCTGGGTGATTTCATAGGCGATTCGACGCACTGCCTCTCGGCAGTTGGTTTCGTTCCCGTTCGGACTCGGTGGGCCGACCAGCAAGAGTGGCCCGAAGATCGGCTGTTGCTGGCGAACGCCCAGGCGTTCGCAAACACGGCCAGCATTAGGGTTCACTGAAAGTCCGTACCCGCCGGATTCATTCACAAAACCGCCAGCCACCTTCGTGAGAAACAGCAGTTCGATGTCGCCGCCTACTGCTTTTTGCATCGACTCTAACCCGTCGCACAGGATGTCTTGAATCTGACCGTCCGTTCCGATCAGGACAGCACGAAAGTTCTTGAGCTTCTTCATAACAACCCTCCTCGGGCAAACTTATTGTTGTTGATGTCTACCCTCAGTATCGGCAACTATTTGCACTTGTAAAGTTGAGCGGAAGTTATTTTCTCATCGCAATGGCTACATAGCGTCCGCGCTTCTCCGAGATAAGCTGACCTCCATGCCGCAGCAATTTGCTTTCACAAATAGATCCACCCGTCGTCGCCGACGTACAGATCCATCTCACCCCACGAATGCGAAGTTTCCGTCAGTATTTCGTCCACACCGTCGGGCCAGTCCCCGTCCCAGAACCCGGCCCCATGATAATTGCGGGTCAGCCAGAAATCGTGTCCGGCCAACGACACGTCATCTTGAATGTCTTCCCAATGCTGGCCTTGGAAGGCGGCACAATCGGCCTTGATGCGTTCGAGCGTTTCGGGGGCGAGGTCGGAGATGGCGTAGTTGGCGTCCATCGGCTCGCCGCCCTCGGGTGTGCTTTCGTCCATTGACGACCACAACGCTGCCTCGATGTAGGCGTGGGTGAATTCGTCGAGAGTCACCGATCACCCCGCAGTTCTTGGACGCCGGAACATTTGAAGTAGCCGTTCCGCCCGGTGAAGTTCGTGATCCGCTCCCAGGTTACGGTTTCGTGCATTCCAGCCTCCGAAGTGAAGTGCAGGACGCCCCTACACGTCGCCGGATCGCGCGTCTCGGAAATCAGCCAGCTTCACACGGTTTCCGAGACGGGCGCATCTGAAGCGTGTGTGAGTTACTGGCCGTGGAGCGGGGAGCGACGAACGCGATTCGGAACGCCCTTCGGCGCGATTCGTTGCAAAGAAGCATGGGGGAAACGGATGACCGAAGCAGGCAACTTGACGAGATGGCAAGACTCGGGTGAACCCCACGTCTGGGTCTGGCGATGTTCCGGTGCCTGGAGCGACGACGAGTTCGCCAGCCTGCTCGCCACGCTGCGAACGAGTCCATATTGGCCGATGAACGAAGATGATGTCCTCAAGACGCTGGAGGCAGCGAGGAACACTTATTGCGATCTCGAACGGTGGCACCTCCTGGGCGATCAAGGGCAGACTGATCAATCGCCGGCCTCGCCAGATGACGGCGAGATCTGGTTCTGAATTGACTGTTTCCGAGACTGACCGCTAAAGGCCGTCTAATGAACATGAAAACCGCGTTCTACTGGCCGGCGTTTCTCGGGCCGTTGGGGAAGCAGGCCGATTTCTGGGGAGTTGCGAACCTCCTGATGGAGAGCGTGACGGCCTCTGATCTTGAGTTGTTCGTGGACACCGAGCCGAGCCGCCCGGCCCTGGCACGGCTCTTTGGCGAGATCCGCCGTGGCCGCGTCCACCGGATCATTATCCGCAGCCTGTCCGATCTGTGCCTCACTCCCGAGGAAGTCATGCGGTTCGCCGTCGAGGTGACGACAAGAGGCGTGAAGGTGGAGCAGATCTTCAGCTTGTTGCCGTGCGCTCTGGTGCGGATGCACCCTGAACTCGTTGGCCGGTATCGGCACCGGCAGCGGATCGCCAAGGCTATCCGTTTGCGCAAAGCCGGATTGACCCTCATGGAGATCGCCTCGATGGTCCGAGCCAGTCCGTCGCAGGTTTGGCGCATTTTGTCAGGGTTCTCGGACCCCGGTCACTATTTCCGAGACGACGTGACGGGCGGCGTGTGACTGTGGGGACATCGCATGCAGTCTTTGCTCGAACATGGCGATTTTACGCGACAAAAGGCGTCACATGAAGGAACTCAGCATCAAGCGGTCGAAGTTCAAACTGACGCAGTTCCTCGACGCCTTGCACAAGTTCAGCCTCGATCATTTCGGGGATGGCAATCCGCTTCCCGTCGTTTCTGGCGGCACGGTCTACCCGGACGATCTCGATCTGATCGATGCACTCGCCGCTGATGAAGACAGATCGGTCGAGGAGATTCCCAGAAGCTCGTTGGAACGACTGGACCTGGGCCTCGAAGTGTTCGGATTTTTCGCCACTGCCAACGGCTTCGATGAATTTGATTGCGCGGACGGCGAGCAAGTCGAGGTGCCGAATCTCGATGACGAGGAGGAAGATGCGGAGGAAGAACCACGGCGACGAACCAAGCAGTACCTCGAAATGGTCACGAACACGGTCTGTGACGAATGCACCGCCTACGGCTACGTCATTTCGATTGTCGGCGACACGGTCAAGATCGACGGGATGTGCATGCGTGACGTGAGCGGCGATTGCGAACTGGAGAGGATGGTCGAGCCGAATCTGGTCAGGGACGCGATGCGCCGCTGGGTGAACTCGTTCTTGTTTCCCGAACGCGGAGAAAAATCATGAAGCTTGAAAACACCGACGACCTCGAAAAACAGGCCAGGGCCGAGGTCGCGGCCATCCTGGGGCAGTTCGTCCCGATCCGAGCCAGCACGCTGGCCGAGGCCATCGCCGAAGCCGAACGGCTGAAGTCCGATCACAACATCCTGATGGCCATAAATAGTTTATGGAACTGGTTCAACGGTCTGCCGGCCAAGGAAAGGGAGGACATTGGTACGTTCAGGAATGCGAGACATTTCTGGATCACGGCCCGCTTCCGCAACAGCCTTCAATGACATGAAGGCGCTGACTGGTGAATGAAGGGTGCCAAGGCGTCTGGGTCGTCAAGCACGGCAGGTTGACGGCTCCGCTCACGATGAAGTCGCTGGTTGCCGTCATCTGCTTGACATGCTTTGACATGAAAAGACGTAGTTGACCGACATCGAAAGGAACGAACGAGATGAAAAACGTCAACGACAATGCCTTACTTATCAGGTATTTCGGCAGCGACTCCAACCGTTACCACATTTTGCAGCGTGGCAACGGCGATATTTGGACGGGGGACGGATGGTCACGCATTATGGATTGCGCGAAAGTCTTCCGCGATTATCGGGACGCACAATTGGAGTGCGCCGCCCTTCAGCGGCAGCAGTACGGTGGTAAACCTCAACGGACCTTCAAGTTGGAAATGGTCGTATCCCTGGTCGCCGACGACGTGGACGACATCACCCAGGAACAACTCGCCAAGTTCATTTCGCGGGCCGTAAGAATAGAAATCGAATCGTCTCAATTTAGCGATGGTCCGGTGAACGGGAGCTTTGTTCAGATGCGGCTAAAGATCGCTTCGCTCGAAGAAACGGAACCGTACCGAAGGCGATTCTGAATGGTAAGACTCGCACGTTTGCGCAAGTCTGTGATCGCCTCTGTCTCGACTTGCCCCCACTGGTGGGTGAGGATGACGGCGATTGAAGTGAAAGACGGGACTTTTGACGAAAGCGAACCCGAACCGTGCTTCACGCATCCGTCACCGGCGTCGTAGTGATCCGCGAACAGCAGGGATGTCACTGAGCTATTAAAATCGCGTCATGTCCGCCGCGTTTCTCAAGGGTCGCCGCGTATTTCTGCCAGCCGATGTTCCCAAGAGTTTCCAGTCTCCAGCTAATAGCCGCGACGTATGGTTGGCGTCTTTTTTGAAACAAGAACGTTAATAGCCGTATGACAGTGTCAGCGGGGGCGACCCTGTGTCAGCCACTTTTAATACCCGGCGATTGTTTGACCTTCACTCGCAGACATTTCTTCAGCCTCGAACTATTAACAACGACCTATGAATTCCGTTTTTTCGCAAACAAGAAAAGAGGAACACCGAGGAGTGAATGTAACTCACCTCAGATGGAACCAAACGCCAGGGTTCCTTCAAAAAGGATCTTTAGTATTATGTTTTGGTACTCGCTCCATGAAGAATGGTGATCTGGCTGGCCCATGAGTTTCATTCCTAGCTTATGCCCAGTAAGTCTTTAATAATGTCACGCCACGCCATCGATCTATTACTACAAGCACTTGACCCGGCTGAGGCTGCTAACAGCAAGGCTCGACGCTGGATGGAACAATCGCAGGGGATACAGGTTAGCCGTGTACGCCTGGGTAAGAGTTCGGGATGGGACAGGGCCAAGGAGCCGTGTTGATCGTCCGTCAGTGCATTATTAGCCGGGAGCCATTGACCACCCACGGTCTTGGCAAAACCTCCAGATCGCCCTCGTCATCCCGAGCCAGGAGGTAGGTCGGCTCAGCATTGGGCGGTGCAGCTAACACCTCCTCGCCAACAATCTCAAATTCTTCCGCGAAGGGCCAGTCGCCTTCCTTGAAGTCGCCACCGTCGATCACCTCGGTGATTCGCTGAGGACTTCATTCTCGTCAGCATAGTCAGGGACTTCCACCACGTCCTCCCAGAAGAGGCCGTTGGTTATGACATCGGATACTCTGACCGTCTTGCGAACCCAATTTAGTTTGTGGCGTGATCAAGGCAGGTGCGTGGTCATCGACGCTTGGCTACCGATGAGCGGATTCGGGTTGAAGTCCTCTGATTTGGACGAAGCCGTGCCACCTCGGAAGCAATTTCTTCCATGTCCAAAGGCTCGTAAAGAGACTCATTTATCAAAAGCGGGGAGATAGTGTAGTTACTACTAAACCCCGTCTGTCTTCCGTCTTCGTCTCCTGCTTGTTTGCATTCCTTCTCCATCGGTGCTGCTTCGGTCGTCACGAACTGAACCTTCTCAGTGACGGCATAAAGATTGCCAATGCTCCACTTGGCACAATGGCTGTAGTTCTTGGTCTTTGTGATGAGTCCATTCGTCTTCAAGATCGTGAAAACATTCTGTTTCTTTCGATTTGACGACAGATTTACGCCCATCGAAGAGGCGAGTTTCTGCAAGAAGGCGTATCCAAGCTCCTGCTCTTTGGCGACGTGGTTCAAGATTCTCCGAAGGAGCATCAGCGCGGTCTGATGATCGGACTTCGTCGTCGTCATCATCTGGCATGCCGCGTTTGTGATCGATTCGTTCTCCGCGACAGGAAGGTCAAGTCCTCCAGAGACACGCCCCGTGCTTCTTCTCGCCGTCAAGGCGAAAAGAAGGGAATCGAACGAGCCGTCGAAGCCCAGATCATCGAGCCGCTTGCGAGCCGCGTCGAGCGCCGCCATCTTGGGTGCTTTGTTTCCAGCGAGGCGATCTTGACAGATATGGTCAAGCGTCCGCGTCAGTTCTTCGGGTGCGTTCTGAGCGCGATCACTGAAAGTCCATCCACAGGACCGGATGAACTCGATGACATCGCGCAGGAATTGCCGCGCCGTCTCTGTCTCCCCGTCACGAAACAGGCGCAGTTGTGGGGTCAAGAAGGCCACCGCCGCCATAGCCGGCGGCTCGACGCCATCCAGATACGTGTCGGAGAGCAGTTCCAACCACCGGCCCTGAAGGTTGTTGAAGCGGCCCTTGGCCATCTTCGGTTTTGACGCCGGGCCTTTCGACCGCTGCTTCGGCATCACGTCTACTTTGGGAGCGGACGCCTTCGCGTCAGGGATCGCCACGATTGTCTTGTTCCCTGTCGAACCGCTGCTCGCCAGGAAGGACTGTGCCAGGACGGATCGGACAACGTCCGCGTCGATGGCTGTCGGCTTCCGATGCCAACGCCAGACGGCGATTAGGTCGTAGCACCACGTTTTGCCCGCCTTGGTACGGCAATTGATCTTCGGTAGCAGGCCGGGACCGAGCAGATTTACCTTGTCGGGTCGCAGCGGGCAGATGATCTGCCATTTGCTCTTCGTGGGGTAGATCTCCCGCAACCACGGGCAGGCCGAGTAGACCCGCTCGGCAAAATCTGCCACCCTACTCAGTCCCCATTTGGGAACTGGGGACCACAACTGATACGAGCCATTGTTCGGATTCACCTGAGCGAGGTAGGGCATCCGCTCGGAAACGAGAAGTTCGTGGAGGGCCGTGTAGCGAGCGAGCCACTCGGGAAGCGATAGTTGCTCGTCACCGTGGTTGTCTGCGTCCAGGCCAACCCACCGGGTATAGGCGCAGAGATCCGAGTGGCGAACTCCTTGTGGCATGTAGATGTCGCGGGGCTTCCATTTGAAGTGATTCTGCCACAGGTTGAACTCCGTGTACCGCCAGTCATCGGCGTGGATGCTGTCCCCAACCGTCCAGAGAGCTTTCTTGCCACGTCCCCTGTGGAAATACTCATTGATCCAGCTTCGCAGGGTGCCGTCCATGAACATCGATTGAAGGTAAAATGCAGCTTCACCCATAGTGGGCTTCCTCACGTCGAACGACTGGAGCGTCCGGTGGAGGTTCGCTCGAACGACTTGTCCGGCTTGACTGGCGGCATGCAGCGACTGCGTCTCCTCCTCCGTCAATCGACGGCCTGAACGCAGTGCGAGCCGCAACTCGAAGATCGCCTCGGGCGATAAGCGAGATCCTGAGCGGCAGTAGTGGGTGGGCCACTCGGTGAGGAAATGCAGTTGCGCATCTTTCTCGCCGAGGATGCGGGAGTTCAGAAGTGCCGCGTCTCGCTTCGTGTAGAAATTGACGGGCTTTTGATAGAACACTGACGACCTCGGCGCAATCGTCTCTTGAACGGCGGCGAGAAGTGGCATAGCTCATTCCCTTACGTTTGAGTTTTGGCCACGCCTCGACCGCGAATCGAGGCGTGGCTGTTTGTTTCACTGCACTACCGGCAGTAACGATCTTGTTTCGGATCAACAAACCCGAAGAACGCCTTAATCGCGCCGACCTCTCCGGGCGTCAGGTACATTTTTCGTTGATGCGGAAGCCGTTTCACCGTCACATACCCGGATCGAATGATGTGGCGCACCTGCCAGTAGGTCAGACCCAGTTCTTTTGCGAGTGAACGAATAGTGGTCACAGCCATGTTGTTCTCCTTTCAGTAGCCGACACTCAATCGTAGTGCCGGCAGCAACCAGCAACAAATGCCCCAGAAAGCCGTTTGTGCCTCGGGTATGTACGCAACGTGTGCGGCAATCTGATCACCTTTTCACTCAACCTCATCGTTTGCCTGGAACTCTTATAGGCAACCGGGCGGCGATTGTAAACTGAGCGGCGAAGTTTGCGAACATTTTGGTGTATATGTCTTAAATTAACGCAAAAGACGTTCGCTAGGTTACGAATAAGAACAAATTTGTGCGGCGCATGACATGAAATCAAAAGGCATATGACGTGACTGCGAATGACGGTCCGGTCTTCGTGATGTCGTGACGTGTATGTGACGTTGTTTTAGATCGAAGGGGCATTTAGCAACCTTGACTCTACATGACTTGACGACAGAAGAGTCGCCCAGAGTTTTTTTGGAAAGTGAGTTCGAGTCACTTTACATACTCCAGAATTGTTACCTATACTGATGGAAGTGAATGACTTTCGGAACTTGAACAAGGCACTTTTACTATCAGGGAGATGACATGAGCGACCGAGTAGTAGCATCCGTCCACGTCCCGATCTACTTCCACTTCCTGGCTGGGCGTGTCGGCCCGACGAGTCAGCAAGCTCGTTACCTTCGTTCTACCGAAGTGTACGCTGGACCGTTCGATGGGCTGAAAACCCACATGCCGGACATGGTGGACTGGTCGCGTTCGCATGTGGATCTGTCGCCGCTCGTTCCCTGGCTGGGCAGCCCGGATGAGTCCATCCCACGGAAGCTGCTGAAGAGGCTATGCGCCAAGTGGCCTGAGCTAACCGCGCAGCTTGAGATCATCGAGCTTGAGGTGGAGATCATCGGCGGACCCTACCAGTGGGGAGACTTGATTCCGGTTCGTGCTGTTTGATCGAAACGCCGAAGAGGAATTGAGAAAAGACCGCGCCCATTCTTGTTTCCAGAGAAATCGCCCGATCATGGTGTTCGACATGCTCATTGGCCTCAATCGATTCATGACGACTGAAGACGTAGAGCGCGAATATCGTGTTCCTGCCTCCCTCGCCGCCGAGATCTTGCCATCCTTGCCGGCGGTCCCGACGAAAGAGGACGGATCGCGCTTTCACCTTGAAAGCGAAGTGGATGACTTCTTCGCTGAGTACGTTCGCAAGAAGCGGCAGGCCGAAGCGCAAGTGGCTCCACCAGCACATGGAAGGGCAGGACGAAAAGTCGAGACTCTGGAAATTGCGCTATTCGCAGACAAGCTGCGGCGGGAGAAGATGCATTGGAAGGAGGTATTCATCGAGTGCAGAAAGCGCTGGCCAGACAGCGACCATGTAAAGAACGCCGAGCAGCTTCGTGCCACGCACAGACGCCATATCGGAAAGCTTCACGAAAAAGCGAATTGATTCGGTGTCCGGTTTGCGTTCTGCCGGTCGCGTATGGTTGAATGCCAACACGAATGCAGCCTGTTGTCCATTTCTTTGGAGTCGCACTCATGATCAGAGTTGAAGTGGCAGAGGACGTTGCTGCCGAGTTGATCGATATGGAAACCACCGTGACCGACCTGATGCGGAGAACGGCTGAGAAATCGAAGAGGGGCTTGCAGAAGCTGCTCTTGACGCCGGGCGAGAACGCGACTTGGAGATGGCCACGTCACTGTGCCAGGAGGAAGAAGCCGCCGCCCGGTCCCTTGATGCCGGACTTCAACGTGATCTGGACCTGATCCGCTCCCAGCGTCGTGACGAGACTCATCGGGCAGTCGGGCAGAACAATAATCACCAACCGAATGGCGGCAATCGCACAGTTTGATGAGAGTGTCACCCGAGCAAGAAAGGTGCAGCATGAGCAATACTAAACTTGGCGTGTGGTATTTCGATTTCGGTAACGGCCCAGAGCAGGCTTGGAACGTCATCGGGTACGATGACGGCGACGTGTGCCACGACCGCCCGTGGACTGTCCGCCGCGAATGGCTCGACGCTATTTATCAACTCACAACGCCGGACAATGCCGACTATACGATCAGGCTGCCGGACTTTAATGTATGCCTGTTCAAGTTGAAGGATGAATATCGTCTTTCCATCGAAGGATTCGGACTACCGCACATGTCATGGTGCGTTACCGAGGCCGCTCTCGCCGAACTCCATGCCATGTTAGCGCCGCCGCATCTCGACGCCCTGCGTGCCGAGGCCGAGGCCGAAGATCGGCAAGCCGAGGTGGACATGGCAGCCGAGGAGATCGAATCCAGGCGAATCGAAGATGAGCAGGCAGAGGAGATGACTGACGAAGAGGCCCGCCCATGATCGTGACATGATCCGCGATCAGAAGGGCGAAGCGAAGGCCCAAAGGCTGTGAACAGCAGGCGGGAGTAGTCAGGAGAGAAACTCGGCGAGATGAACACGGAAGAACTTTACGGGCAAGACCAATGGAAAAACGTTCGCGCGGCCAAAATCGAGGAAATGATCGA
Organism: Schlesneria sp.; assembly: GCA_043733345.1. Taxonomy (GTDB): domain Bacteria; phylum Planctomycetota; class Planctomycetia; order Planctomycetales; family Planctomycetaceae; genus Schlesneria. The sequence continues at coordinate 28,118 of JAYTGQ010000188.1, forward strand.
AGGTCGCCATAATCAGTGAGTGCCGTTCGCCCAGATCTGTCCCTTCTTCAAAAACGACCAACCTAAAGGAGAAGAACATGCCGTTTGTATCGTCCCGAGGTGATTTGACCGAGCGCTACCAAAAGCAAGCTGACGGATCACCGTTGCCATTCACTGCGAAAGACTGTGAGCGGGGAAACGACGATGAAGCCAGCGTCATGACGTTTGGTGAACTCAAGGCGTTGGTCGAGGAGCGGTTTCAGGGTTTCTTCTATCGGTGCCGCGATGACCAAGACGTGGATCTCGCCGTTGTGGCGACCGAACTGTTGCAGTATTTGAACGGTCCTGCGCCAGAAATCGAGATTCTTCCCCAAGGGGACGGCAGGCCGTCCCTGTTTCGAGTGACAATCGATCCGCAGTAAAGGTGAGCGTCAGGGTTGACGAGCGATCAGAAACCGCCTTCGTTTGCTGGCGCAAAGCGCAGATCGAGGAACTGATCGATACCAGTCTTGTGGCTCTGACTGCCCGATGGATACACCCGGTCGCCAACGGATCTGATGATGTGGGTATAATCCGCCACTAAGGAGATTTCGGAATGAACGAGAAGAAGTGTCTGGACGCCTATCGAAGGATGAACGCATATCTCGCAAAGCACCAGCCAAAAACAACGGTGCTGTTTTCTTACATGGCGGCGAGAGCAATTTACGAAGGAAAGGAGCATACCTTGACACTTGGATGGTATGAATCACAGTTCTGGATCGGCGTTAGGACGTTTTTCAACGTCCTTCTCGATGACGATGGAAACTTGATGACGGACACCGAGAACACGGCCTTCTGGAAACAGTATCAGGGTTTTGTGAAAGACTGCGAGTCATGACCGACCGACGATGGGACATCCCAGGTAGAGGGGAACAACTAAATGCCTACCAAAGTATATTCAGCGCCGCCCACAGTCGAACGTCTGATTCCAACAACGGCAAACAAGTTGTAAACGAGCCACGAACCTGAGAATATATTGCACAGGTTACTTTACAGCCGGCCAAAGTTTGCCTAACGTGATCATAGGAGACAAAGATCACCAGCCGCGTGGCCCGGTGATTACGACGATGAAGTTCTTGTTTCGGAAAGTCACTTAGTACCAATTACTGTTCAACACCGCCATGATCAGCCTTATGGCTGGAGGAGCCGTCGTGCGCAAATTGCCAGATTAACATTTGCATTTCGTGTGTGAATTCACGGCGTCGTGAATTCAAGATATTCACATTACCCAACCTTATTCAGGAGATCGTTATGATCATGAAGATTCTCGAACTCAAGCGACTGCTCGCCGACTTGATGGGCAACTTGCCCAGGAATACAGGCAGTATTTCGGGGCTGGCAGCATCGTGGTATCCGCCAGAGGAAGTTCCCGTCCGTCGCGTGGCGTGTGACGGCGTCGTCCTCGAACTGGATTGCGACCTCTCGGAGGAGGAAGAGATTATCGCCGAGACGGCACCAGTTGATTGGAGCCGACGTGACGACGGCAATTCCGTTGTCTTCATCTGGCTTGAGGAGCCTGACGAGCAAATTCGTCAGGTCTATCACGATCACAGAAGAAACCCGCAGAAGCGATTCTGAGGCGGTTCGTGAGGGCGGGAGTGTTGGAAAAGTCGCCCAAATAGTATACCTCAACCAATTTACGTTGAGAACCCACACAAGGAGCCGACATGCTGACCCATGAAGAGCGATGTGAAAGACGAAGAGCAATGACGCTGGCCGTGAGAAATGGGCAACGTCCCCAGGAGGTGGCTGCGGAGTTTGGCGTCTCGACGGCGACTGTTTATCTGGCAATCAAGGAACATTTCAATGGCGAGCGAAACGGGCCAACTGAACGGCGTCCATATCAGCGTGAACGATCCATTTTTCGCGACAAGGCAGTACAGTTGCGTATGCGAGGCATGACTGCCTCGAAGATTGCTACCTATCTTGGCCTGTCACGGGAAAGGGTGGGACAGTTTTTGCGTCCTTTATTTATGTCGAGGGTGGCGCTCGACGAAAAGTATGGTTTGCAAGTCGAAGCCCTGGCTACGCAGGGGCTTACCCACAGTGAGATTTGTAGGCAACTGAATCTCACCCTAGCCACCGTCTCCAGCATCATTGGGAAGCCGGACTTGGGGGCCAATAGTGACAAAAAGTGCGCCAGAGAAGTCTTTGGCAAGCGATTCGGCGCGCTAGTCGTGAGCAAGATTGGCCATACTGGTGTGGGCGGCAGGCGTGTTGAAGTCACATGTGACTGCGGTCAGGTCAAAACTGTGAAGTTAAGCAATCTAAAACGCGGCACGAGTGGGAAGTGTGTGCATCGGCAATATCGAAAAATGCGTAGGACGGATCTTCAACACGATAATATGTAGCACCTATATAATATGGTAAGATGTATGGTACTTGTTTAGCGTGGGTCACTGGCATTTCGTACAGTGGCTCGCTAAGCGAAACAAGGCGTTTTTTGATTGGTAGATTCTCCGATTGATGGTTTGACGACCGTTTCGGGACCAAGTTTGACGCTTGAGGTTTCCAAAAGCACATGTTTTCAAGGCTTTGGAGCGCTATACAAGTACGATTTATGTTATCATCGTCCCGTCTGACATGAAAATGAAGTGCGGTCAAGGAAAACATATAAGTGATACCGCATCAAGTATCGAGTTGGCTGAAAGTTGCCTACTGTGATGGTAACAGATCGCCGTTGAATCCATTCTTTTTGAAGGAGAATGATGTCCATGAGCGTGAATGAATGCGTCTTGATGAATGACCGGGGGCGTACTGTCGCGATGGGGAGCCGTGATCAAATCACGCGATGTCTGAAACACCACGTCGATGACGGCCATCGAATACCATTACCTTAGAGGGCCGACAAGGACATTCATGGCATCAAATCCCACGTCGTTTGTTCAAGGCCAACGACGGGGATTTTACGGCATCCTGACGGGTTGAACTTCGACCCACAACCACACGCCCGAAGCCAAAAACCGCAACCAGATAGCTTAAGCCAATAACCCCCTGCAAAGGAGAACGACATGAACGACATTGAAGCGTATACCGGAAGGAATCTCTCCGAGGAGGACGTATGGAACGCAATCACGGGTGTTCATGGAACGTGGGCCATAATCGAGTGGGACGGCACCGTGACCGGCGAGACAACCCTCGAAGTGGATGGATGTCACCTAGCCTTCGTTGACGTGGATCGCGACGCCAATGGCAAGATCACCCTGTCACGCATCTACGATGAGTTCGACGACGAGAACGGTGAACGCATCTACAGAGTGAGCGACGACGGTGACGAAATCGAACTCGATGCAAATTGCTTCGCTGACGCACTCGTTGTAAGGCTTTGACGCCCAAAGGATCGGCGGAACTCCGTTCGCCGAACCCCGCCGATCCACTTCTGAATCCCGCAACAACAAACTCACTTCGCCCAACTGTCAAAGAGAATGACGCCCCCCGTCAAAACTGAAGGTAGCGTGAACTCGAATCCGTGGGACGCGCATGGAGATACCGTCCCGTGGTCGCCACGCTACTATGACCGAGCGTGGCCTGAACCAAATGGATCGGTGCGCCACGGTCAAGGGCGTGCGAGGCGTGGGCGTGTCGCATCCAGTGACACGACACTGCCTTCTCGATCCCGGCCCGCTTCGACGCCCGGCGGACAATCCTCCAGACTTGCGATTCGTCCAAGTGGCCACCCTTTCGACTGCGAAACACCGGGTCGCCATCCCCGGCATCCATCCGCAGCGACATCAGAGCGGCCCACACCGACTGAGGCATCAGCACCGTCCGAGTCTTGCCTCCCTTGCCGAAAACCGTGATCTGGCCCGCTACGTCACGGCTCTGAAGATCGCCCCACTTCAACGAGCAGAGTTCGGCAACACGGAAGCCGCCGGCATATAGCGTCAGCAGAATCGCCTTGTTCCTCGGCATTGCTTCAAGGGCGATCATGCGCAGTACGTCCGCCTCTTCGAGTATCCGCTCGGCCAGGGCGTTTCGCAGTGCCGGCAATCGCAGCAGGCGAGCCACGTCGAACGTGAAGTAGCCGACCCGGTGGCCGAATGCGAACAGGCTCTTCATCGCTGACATCACGCAGCAGACAGAGGATGTTCGTAGGCCGGACGCGGCAAGCTGGTTGGCGTATTCCTGAATATCGCCCAGCGTGATCCGCTGGAGAGGCTTCTGGACTGTGGCCACGAACTTCTCAGCGTTGGCCCGATAAGCTCGGATGGTGTGGCGGCTGCGTCCGTGGAGCCAGAGTTCGATCAGGTGCTGGTCCGAATCGGCCTGTTGGGGTACGACCAGGGTGGTCACGGCCACCGGCACCAGCCCGGCGGCGGGGTTTTCGGTCGAATGCAAGTTTATGCTCCTTATCGTGCGTAAATCCGAACACTGCCCGGACGGGTTTCCGCACCATCCCGGTCAGATGCCGATCAGGTTTCCATCAGTTTCTGGGTAATGTCCGTTCGCCAAGCACACAGATCTCGACGGTTCCCGCACAATCCCCAACGTGTTTTCGCAAGGCTTTCAACCAACTCCCGCACGCTTCAGATGGCGGAAGACGACCGTCAGTACGGCATTGTCATCCTTGCCGGTGGTCCCGGTGGGGAAGCAGGTGACGAGCGCAGCTTCGACTTGTTCGGCAGTCACCTCCTTGAGGCCGCTGGCCCTCAATCCTTCGAGCAGGACGATGTGATTTGCCTTGGGCTTCTTGCTCTCGGCCTTCGTGCTGGTCGCCAGCCGTTCGTAGAAGATGACAAACTCGCCGCTTACGGCGATCCCGGTTTCTTTGGCCCGCAGGTTGTCTTCGACCATCGAGGCCGTGAAGTACGGCCTCTTGTTCGAGGCCAGATACAGCGGCGCATGGAACGTGCCTCGCTTGACGTGCCAGTAGAACTGGCTGCGGCTCATCTTGAGCAAACGGCATTGGCTCGACACTGACACGGCAGCTTTCACCGAGGTTTCGGGCGATATTTGCACAGGCACGGTTCATCTCTCCTTCGGAAATCGAACAGCAACCAACACGCTCATTCACCCGTCGCGGCCAGATGCTCGAAGCCCTTGGCGGTCAGCATCCGCCCTTTTTCCGACTTGCTGATGAGGCCCAACCGGATGAAGTCACTCTCGAACATCTCAATGCTCTGCCGAGGAAGGCCCATCTGCGTGGCGATGACGTTCAACCTGACCGGCCCCTCGCCTTCGCGGAGAATCTGCAAGTATCGCTGCTCAATGGCGTCCAGGCCGAGCGAGTCGATCTGCTCGGTCTTGCACATTTGCTCGACGTGTGTAGCCGTGAGCAAGTCGATTCCTTCCGCTGACGCCTGACGCTTCGCCGATTCGGTGAGGCGGATGGCGAGCCTGGGAGTGCCACGGCTCCTTGAAGCAAGCTGGCGCACGGCGTCATCTTCAATCGTCCAGCCGAGCCGCTTTCCACGCTGTCGGATCAACTGGAAGATCTCGTCGTCGGTGTAATGCGTCAGGCGAATCTGGATGCGGAATCGTTCGCGGCAACTTCGGCTTAAAAGGCTCTCTTCCGTGGTTGCTCCCATCAAACAGAACGGCGGCAACGTGACGACATGTTTCTTGCCGAGGAAGAGCTTGCGCTCTTCCAAAGCCCGGTAGAGCGTCACCTGTGCGGTCGGGGGCAGTTCGTGGATCTCGTCGTAAAAGAGGATGTCGCCCGGCTCCAACATCATCAAGGAACCATGAACGTGTTCCGGGGTCTTGATGTTCTGTGCGAGTTCCGTGTGCAGGGAGCAACAACATTCCTTTGCCACCGTCTCACTGAGCAGCGTCTTACCGACGCCGGCAGGCCCGGTCAGGAGGAGATGCGGGAAGGCGAGTTCTTCCGTCGCCTTCGTGCGGTCATGGAAGTAGGCGTCTATGGCCGTTCGCAGCACGGCAACGGCCCTGGCTTGGCCTATGACGTGCGAAAGAGTTGGGACGATCTGGCTGCTCATTGATCTTTCCTCGCTATCGCCGATGGAACCGTGGACGCCAACCGTCCGCACCTGCGACAAGTCCGTGATGTCTCGCAAACCTCACCGCTCGCCGGGCAAGCACAGGATGCCGCCGTCGTTGTAAAGCTCGAACTCTTCCAAGGGAAAGTCGGTGAAGGGAATCGTCTCGGAGAAGACCACGTTCGCCTCGCCGCCATCCATTCCGCCATCCGTGCAAGTCAATTCGCCCTGGCCGTTCTTCGTGGTCAGAACCCAAAACTCCAACCCTTCGCATTTGCCTTGGAGATGCTCGAACTTGCTGGCGATCAGGATCAGGTCGATCAGCCAATAAGCACCCGCTTGGTCGGCGACATACTTGACTCCCTCGGAATAGGTCATGCCGCTCAGGGGATGCCGGTAGTGCGTGTCGAAGCCGTTGACTTGGGCGATGTACGCTTGCAATTCTGCGGCGGTCGTGGCCATGTTCTTACCCTGTCGGTTTCTGACGCGATGTCGGTTGTTCGACGGCTCTACACGCTTGAACGAACGGCGTCTCGGAAACCGTGGCCGGCTTCAAGGTCACGCCGCAATCGGCGCGACCACACCCATCTTCTGTACCCAGCGTCGGGCCTGGGCCATGTCCTCAAACGCGGCGTGCAGTTCTCCGTCTCGAAGGACATCGACCGTCAGCACTCGGCCTTCTGGCACCGTGACTGGGTCTGTCTTCAGACGAATCTGCATGATGCCAAAGTGGTAAGCAGGATGCTGCCAAAGCACTCGCCCGCCGGCACTTTGGCGGATGCGCACGATGCAGTGGTCGAGCAGTGCGCCGCCCAAACTGCGGCTGTTGGCGACAAGCAGCGGAACCTTGATCGATCCCGTTGATCGACCGATGTACCCGTGGCTCTCGAACTCTTCCAACCAGTCGAGGCCGCTTTTGTCGCCGTTCGTGTGGCCCAGGCTGACGTGCAACCGGGCGCGATTTAGGCGGGCCTGCTCAAGCACCCGGATGACTGCATCCGGCGTGCGAATGTCGTAGCTGGTTCCGTTGATGACCTTGTAGTTCTTCATGCCACTACACGCACCAGATTCACCTGTCTCGGAAACGGTGCGTGCCGTGGTCGTGCCGAGAAACCCGCAACTGGATGTTTTTCGCCGTGTCACCAGACTTCCGATCACTCGGTCGTCATCGACGGTGAATCCTTCGGGAACTCGGCCAGCATCAACGGGAACTTGGGATGATTCAAGAGTTTCGGCACGTCGTCCCAGGTCGCCTCAAAGCAATCCGGGTCATCCTCAACGGGGGCTATGATGAGGGCAAAGTCCTTGCCCTCGATGTCGATGGTAGGGATGAAGGACTGATGCCCGCCAAACGCTTTTGCGAACGTGTAGAAGACGATGGCGCTGCGTTTCAAGATCACGACGCCCCCGAAGACAATCATGCAGTCGAGATCGCCAGGAATTGGCTCCACGTCCACGATTCGACCGCTGCATTTCAAGATCGCTTGCATCATCGCACCCCGAATGCGTGAGCCTCTTCCAAGGTCAGGTAAAGGTCCGTCGCCCGGTCGTAATACTGCCCTTCGGGGACATCGTAGAAGACCCGGTCGTAGTACGGATGGCCCTTGCTGAATACTCGCTCCAGTCCATTCATCGTTCCGCCTCGGGGTTGAAGGTGACACCACTACACGCCGCCATTCCGTCCGTCTCGGAAACTGTGCCATGCGGTCTGCTTCACACCAGTTGTTCAGGAAAGTGAAGCGTGAAGCGTTCGTGTTCACCTTCGGCCCAGCATTCGCGATTGTCGCCTTCGAGCCACGGACTTCTTTGGTAGAACTTGCGAAGAACGTCGATGGCTTGCTCCCGAGTGTAGAGGGAGGTTCCGTTCGCCGGGTAGGTGACGTGGGTAATCCAGTGTCTTTTGATCTTCTTCTTGTTCTTGAGTGGGACGATTACTCTGAACATGGTTTGGTCCTCCCTTCTTGGGTCATGGATGCAGCGGGTCTAAACCTGGGCCGTTCGCACACGCCTCGCCTCGGCCCTTCTTGCTTCGTGATTGTGTTGAGAGGCGCGTCTGATGAGCTTGAGCTTGTAGCCGATGCGGGTCAGTTCTTCGGCGAGATCGGCGGCATCTTCCGGCTCAACGGGTGTCGTGGCAGCGATGACGCCTTGGTAGTCGGCCCCGCCATGTTGCCCAACGTGTTCGTAGGCTTCGCAAAACCAGCCGTTGATGTCAGTCGGGATTTCGGGGAACAAGGCGATGATGCTCACCGTTTCGCGCCAGCGGCGAAAGATAACCAGCGTTTCTTGCCCGTTCATTCGTGTTGCCGCATCGTGGATTGATGTCTCGAAAGCCATACCACTACACGCCGTCAGCGAACCTGTCTCGGAAAAGGTGCGCTGCGGTTGCGACCATCAAGCCATCGCAAAGACGGGGCTGTCTTCATCCTCTTCCCTGCCTTCAGCTTCCTCGGGTCGAACAAACGACAGCAGGAAATCGGTTGTCTTGCTGGCCATGGCGCACGCCTTGAAAATGAACGAAGCCGAGTCCTTCATGCCCGCGCACCACGTCTTCAGGTACGCCGCATGCTGTTCGAGGGTGATTGGCATCCCCAGTTCAGATGCGACGTAGCAGGCCGAAATCTCGGCCACCAGTTCGCCCATTGCGTACCCGTGCTGGCTTCGGTCCCAATCGACCCGCACCTCGGCCCAGTGCGCCAGTTCGTGCAGACACGTTTCGAGATAGGCTTCAGGGGAAACGAATCGGCTGCGATCCGGCATCGTGATGTTGTCGCCTGTCGTGTGGTTCGGCCACGACCCTTCCGGTTGCGGCAGTGAGTAAAACGCTCGGTCGCCACCGTGATTGATCTTCGCGTTCGTCGCCGCGACGAGTTCCTCGACTGCGGGATAGCAGTTGTCCGGCTGGAGGATCGGGACTGCCTTCAGTTTCTCGACTGCATCACCACTGACCTGATCGGCGCTAAAGACCGTGAAAGAACGCATGACGAAGTAGCGACTGTCGCCTTCCTCGCCAGTCACCTTGTCCACGACCGTCTTCTTGACCGGCTTGCAGAACACGACGTTGCAGCCCCACTGGCCGGCTGGAACATCGGCGGGCCGCTTCCTGACCTGACATCCAATACTTTCCCACTGGCGATAAGTCGCCCATCGATTTGATGACAGGTCGTGCTTGAGGCAGTGCATTTCAAGCAGCAGCGGGTTGACGCCGCTGTAGGGGCGGTTCGTCGCAAAGTTGCGATGCCGACCGCCGCCGCCGGACCACGGACGCCGCCAGGGCAGGATGTTGTTCGATAACGCTTCGATCAACTTCTGGTTCACGTTTTCGCGAATGGCTTGGCTGTTCATGCTCTTCACCCTCGAATTGGTGTGCGATTCCACTCCGCATCACCACACGTCTGCGATGTTCTCGTCTCGGAAACGGTGAACCGATTCGGCAGCGGTTTCCGAGCCGCATACTTCGGCGACGTTTAGGTGCTGTTCACTCGCAACGCACCGGGACATGCGATGACACGCCAGAAACTCAAGACGCTTGGGGGAGCAACTTGCCTCGGCGTACTGCAACGCGCTTTAGAGCGACGTTGACGACGATGTCCGACTGTGAGGCTGGGTACGGGAAGGAGTGCAACGACGAGACGACCGTTCGGGGTGCGACTCGCCTTGGTTAGAACCGGGCGCGATCCTCACGCCCCGGCCCAACCACACTGCTACACGTCGCTCGTTCGACCGGCTCGGGTATCACCCGCGAACGTAGCCCTGCTTCAACAGGTCGGCGCAAAACTTGTCCCGCTTCTGCTTGTTGCTGAACAGCTTGATGTCGAAGAACTGGCTTCCGTCGGCATGAGTCTTGACGCCATCGTGGTAGTTCACGACGTACTTGACTGTACCGATGTTGTCATGGGTGTTGAAGGTCTTCACCGTTGCCTCTCGAATGGCTTGGCTGTTCATTTCGTTCACCTGCGTTTCGGTGTTTCGTTCGGCTACGCAGGTTCACACGCGGTCAAAGGTCACGTCTCGGAAAACGTGTTGGCGTTTTCAGCATGTCCACGTCGCGATTCCGTGGACGAAGCGCGACTACAATTCGATATTGCTGCCCGGCAGGCAAGAAATCGATGCGATGTTTCACAAGGAATATGACATGAAATTGCGAACTGCGTTGTGCAGATATTCACCGCCCTATGCCTGCGGGCTTGAGCATCTCCTGTTTCCGAGACTGGGCAATCGGCGGTGTGTTGTCGTGGATCGTTCACAAGTCACGGGGACACGACATTGGCACAGACGAATCTCAAGAGCTTGGCAAAGCAACTGGCCCCGGCCTACTTCAAATCGGCGTGGAGTGATGTTGAGGATGACCTGAGCCTGTGTGTCTGGGTCCGCAAGAAATGCGGCGAGGAACTGAACGTCAAACAGGCCGGCAGGCTTCGCACGGCGATGGAGGCTCTCATCGCCAAATCCACGAAGGTCGTGATCGTTGTTGAAGGCGGCGTTGTCCAAGGCTGCACCAGCAACAGCAAGAACCTGCTAGATCACCCTGGCTGAATCCATGTGCCACCAATCAAGGAAAGTGCCAGACTCCTTCAGCCCATAACCCGCTTCAGAGCGGACCCTGCCGAGCA
>JAYTGQ010000189.1:0-6871 GCA_043733345.1 Schlesneria sp.
GCGCAGATGGACGGCATAAGCGAACGGGAGCGGCGTAGTGCGAATCCGCTCGCACGCGCCGCAGTAGTCGATCAGCAGTTGCACGTTTTGATCGAGGGCTTGCAGTTGATGGCCGTCGATCAGGCGACGATCTCGCGCGGCGGCGATCAGTTCGGTGAGCCGTCGTGCGATGGCGAGCGGGACGTGTCCGCTTTTCAGGACATCGGCCACATCTGCTACGGGCAGGTGTTCTCGCGCGGGACCGATGTCCGCGAGGCCGCGCAGCCGGTGCATCGTGCTGTGGGCGTAGGCGACGGTCCACCAGAGAACTCGCCGAGCCAACTCTCCATCGGCGGTGAACCACACGGCAGACTGCCGCGCAAGATTCCGCGACTCATTGACGATGCCGCCCCACAACTTGCGGCCCTCCCAGAACCGGTCGTAGGAGGCGTTCGTCCGAAAGACCAGCAGCAACCCCAGCGAACCACCGATCAGCACATGAGCCGTCTCGGCAATCGCGAGGCTGTCGAACCAGTCGGGACCGTACTGGTACAGCCCGACCACCACGGCCGACCAGATGACGCAGGCCATCACTCGGCCCAAAATCTCACGCACCATCGAGCCTTCAATATCGAAGAGATGGCTGGTCCATTGATGAGGATCGTAGGGCGTCATGGGAGGAGGAAGTTCTCACGGCAAAGGTGGAGGGTTCATCGAGCCGAATGGCGGCGTGATTGTAGCCACTCGTCAACGAGTGAGAACTCGGCGAAGTCCATCGTCGCCTGTGACCGCTCGCCCAATGGCACTCACTTTACTAACCCGCAGCGTGAGCGAGGGCGATGACAAAAGGCGTTTCCCTTTGTTTCACTCGCTGACACTTCGGGTTACAGAGGTCAAGTGAGTGCCAGTGGCCGCTCGCCACCCAAGCACACCGTGAATGAAGACTCATCTTGAGGTTTCACACAGCCAGGTTAGGCCCCCCACGTCTCCTGAGGAACGCGTTACCGTAGTCCCGTCGCTCCGCTGACGGGACGTTTCCGATCGTGACTCGCGTCCCGTCGGCGGAGCGACGGGACTACGGTAGCACGGGACTACGGTAGCGCAGTGCAACTCCGAGATCCTGTCGTGTTCCTCCCCGACGAGTGTCCCCCACGGGGACGGATAAGCGACTTTGAAGACAATTCCAAACCGGACTCTTTCGCAACCACTTTTGCAAACGAAAGATTCCACGCACCCGACAAGTTTGCCCAGACTCAAACAGTCATTGGCCCTACGAACACCGGACGGTCAATTCACCGGCGCGAGCGGCCTCGTTATCCTCCCACCCACAGTGACAGGTACAAACTTGGGATCGGAATCACATCGCGTTGAGAAACTCAGCGCGATCAGAAAGAAAGGCGAGGACGATGCGCGTGGTCACGTTGGGCGAGGTCATGATGCGGTTGATGCCGCCCGGTTGGGCGCGAGTCACTCAGACGTTGCCCGGTTCGCTCGAAGCGACGTTCGGGGGCGCGGAGGCCAACGTGGCGGTGTCGATCGCCGTGCAAGGCGGTCACGCGGCGTACTGCACCGCGCTCCCCGACAATCCGATCACCGAAGCCTTCGCACGCGAGATGCGGAAGTTCGGTGTCGATGACAGCCTGCTGTTGCGAGTTCCCGAAGGCCGCTTCGGCATCTACTTCGTCGAGAACGGAGCCAATCAGCGGGGCGGCACGGTCATCTATGATCGGGCCGGTTCGTCGATCTCACTCACGCCGCCCGACCGCTATCCGTGGGACCGCATCTTCGACCAGGCGACGTGGTTTCACATCTCGGGGATCACACCGGCGATCAGTCAGACGGCGGCTGAGGTTTCGCAAGTGGCCGTCGAGGAAGCGGCTCGTCGCGGCGTGCCGGTCTCGTGCGATTTGAACTTTCGCAAGAAGCTCTGGACGTGGCAGCCGGGAACCAAGCCCGCCGCGTTAGCGCGACAGACGATGGAGAAGCTGCTCGCCAAGGTGAACGTCGTCATCGCGAACGAAGAGGACGCCGATCACGTTCTCGGCGTCCGCGCGGCGGGGACCGATGTCGATGCGGGCGAACTCAATCTGAGCGGCTACGAGGACGTGGCCCGTCAAGTGGCGCGACGCTTTCCGGCCGTGAAGCAGGTCGCGATCACTCTGCGCGAAAGCATCTCGGCCAGCCACAACAATTGGGGCGCGCTGCTCTACAACGTCGCGTCAGACAAAGCCTGCTTCGCACCGAACGATGACGCCGGCAAGTACGCTCCGTTCGAGATGAAGAACATCGTGGATCGTGTCGGTGCCGGAGATGCGTTCGCGGGCGGACTGATCTTCGCGCTGAACACACCCGAGTTGGCCGAGCCTCACACCGCGTTGTCCTACGCCGTCGCCGCCAGTTGCCTGAAACACAGCATTCGTGGCGACTTCAATGACTCCACTCGTTCGGAAATCGAAGCCCTGATGAAGGGCGGCGGCAGTGGGCGCGTGAGTCGGTAGGCGCAGACCGGATGCAATTGCATACCAACCCGAAGCGTGAGCGAGGAAGGGCCGCTCCTCGCTCACGCTTCGGGTTGGTGTTGGCGAGTTGCTCTCGAACGAAGAGGGCTAACGCCCAAGAGCCAGGGGGCTGACGCCGCCCCGCTCAGAAGAACTTTCGCCGACTCGCGGTTCACTCTTGCAGACTCATCATGCCCCCACGTGCCCGTACCACTCGCCGCCTCGAAGCCTGGCTCAAGGACACAGACCTGCCGTTGTTTGTGCTCAACGCCCAGCGGCGGTTGGTCTTCTTCAATCATGGCTGCGAACGGCTGACGGGTTGGAAGGGGGCCGATGTGCTGGGGCAGGTTTGCGATTATGTGTCCGAGTCGGATGTCCTTGGCCCGGCGGCATTGTTGGCGGCGCTGGCTCCTCCTCCTGAAGCTTGGCAGGGAACACCGGTCGTGGCTCAGGGATCCGTGCCACGGCGCGAGTCCGATCCGTTGCAGCGCGTCATTTCGTTTTATCCGCTGACGAATGATGACCAGTCGGTGAACGCGATGCTGGGCGTGATCGCTCCTGTCGCCCCTGTCTCCAGTGACGAGCGTGTTCCCAGCACGCAGCGGCTGCATGCCGAGTTGGCTTCGTTGCGGCAAACGATCCGGCGGCGGTTCGGTGAGGGAGCCTTGATCGGACAGAGTGCGGAACTGCTACGGGCGTTCTCGCAGATCAAGTTGGCTCAGCCTTCGACCGCGTCGGTGTTGTTCGTTGGTGAGGCCGGAGTTGGCAAGCAGCATCTCGCCCGCGTGTTGCACTACCAAAGCTCACTCGCCAAGCGGGCCTTTGTGCCGCTCGATTGTCGCCGTGCGGCGACCGAGGATTTGGAAGCGACGCTCACGCGGATGCGCGACGACCAGCAGGCCGATGTGCTGCGAGCCGGTGCCGTCTACTTCGATCATGTCGATGCCGCCCCCGCCGATTTTCAGCGGTCGTTGATCGAGTGGCTCAAGACGAATACCGGCCCGCACGCCGCGCGTGTCCTCGCCGGATCGACACGCCCGTTGGAGCCGCTGGTTGAGCAAGAAACCTTCTCGCGCGAGTTGTATTTCGCACTGAGCACGCTCGTGGTGGAGGTGTCGGCATTGCGAGAACGGCGCGCGGACTTGGAGCCGATCGCGCAGCACTTTCTCGAAGAGTTGAATCGTGGCGCGGTCCAACAAGTGGGCGGCTTCACCGAAGATGTCTGGCGTCAGTTCCGCCGCTACAACTGGCCGGGTAACACGGCCGAGTTGCGGATGGTGATCGAAGAGGCGCGCGCGGCTTGTTCCGGCCCGTTGATCGGAGTCGAGCAGCTCCCCTTCCGTTTTCGAGCGGGCGTCGGGGCGCAGACTGTCGGCCCGTCGAGCCGTCCGCGCCCCGAGTTGCTCGACCCCTTGCTCGAACGAATCGAGCGCGAACAAATCGAACTGGCTTTGGCCGAGAGCCGCCAGAACAAGGCCCGCGCTGCGGAGTTGCTCGGCATCAACCGACCACGCCTCTACCGCCGGATGGAAGCGCTGGGGATCGTCGATCTCGACTCGAAAGCCGATGCGGGCGAACAGTAGGACGGGCACTCTTGCCCGTCCTAAATTGGCACTCGTCCGGAATTGAAATTGAAGAGCGGACGGGCAGGAGTGCCCATCCTACAGGGGCCCGCGTGCCAACAAAAAAGGACCGCCTTCCGTGGGAAGGCGGTCCTGCTGTTGAGCGAGTTGAGCGAGTTCGCTCATGGTCGAAGCGACTCAGTTTTCGTCCGAGTAGACCTTGGTCACTTCTTCGCGGACGACGGGTTCGGTCAGGCCGCCGCCAGTCATGCGGACTCGCATCCGATGGCTACCCTCTTCCACACCTTTGACGTGAATCTTGAAGGTGGCCTGTCCACCGGGAGCGACTTGTTCGAGCGACTTGAACAGGATTTGTCGCCCTTCGACGATCGCATCGACGGGAGCCTTCGCGGTGATGAGCTGCATTCCGGCTGGCAGTTCGCAGGCGATTGAGACACCGGCGGCTGGCTTCGAGCCTTCGTTCTTCACGCGAATCTCGTACATCGTTTCGACGCCCGTTTCGACCGGATCGTCGATGTCCACCAGTTCCATCGTGAGCGAGGCGACACCATCGACCTTGGTCTCGATCTTGGCTTCGGCTCGCACACCCGAGTCGGACAGCACGGCCACCGTGTGAGCGAAGTCACCGAGCGTGGTCGCATTCAGTTCGCAGACGACTTTCGCGTTCTGGCCCGGTTCGAGACGACCGAGGAACCACTGCACGCTCTTGGTCGAAGGATCGTACTTCCCGCTGCGGTCGGCCGAGACGAACTTGAAGCCGTCGGCCACCACTTGCGAAACACGGATGTTGTTGTTGGCGACGCTGCCATCGTTGCTGACGGTCAGCGTGTACTTGGCGTTGCGTCCCTTGTAGCGCAAGCCCGGTCCATCGACGGCGATCTTCAGGCTCGGAGCGATGACGTTGACTTGAGCCGTGGCCGTCCCGCCCGCTTCCGAGTTGGACGTGGCGGTGACGTTGATCGTTTGAGGTCCACCCTTGATGGCGTCCAGACCGAGTCGCACCGTGCGGGTTTCGCCGGGGCCGATCGAGCCGACTTCCATGATGAGCTTCTCACCACGCGAACCATGCTCCAAACCTTCGGAGAGTCGGGCTTCGACCTTCACGTCGTGAGCCGTTCCCGTGCCGGGGTTGCTGACCGTGATGAACTGCGAGGCGGGGTCGCCCAACATCAACTCGGTCGGTCCCTTGAGAGCGACCTTCAGCATCGGTTCTTCCACGCGGAACGACGCCGTCGCGGCACCCGTGAATCGGACTTGAGCGGACGCACCCAGATCGCCGCGGCGGCTGGGGATCAACTTCACCACGATCTTGCGTTCGGCACCGGGAGCGATGCTGTCAAAGGACCACGTCAGTTTGTCGGCTGACGCGGCGGGCTTCGGTTCGGCGCTGGTGAGGCGGACGGTCGTGGGGAAGACGGCATCGACCGCAACTTGGCTGGTTGTAACCGAGCCGTTGTTCTTCACATGCAGTTCGACTTGGCATTCCTGGCCGACGTTGATGTCGCCCTTCTTGGTCCATTCGATGGTGACTTGCGGCGTGATCGGTCCCGCTTCGGAGGCCGCGGTGGTCGCTCGGCCTGCCGGAGCGACCGGAACACCCGTCGCTTTGGTGGGAACGGTGACAGGCGCATCGGCCTTGGAATCGAAGTCGGGCATCGGAGGAGCCGACGAAGGACGCAAGCCCTTGGCTTCACTGCGAACTTGCTGGATGTGTTTCTTTTCGCTGGTCCCGGCGGCTTTGTCGTAGGTCGCCTGAATCACACGTGGTCCGCCAGACTCTTTCGATTCCTTGCTGCTGGAGGCAGACGCGGGAACGACCTGCTTGCCGTTCGTGCTGGTCGAAGACTTCGCGGCGGCAGGCTTCGCGGCCGTCGCCGGAGCTGCGGGAGCCGCCTTAGGGGTTGGCTCAGTCACGCTCGTTGGCTCTTCACCCCAAGCGCCGAGCTTGGAATCGGAAACGGGTTCCGACTCTGAAAACAGCTCTTTGTGATAGTTCTTTTTATCGGGGCTGCCTGCGGCGGGCGTGCCCGTCGCAGCAGTGCGCGAATAGCGACTCGGCAAGCCACCGCTGGCAGGTGTCGCGGCAATGCGACCACTGCGCGTGGAGGTTTCTACAGTGGCACCACCGGTCGAAGCCCGATCAATCGTCCCAGAGGCCGGTTCGGCCCCGAAACTGGCACCGTTCACAAGTGCCATCATTCCAGTGATGGCGAGCAACCAAGTCCCGCGTCGCATGTTCGACTCCTTCCGGCAATTCGAGGCCGCCAAGCCAATGAGATCGTTTGAATCTGTGAGTTCGTATCGTGACGAAGTGACCCTTCGACAGTGCTCTGATGAGCAAGTTCGCCCCGACGACTCGGGACTCTCTAGTCGTATCGGTTGTTCCAATCGGGACGACGCAGCCTATTTGGCGGACTTTACGGATTTTTCTTACGGCAGCGGTTGTTCGGAGAAGGGAGCGGTCGCGCGGAGTGGTTCACGACACGACAACACAAATGGACAGCATGTTGTTCGGCAGGAGTTGCCGAAGCGGGGCGGACGCACGCAACCAAGTTCCCATCGAAGCCTGACGCGCTAGCTCGGATGATTCACCACGGAAAACACGGAAAGTCACGGAAGGGAAGAAGAGTCAGAAGTTGTGTTTAGGAATCGCCTCCTGCTCGACAAGCGCAGTGCGTGGCGCGACGTGTTGCAACTCTTCCACTTCCGTGAGCTTTCGTACTACTCACGTTTTGTTTCTTTGCCGGGCGCGCAGAATTTCGGCAGACCAGATTGGGCAAAATGATGAAGCACAGAATCATCAAGCCGGGC
>JAYTGQ010000190.1:0-2438 GCA_043733345.1 Schlesneria sp.
GGCGCTAACCGCCGGTTTCTTAGTTGGAAAAGAACCGGCGGCTAGCGCCGTGCCGCTCACAGAATGCCAAAGTGAGTGCCAGGGGGCTGACGCCGCCCCGCTCGGAAGTCTCATCAATCATCGTGTGCGATCCCCGTGGCCGATGTGGGCGGTCGCGTTGATTGTCTGGGCGGTGACGGTGACAGCATTTGTCGCGACCGCGCTGGTCCCCGCCACGCGAGGGCAGTTGTGGCTGGCGACCGGCAACCGCTTGGCCCTCGTTCGCGAAGGACGAGCCGGTGCCGAGGCGGCGTATCGCTCAGCGTGCTTGGCCGATGATTGGTCCAGCACGCCGTGGCATCGTCGAGCCGAGTTGGCTTATGAATTGGCGGTTCGCGACCGCTTCCGGTCCAACGAATTGTTCGACACTGCCGTAAAGCTGCTGCTCGAAGCGATGGCTCGCGACCCCCACAATTTTCATGGGCCGCGGACGCTGGGAAACTGGTGGCTGGCCCGGTGGCAGGTGACTCAAAACGACAACGATGCTCGACAGGCGTTCGAGTGGTTACAGCGGGCGAGTGACTCGTATCCGACGAACGCTTCGCTACAGGCGGAACTGAGTCAGGCGGCAACGGCTGCGGGCCAACTTGCGGAAGGGATCGCCGCCGCGCAGCGAGCACTGAATCAGAATGAACTGAACCGACGCCTTGGCCATGTGGACCGCTACCTAGCTGACGGCGTTGTTGCCCGATTGCGGCAACTGGAGGAGACGCCCCGCTCGCCGTGAAAGTGCGATCACGGATTGTGTGAGGTATAAGGCGACCGCGAATGCCTCCGCACCAATACCAACCCGCCGCGTGAGCAAGGAAATTGGCGAACATTCCTTGCTCACGCGGCGGGTTGGTGTGAAGAGCCGGTGGCCGAAGTCCGGCTAAGCTTTGTTAGCCGGACTTCCCTCAGGGAGGACGCGCCCCGGAGAGAAGTCCGGCTTTGCGAAAAGCCGGACTTCGAGAGAGTTAACATCGTCGATTGCCAACCGTTCCCCCTGCATCCCCCCCGCTCAGAATTTTCAACTGCCGACGTATCGAGGACGTTCCGATGAAGCCCGTTGCCGTGTTATTGACGATTGCATTCACCTTCGTAGCCCTCGGTGTCACCGTGTGGTTGGGACGCTATCAAGGCGTTGTCGTCCTGCCTCAACTTTCCAATGGAACCTCTGTTGAAGCCGTCGCTGGTGGCTTTGAGATCCCGGCCAACGGGCCGTTCGGCAAGGCGGTCCCCGCAGAAACGACGCACGATTTCGGCGCAGTCACGCTGGGTTACAAGGGGTCACATGTCTTCGTCATCAAGAACGAAGGGCAGGGGCCGCTGCGTGTGAGAACCGGCAAAACTTCCTGTTCGCAATGCACCGTCGGAGGCGTCTCGCGCGAGGATGACATTCCGCCCGGTGAGTCGGTCGATGTGACGATCAAGTGGGAGATCAAGTCGCCCAATGAGAAGTTCCGCCAGTGGGCCGAAGTCCATACGACCGACCCCGACAACAAGCGGATCGAACTTTCCATTGAAGGACGGGTCGATCGCCCACTCCGGCTGACTCCCGAGGAAGCGTGGGTCATCGGCGACCTTCTGCCGGACGTACCAACCGTCGTGCGCGGGACGCTGTACTCGTTGATCCTGGATGAAGTCACCCTCGACAAATTTGAGTGTGTCAACCCGAAGGTGTCCGTGACTTGGCAGCCTGCCTCACCGGAAACGCTCACCGAATTGAAAGCGAAGTCTGGCTTGCAGATTACCGTTAGCGTAGCGGCAGACAGCCCGCTCGGTCCGCTGCGAGAATCGATCAATCTCGTGTCGCCACACAATGGTGGGACGAATATCTCGCTCGGCCTGACAGGGCAGCGATCGGGACCGATCGAATTCAAAGGCCCCAAGTGGAACCCCGAAACCAATTTCTTGACGCTCGGTGAGTTCCCCGCGAGCAAGGGGATCAAATCGAAGCTCTTTCTGTACGTCCGCGATTTGGAAGGTGAACTCGTCGTGGATTCGATTGGGCAAAAGTACAACTCCGTCAAATTCACTTTCCCGCCTACCGGCAAAGTGATCGGCAAGTCGAAGATGTACGAAGTCGAAGTCGAAATCCCGCCCGGCACATCGTTCAAACGACGCGGTGAGGACGCAGAGCAGATTCGGTTGAAGCTCAACCATCCCCATGCGAAGGAGTACCGATTCTACGTCAGTTATCACTCGCTCTGATCGTGGGCACCGTGGCCACTGGTTTTGGAACCTGTAGGACGGGCACTTTTGCCCGTCTTCATTCTCTTTGGGAAAGACGGGCAAGTGTGATGCGCCCGACAAAAGTCGGATGAACCGTCAATGTAGGGTAGGACAAGCTCGCTTCGAGCGCCGGCCCACCATGTGATCCGCGTCACAGAAATTAGCCGCGCGGCGCTAGCCCCGGT
>JAYTGQ010000191.1:0-6859 GCA_043733345.1 Schlesneria sp.
AGGAACTGGCTCGAAACAACTTCCTCGTTTAACCGCCAGCCAAAGGCGAGCGCGGAGGCGGTACGGAGTTGATACACGGCGTCACCCCTCCGCGCTCGCCTTTGGCTTGCGGTTAAACGAGCGACTGGAAACCGGGAAGTGATTTCGAGCCAGTTCCTGAGCATCCGGCCGCGCTCGTTTTTTTCACGTCAGGCTTCAACGCAGAGTGTCGGATCATTCCATCGTTCTGCGCCGAAGCGGGCCACTGGAGGTGGTCGCGATGATCGTCATGGAATGCGGTTCAACCGCCACTTGAGGAATTCAACATGCCACGGATTGGGCGACTTGTTGTGATGGTGTTCGCGAGTTGCGCGCTACTGGCGGAAGCCGCAGTGGCACGAGCCGTTCCCGGTTGTCCGTTTTGCGGGCCGACCGAACCGCCGTTCAGTCATCGTCTGGCGAAGTGCGATGCGGCGCTGCAAGTGAAATGGGTTTCGCTCGTCGGCGATGAGACGACCATGACCGCGGTCACGACGTTTGAAGTTGTCGAAGTTGTGCGAGGGAAAGCCGAGGACTTCAAACCGGGAAGCCGCGTCACGATCCCCTTCGCAAGAAGCGGCCAGCCGGGCGACTTGTTTCTGTTGTTCCGCGAACAGGGCAAGGACGAGCCGACATGGACAGATCCCGTTGAAGTCACTGAGGGACGCTACGGGTACATTCGCCAGGCACCGTCTCCTGAAACTTCCAATCGGCTCGCCTTCTTCCTGAAGTTCCTCGAAGTTGCGGATGATGAGATCGCAGCAGATGCCTTCGCCGAGTTCAGTCGCGCTGAGTACAAGGATGTCGCGGCACTGGCTCCGAAACTGCCGCGTGACAAGCTGCGAACGTGGCTGGCCTCGAAAGATTTGAAGCTGCAAGTCCGGCTCGGCCTCTACGGAATGCTGCTCGGGTTGGCCGGTGACGACAGTGATGCGGCGTTCCTCGAACAGCTCATCATGACGCGGCCCGATCCCGAGCGACCTCGGTTCGGCATCGACGGCATGATGGCGGGATACATCCTGCTCCAGCGCGAACGAGGACTGAACAAACTGTTGGACGCGAAGTTCAACGACCCACTGGCTGAGGACGATTTACTACCGATCCGCAACGCGCTGGTCTTCATCTGGGACTACGCGCGCGACCGTGTTCCAGCGGAGACGCTTCCGGCGGCGATGCGACGATTTCTGGATCGGCCCCAGTTTGCGGCGAGTGTTCTGCCCGACCTCGCCCGCTGGAAGGATTGGTCCGTGTTGGATCGCCTGACAGCGGCCTACGGAAAGCCGCCATTCGACTCTGATCTCTCGAAGCAGGACATCGTGAAATTCGCGCTCGTCTGTGAAAAGGACGGCCTAAAGCAAGACCCGAACGCACCACCCGTCCCGCCGCCGGCCTCCGCGTTGAAGGCTCATGAGTTTTTGAACAGCCTCGATCCCGAGTTCGTTCGCGGCGTGGAACGCAGCCTCGGCGGACTCGCACGCCCGTTGGGCAACTCGAAATAGAACTCGCACGGGCGAGACTGGGTCGTTCAACCGCGTGGGCAACGCCCCGCGCGCCGAATGCGAAACAGCGTTCCACATCGCTCGACGCGCGGGGCGTTGCCCACGCGGTTAAACGATAGGCTCATCCGGCGTTTCGGGGAGGTTTCGGTTTTTGAGAAAGGGAAGCGTTCTGAACTGGCTGATTTTAGCCCGGAGGGCGGCAGGTCGTAGCCCACGGCGTGAGCCGTGGGAAACAGAACCCACCCACCGACTAGCCCCGGAGGGGCGACACCGTCTTCGTTCGACGCATCCTGCGACACATGCACTTTTCCAACGAAAGTGTCGCCCTTTCAGGGCTAACGACGTGGATGTCAGACTGACCCACGGCTCACGCCGTGGGCTATGATCTGCCGCCCTCCGGGCTAAAAACAGATCCGTTCACAGCCCTTTCGCCGGATGAAGCGGATTCCAGCGGGGAGGGCAGAATCTGCGACCTCCCCGAAACACCGGATGAGCCATACGATGATTTATCGCCTCACTTTTGGCCGCGAGAACCATAGACCACCATGAATGACACCGCCCGTTTGCCCGCACAACAGGCTCACTGCCAGCGCGGCTTCACGTTGATTGAGCTGCTGGTTGTGGTCGTGATTATTTGCATCTTGGCGGGGCTGCTGCTGCCCGCGATTCAGCAATCGCGCGAGGCAATGCGGCGAATTGGATGTCAGAACAACCTGCTCCAGATTGGTCTCGCTTTGCAGAACTATGCCCACGCGCACGGTGTGCTTCCGCCAGGAACGTCGAATGCCACCGGACCCATCGTCAGCCAAGAAGACGCGACGCAGTACCACATGAGTTGGACCGTTCAGATTCTGCCACACCTGCAACTGAAGTCCGCGTATCGGCACATCGACTTCACCAAGAGCGTCTATGCCGTTGAGAACGCGGCCGTGCGGGCGACTCACATTGGAGCGTGGATTTGCCCGTCGGCTGTTTGGTTGCCCAATGGTTCCAACGCCACGACCTACTGCGGCGTCCACAACGACTTCGAGACGCCGATTGACGTGAAACAGAATGGCGTGTTGTTTCTCAACAGCGCGATCCGGTTCGATCAAGTGACCGATGGCCTGTCGCACACCATTTTGGTGGGTGAGCGGGACGGCCAACTCGCGTCACCGCTCGGCTGGATGTCGGGAACTCGAGCCACGCTGTGCAACGGCGTATTGTGGGTCAACAAAAACAAGCCTGCAGACGTTCCACGCTATCAAATCCATGCTGCGACTCATGGCAGCGGCCTGTCGATTCAACAAGAACTGAGAACACTCATCTCAGACAAAGGGTTCGTCGGCGGATTCGGCGGCAATCATGGGGCCGGCCACAACGTCGTGCTGGGGGACGGATCGGTTCGGTTTCTGAGTCGCACCATCACGGCCAGCACGCTCCGCAATCTGACGCATCGGTCGGACGGCGAGATGCTGGACGACTTTTGAAGGACCTGTTGTGAATCATCTACTGAGACCTCGCGCAGCCAAATGTGAGACATTTCCGAGCGGGATGGCGTTAGCCTCCCGGTTCTTAGAAAACGGGCTTACGCTCAGGAACCGGGGGGCTGACGCCGCCTCGCTCGGAGGTCGCGCTAGCAACCGCGCGCGATGTGATTCTCGTTACCGCGCGGGCTTCTCGTTGATCGAACTGATGTTTTCGATCGCCATCATTGCCGTGCTGGCTGCGGTGTTGTTGCCTTACATTCGTCAGGCTCGCGAGGCGGCGCGGCGGGCGCAGTGTTTGAGTCAACTGTCGCAGCTCGGCATTGCCCTTCAGACGTACGAGTCACTGCATGAAGTCCTGCCGCCGGGGACGCAGAACCGAACGGGACCGATCGTCAGCAAAGAGTCCCTCGACGACCAGCACGTCGGCTGGTTGACTCAACTCCTGCCGTACTTCGACGGAATCCAGCTCCACGAGCAGATCGACTTCCGTCAGAGCGTGTACGCCCCCTACCACGCGCCGGTCCGCGCGTACCGGTTGTCACTGCTGCTCTGTCCGTCTGACCCGGATGCGCGCAGCGGCACCGTGGGCCTGACAAGTTACTGCGGCATCCACAACGACTTTGAAACCCCGATCGACGTGAATCAGAATGGAGTCCTGTTCCTCAACAGCGCCATTCGTTACGAGCAAGTCGATGACGGGACTTCATACACGATTTACGTCACCGAGTCGCGCATCGACCACGGTGGCGAGTTGGGCTGGATGTCGGGCACGCGGGCTTCATTGCGCAACGGCGTGGTGTGGACCAACCGGGGCGCGATCGATGCTGCCGGAAAGGACGCTCCTCCTGAGTTTGTCACGCGACCCAATGAGGAGATTGCGTCCATTCAAGCTCTACGGCTGAAGGCGAATCGGCGTTCAGCAGGCCACGAAGTCGGGGGACCAAGCAGCCATCACGGCGACCTTTTCAACGTCATGCTGGGCGACGGCAGCGCCCGCACGCAGTCCATCAGAATTAGCTCCAACGTGCTGCGAAAAATGACGCATCGCGCAGATGGAGAACTGCCCGAAGTCGAATGATCGACAGCGGAGGCCGGGGCGTGCTTTGCAAAAAAATGTCGGGTGGGCACGGCCCACCACAAGCGATAGGGAATGGTGGGCAGTGCCCACCCACGCGGTGAAACGACTTCGTCTCAGCGGTCTTCGCGAACCGGAGACCCTCGCTGATGAACCAGTAATAAAACTGCCCAAGCTTGAATGCAGGGCCGTCGCATCTATTTCTGTCTGTTTGGCGATTCATTGAGTGATAGAACACTCGAGACGGGCACACCAACTCAGGGAACATGCGAAAACCGTCGGAGAAACTAGGGTAAATGAGCTGCGGAGGCCCTGGTCCGAACGCCCGCTTATTTTGTTTCGCGATTTACTCTTCATACAGCCGTACTCGTATCTTGCCGTCCTGTGTGATACACGCGCGGTAAAGACCCTCGGAGTTGTAGGCGGTTGCGAAGCGGCCGGTCTTGTCGAGAACGATGGCGGCCCCTTCGCCTCCGGCGTCTTTGAGTTGTCGGTTGATGACATCGTGCGAGGCGTCTTGAGCCGACGAACCTTTGTATTTCATCTGCGCGACGATCTCGTGGGAGACCGCGTATCGGATGAAGAACTCGCCATGACCGGTACACGAGATCGCGGCGGCTTCGTTGTCGGCGTAGGTTCCTGCGCCGATGATCGGTGAGTCTCCGACTCGGCCGAAACTTTTGTTGGTCATGCCACCGGTGGACGTTCCCGCCGCGAGGTTCCCTGCGGCATCGAGCGCCACTGCGCCGACCGTCCCGTACTCGGACTTCTTCGCGGGGAGCAGGTTCTCGACCGGCAGATCGCCGCGCTTGTTTTTCAGTTCCGCTTCCTGCTTCCAAATGGCCTGGATCGCCTTCCAACGATGCTCGGTCCAGAAGTAGGAGGGATCGACGATGTCCAAGCCCTGCTGCGTGGCAAAGATCTCAGCGCCGCGCCCAACCAGCATCACATGCTTCGACTTTTCCATCACGGCCCGTGCGCCGGTGATTGGGTTTTTGATGATCGTGACCCCTGCCATCGAACCGGCTTTCTTCGTCTTGCCGTCCATGATCGAGGCATCCAGTTCGTTGCGGCCTTCGTGTGTGAAGACGGCTCCCTTGCCCGCGTTGAGCAGCGGGGAATCCTCCATCACACGAATGGCTGTTTCGACAGCGTCCAGGCTGGAGCCGCCGCTCTTGAGCTTCGCGTGGCCCGCTTGCAGAGCCTCGGTCAGGACCGCTCGCACCTGCTTGTCGAGGTCCGGCGTCATGTCCACCTTGTCCACGCCGATCCCGCCGTGAATTCCCAGTACCACGTTCGAGACCACATCGTCTGCCGCCGACAGCAGGTTCGTCATCGTGAAAAGCACCATCCCTGAAACAAGTAGAGTTCGAGTCATAACCGGTTCCACAAAGTGAGAGTGACGTGTCCGAAGAATGGCGAGCGGGGCGGCGTTTTACTAACCCGACGCGTGAGCGAGGCCGAGCATTAGAGGCGTTTCCCTCGCTCACGCTTCGGGTTAGTAAAGTGAGTGCCCTTGGGCTGACGCCGTTCCGCTCGCGCAAATTCGATTGTGAGGTTCAAAACGGAACGTCGCTGTCCGGGTCGAAGTCGCCCAGCGTGTCGCCGTTGGTGGCATCATTCTGGGATTTGCGTTCGGCATACCGACGCTCGAACTCGGCGTCGCATTCCGGGCAGTACGAACTCGTGTCGAAGTTCTGTGTCATGTCCCAGCGAGGGAGATCGGGGTGAGTCTCTTCGTTGCGCAGGATGTCGTTGACGAGCAGTTCGTAGGCGGTGCGCGGCGTGAAGTGCTCGCACATGTGCAGGGCAATGTTGTGGAGAGCCAGTTGCATCAGGATCGAGTTCAGTGCCTGAGCGACCTGTTCGTCGTCGAGCGATTCGGACGACGGGACTTTCAGTGGTGGATCGAACAGTGTGCAGAGTGGCACGTCGTTGGAATGATCTTCGAGCGCGTCGAGTCTTTCCCAAATGGCCAGCGTCTCGGGATCGGGGCTGTCGCTCCACGGCTGGTCGAAGGACGATGTTTCGAGACTCGCTTCGAGATCTTTCGGAAAGAGGCCATAGGGATCGTCGTCCACCTCGTCCGGCATTTCCTCGAAGGCGATGGTCCCGCCGTCCGCAGAGTCGTCGTCGTCGAATTCGTGGGCACGCTCCCGTTCGTGGACCTCTTCGTCAGGCCACGGCACCTCGTTTGGGAATTGAAAATCGAGGTCATCGTCCAGACCGATCTCGTCCCTGTCGGACTGTTCGGATGTAAAAAAGCTCAATGCCGTCGGGCCGTTTTCATCGGGATCAAGTTCCATCATCGGATCGACCAGTTCGACAACGACGCGACCGTTCTGGCTATACCACTCCAAGTACAGCATCCGCTTCCATTCGGTCGGCGGTTGTTCGTCGAGTTGGCTGCGCCGGAGGAATTCGTCCATAGAGCAGTCGAAGGCGCGGACCTGTTTCGTCGCGGTCATCTCGCCCGGCACGCCGATCTGCATCCAGGCGATGTGGCGTTCGTCGATCTCCTCCTCGGTCAGCGATGCTTCCTCGGTCTGCGAACTTGGCCGGGCTTCAAACCGCAGATGATGTCCCGCCAGATCGGACAGGCAGTTGCCCGTCAGTTGGAACATGATCGGCCGGTCGCAATCGCGCAGCCAGAGGTACCCGTGAACCGAGTTCTGTTTCGTGTTGAAGAGTTCTCCCGCCAACACATATTCGGCTAGTCGCAGTGCCATGTTGAGGCATCCTGAATGATGAACGAATCCGCCCAAGAACCCATTGAGGAACGAGGTCGCAAAAATTTC
>JAYTGQ010000192.1:0-2430 GCA_043733345.1 Schlesneria sp.
TTCGGGGACAAAACGAACGGGCTGACGCCCAAGAACCGGGGGGCTTACGCCGCCCCGCTCAGAAAGCTCCTGTCGTTGGTCGCGTCATCGATGACCTCGTCAACCTGATGGACCTCGCCCCGACATTTCTGGAGGCCGGTGGCGTGCAGGCTCCTCCCGGAATGAACGGCCGCAGTTTGGTCGGCCTCTTGAAGAGCGAGAAGTCGGGCCAAGTCGATCCGTCCCGCACCTGGAACATCAGTGGCAGAGAACGTCATGTCGGCACGGCTCGCGAGGACAACAAGCCGTATCCCCAGAGATGCCTCCGCACGCAGGACCACCTTTACATCCGCAACTTCGCTCCGGATCGCTGGCCGCTCGGCAGTCCCGCCGGAGTGACAGCCGACTCCGCTCCGGATGCCACGGCCCTGTCGAATAACACTTTTGCCGCCTTCGCCGACATGGACGCCAGCCCGACGAAAGCGTGGCTCATCGCGCACCGTCACGACCCCGAGTGGAAGTGGCACTACGACTATGCCTTCGCCAAACGACCAGCCGAAGAACTGTACGACCTCCGCAGCGATCCCGAACAAACGAAGAACGTCGCCACCGACCCAGCCTATGCCGCGACGAAGGCCGAGCTGTCCGCATGCCTCCTTAAAACCCTGACCGAAGTTGGCGACCCGCGCGTCACCGGCGATGGCCAAACGTTTGAACGGCCTCCCTTCACCGATGCCGTTCCGCAGGGGAACAAAAATGTGAAGAAGGTTCGCTGAAGTCCGGCTTAGGGGCTGTGCATCTACGACATCCGAGAATTTCGGGAGTGATCGTGTCGTTCCCAAGGGTTGCAGCATCACGGAGGCTCTGTTCTGAACCCTCTTTCTGCCACACATTTTTCTGCCATGTTCTTTCAGGAAGCGGCAGAAAAATGTGTGGCAGAAAGATCGGAGTTCGTGCCGTTCTGCGGTCTGGAGCTTGATCGTCATCCGCGAACTCTCGGAAATAGATTCTGCACAGCCCCTAAGCTTTGTTAGCCGGAATTCTCTCCGAATGGATGCACTCCGATTCCGAAGTCCGGCTTTCGGAAAAGCCGGACTTCCAGAATCTCACGCATAGAAAAACACCTTCTCGGCCGTTTTGCGGAGCAGCCACTGCTTGTCTTCGGGGGTGAGGAAGTCGATGTGCTCGCGGATCAGGCTGATCGACGCCTTGTAGTTGTTGGCACCTTGAATCTGGTACGGGCAGTCGCTCGCCCACATCAGACGCTGCGGACCGAAGGCGTCGTAAAGCCGCTTGATCATCGGGATCAGTTCGAGATGCGGCGGCTGCTTTTCACCGAGGGCATAGTAGGCCGAGACCTTCACGCTAGCGTGCTTGTGCCGGGCCAGACGACAGATGTTTTTGAGGTCTTCGTCGCGCATCTGGCCATCGGCTCCGATCCGGGCGAAGTGGTCGATGACCACTGGCGTGTCGGGGTGTCGCTCGCACATCCGATCGACGCCCGGCAGGTCAGACGGATTGATCAGGCAGCACATCGCCTGTCGCGTCTCGGCCCCGGTCTTCCACATTTCGATCATGCCCGGCTCGTCGAGCCACTCGGCCTGCTTCTCCTTCCGCACGAACGGCGTGATGCGGAAGCCGGTGACTCCCTGCGGCAGCAACCCCTTCATCGCCTTGCCGGGCGAGGGCTTTTGATCGTCCACCATGCCGACGATCCGAAACAGCTTAGGATGCCGACGAACCGCATCGAGCAGGTACGAGTTGTCGAACAGGTGATAGCCCGAATGCTGAATCAGTACGACTCGCCCCACTCCTTCGGGACGAGCGATCACCATCAACTCGTCATCGGTGAAGCTCGGCGGCTTGAGATCCTTCTTCGTTTGACCGTTCACCAGCGGAAACTTGTCGGTCTCCGGCGGCCAAATGTGCGAGTGAGCGTCAATCCACGGCGTCTCGTTCGAGTCGGCCGGTGTGGCATCGGCCAAGGCGGTCGCGCCCAAGGCAATGGCTCCCGTCACTAGGGCTTGTCGTCGTGTCAGAGAGATCGCGGAGTTCATGGTCATCCTCACAGCGGGAAGTCGAGAGAAAAGAGCGGAGAGTCGAGAGCCACAGAAGAGATTCGAGTTCGCATCTGGCTCTCGTCTCTCCGCTCTTGACTCCAACTGGCTGTGATACGGCCAACTCGTGACGATTTCCACCTAGGAACGCGTCGAGTGGCCGGGGTTGGGGCGTTTCGCGAAACCCCGGGGCTTCGTCCAAAGCGACTCCAGCCCCGGCCACCCTGCCGCCGCGTCGTTTAACCGCGTGGGCAACGCCCCGCGCGTCAGGCGACGGGGAATCGTGTTTCGCAGCCCGACGCGCGGGGCGTTGCCCACGCGGTTAAACGAGTCAATTCTGACCGCGCGGAGGATATACCGCGCACGGATGAGGATGGCACATTTCACACTCACC
>JAYTGQ010000193.1:0-2429 GCA_043733345.1 Schlesneria sp.
TGTCGGTTCAGGTTCTTTCCGGCGCGCTCATTAAGATCACCGCACCTTCGGGAATGACAGCGCCGATCGAGTTCAGCTATACGATCTCCGATGGCTCGAAGACCTCGACGGCGAACGTTGCCGTCGTTCCTCTTCCCGCAGTGACCAACCCGCAGCAGCCGGTCACCGTCGACGATAACGTTCAGGCACGGGTCGGCGATGTCGCCTCGGTGAATGTGCTGGCCAACGACTACAGCCCCGACGGCAGCCGCATCCGCCTGGCGCCCGAACTGACCCAGCAGAACGTCGGCGATGGTTTCGCTTTTGTCACCGGCGATCAGGTTCGGCTTCAAGCGCCTACCAAGGCCGGCCAGTACTCCGTGACCTACCTGGTCACTGACGACAACGGCCAGACGAACACTGCGAACGTCAACTTCCTGGTGAGCGCCCGGGACATCAAGAACAACAAGGCACCCAATCCCCAGACGATCACCGCACGTGTCTTCGTCGGTGGAACGCTCAAGGTCAAAGTACCGCTCGACCAGATCGACCCCGACGGCGACTCCGTGACACTCACCAGTGTCAACGGCGCGGCGATCGGAACCGTCACCAACGTCACGTCGTCGTCGTTCACTTACATCGCGCCCCGCACCGGCACGTCAGGAGGCACGGATGCCTTCAGCTACGAGGTCAAGGATGCGCTGGGCGCTACCGCCACGGGCCGAATACGGATCGGGGTCATCCCGGCGCCACTGACATCATTGGCCCCTAACGCTGTCGACGATCAGATCGCCATCAGGCCGGATCGGATCTCCTCCGTACCCGTGCTCGCCAACGACTCCGATCCGAACGGCTACACGATCGAATTCGCCAAGAATCCGAAGCTTGTCGTTCAGAGCCCGTTAAAAGCAGTGGTCAAGGACGACTCCATCATCGTGACCGCGCCCCATCAGCCGGGCGATTACCAAATCCACTACTTCATCGATAACAAACATCAAGCGGGTGCTGACGCCTACCTGACTGTCAAGGTCGATCCGAAGGCGCCTCTGCTGCCCCCAGTGGCGTTCGACCAGTCGGTAGATCCGAACACATCGGTCGGTAAACATACGGTCAACGTCAACGTGCTCCACGACGCACAAAACCCGGCTGGCCTCGTCGCAGATCTTCTCGTCAAGGCCATCGGTCCCAACCTCGCCTTGGCAAAAGTCAACACCGACGGAACTCTCACAGTCAGGTTGGGTTCGGCACCACAGGCGATCGCCTATCAACTCACCAACAAGGACCACCTGAGCGCGATCGCGATCATCACGGTGCCCGCATACACCGACAGCCTCCCGCCCTATCTGAAGAGCGGCGTCACTATCGAGACAGACGTGAATACTGCGAAGACAGTGAAGCTGTCCGACTTGCTCGTAGTTCCCTCCGGCAGAAGGCCGACTGTCACTGACAAGTCGGCGGTGGCATCGCCTCAGCAGCAGACCGGGGTCACGATGGTGACGGCGGATGACACGATCACCTTCACTCCACGGTCCAATTTCGTCGGTAACACCTTCCTCACCTTCAAGGCCAGCGACAGGGGAATGGCTAACGACCCGAACGCGGTGACCATCGAGGTGCCGATCAAGGTCGGGGATCCGCAAAGCAGAGACATTCCGCCCACATTCGCGAACCAATCCATCAATGTGGAGGTCGGAAAGTCGACGACCTTCGCCTTGCGCACTGCGACGAGTCATCCGAACCAACAGGTTCTCAATTCCGTGTCTTACCGACAGATCACTCCGTCTTCGGCCGCGGCACCGATCCAGTTTTCCTTCACTGGAGACAGGTTGACGATGTCGGTCGATCAGAAGGCCACAGTTCCCTCCCAAGTCCGCGTCAAGTTCGAGCTGATCTCCGGATCGCTCGCCCCGGTGGAAGCCGAGATCACTGTCAATGCGGTGGAGTCGACCGCTCCACTCCCACAGGCTGTCGATGACGCCGTCCCCGATGCACGGTCGAGCTCGCACTATGTGATTCAGCCGCTCGACAACGACTTCAATCCATTTGCCGCAGAGAAAAACTCACCCCTGATCCTGAAGTCCGTCGACTGGCAGGGTGACAACCTCGGAGCGACGAAGAACATCAACGGTTCCGCGATCTCTGTCGATACCGGTGTTGCCAAGTCGGGCGTCATCAGCTTGATCTACACAATGCGGGACGCGCGTGACGTGCCAAGCCGGCAGGCCCAGGGGCGCATCACGATAACGGTGACCAGCGCTCCCGAAGCAGTGACCGACATCACTCTCAGCAACCCGGCCTCCCACCAGGTTGCAGTGGACTTCAAGCCGCCCGTCAGTACCAACGGCGCTCCGATCACCGGATACATCGTGAGAATTTCCGACTCGAGCGGCAGTACGCAACGTACAGATTGCACGCCGGGGGTCACGTGCACCTTCGACTCGCGCCAGAAC
>JAYTGQ010000194.1:0-6838 GCA_043733345.1 Schlesneria sp.
CTCGCGGCGACGCAGGCACGTTCAAATACAGGCCGGAGAGCGCATGCCTGAAGAGGACTCTCACCTCTCTGACCAAACACCATCACCAACGCACGTAGCTGAACTCGTGAGACTTCAGTTCTCAATTGGTAGCTGAACTCGTGAGAGTTCAGAAATTCCCGAACTCTCACGAGTTCGGCTATCCCAGTTCCAAGCTCTGACAAAGCCTAGTTTTGAAATGTACTCTAAAAGCCTTGTTGTCAGGATGTTGTTGCAAACGAAGGTGTCCGTGCCGAAGAACACTCCGCTCTGTCGCGGACGGTGACTCGTCGCGCGGCGAGTGCCAAGCTGCGCGGGTCTGTCTATACTCCGCCCGCTCTGAATCTGTTTGTGGCGACTCAGGTCGCAGTTTGCCTCCCCAGTTCCTGCCGAGTGCGCACCGTTTCCGATGGCTCACGAATTTCTCACCGACTGTCTGGCGAAGCTGCAAGATGCGGGGGAACTCGTGCGCGTGGCGGCTCCCGTGGATGCGGCGTTGGAATTGGCGGCGATCGTGGAGCGAGTCACTCGGTCGGCCGATGGCGGCCCGGCGCTCTTCTTTGAGAACGTGAAGAACAGTTCGATCCCGGTCGTTGCCAATCTGTTGGGAAGTCGGCGGCGGCTGTGTCTCGCGTTGGGAGTCGATTCGCTCGATCAGGCGTCGGTCGCGATGGACCGGCTGTTGAACGGCGAGGCTGCGTCGGGATGGCTCGACGCACTCAAGCTGACGGCCGCGACTTCTCCTTCCAGCCGTTTCGCGCCGCGCGTCATCAAGACGGCGGTCTGTCAGCAGGTCGTCAAACTCGGACGCGATGTGAATCTGTGGGACTTGCCCATCCCGCGTTGCTGGCCAGACGAAGCCAACCCCACGCTGACAGCCGCTCAAACGCTGACGCGCCACCCCGTGACGAACGTCGAACATTGGGGAAGCTATCCGCTGCAAGTCATCGGCCCGCGTGAAGTCGTGCCGCACTGGCATCGGCAGCACGAAGGATTCCGCCACTGGCAGACGGCCGTGCGAGAACGGAAGCAGCTTCCCGTCGCGATGTCGCTCGGCGGCGATCCGTTACTGGGATTGATGGCCTCCGCGCCGCTGCTGCCGGGAATCGAGCGCGGTCTCTTCGGCGGGCTGTTGCGAGGTGCGAGTCTCGACTTGGTGCGCGGCCGGTCGGTGGAACTCGACGTTCCCGCCGGTGCCGAGATCATCCTCGAGGGCTACATCGACCAAGCCGCCACGCCACAGATGGCACCGCCGATCGCGAGCAACTCCGGGCACTACTCGTTGCCCGAAGAGTTGCCCGTGATTCAAGTGACGGCCGTCACGCATCGAGCCAATCCAGTCCTGCCTGTTGTCATCGCGAGTCGTCCGCCGAACGAAGCCTCGTGGATGTCGCTCGCCCTCGACCGACTCTTCCTGCCGCTCGTGCAACGGCTGATCCCCGAGGTCGTCGATTGGCATCGGCCGTTCTCGGGGGCGAGTCGTCACCTGCTATTCGTCAGCATTCGGAAAGACTCACCGCACCAGGCCCGTCGCGTCTTGAACGCGCTGTGGGGCGCGACCGCGTTCGGATCGAGCAAGCTTGTTGTCGTCGTCGATGCGGACGTGAATGTGCAGCGCGAGGAAGACGTGTGGTTCGCGGTCGGCGCGCACACACATCCGGGTCGCGACCTGATCTTCAACACAGGTTCAACACAGATGGACGACCACGCGGCTCCCGTGCGCGGGATCGGTCACGCGGTCGGTCTCGACGCCACCCGAAAGCTCCCTGACGAAGGCCATCCCCGCGCGTGGCCGCTCCCACTACAACACTCCGACGAATTGAGAGCCTTGGTCGCCGAACGCTGGGTTGAGTTGGGCCTCGACTGCCGGCATTAACAGCCTGTTTGAAAATCCGATGTAGGGTGGGACCAGCTCGCTTCGAGCGCCGGCCCACCATCTTCAATTGCCTTGCTTAATGGTGGGCCGGCGCGGCGAAGCGCCGCTGGTCCCACCCTACGCCTGACCCCGATCTCTTCCCTCTGGCTCACCGCCAACAGCTAAAAGCTAACCGCTGCCCCATGACCTCCACGCTTCCCGTCGATAAGTCCGAAGCCCGCGTCCGTCAGATGTTCGGTGAGATTGCCGGGCGTTACGACCTCATGAATCATGTCCTCTCGGGCGGGACGGATGTCTATTGGCGTTGGCGGACGGTGCGCGCGGTCGCGCCGAGCGGGTTGGCTCCGATCCTCGATGTCTGCACGGGAACGGGTGATCTCGCGCTGGCGTACTGGAAGGCGGGTCGAGGCCAAGTTGCCGTCGAAGCGACCGACTTCACGCCCGAGATGTTGCGATTGGCCGAGGTCAAACGAGACCGTCGCTTCGGGAAGCAGATCACGAGTGGAGCCGCCTCGCTGAACTTCACCGAAGCCGACACGCAGGCCCTGCCGTTTGAGGACGACCGGTTTCAAATCGTCTCCGTCGCGTTCGGTCTGCGCAATGTCACCGACACCGAACGCGGGCTGCGTGAAATGGTGCGTGTCTGCCAACCGGGTGGCCGCGTCGCCGTGCTGGAGTTCTCGATGCCGACCAACCCGCTGTTCGGCTGGGTCTACCGCAACTACTTCAAGTACGTCTTGCCGCGCATCGGCCAACTTTTCGCCAAGAACCGGCAATCGGCCTACAACTATCTCCCCGAGTCGGTCTCGCAATTTCCTTACGGCCAAGCACTCGCCGACAAGATGCAGGCGTGCGGCCTCTCGAGCGTCACGTTCACTCCGCTGACGTTTGGCATCGCGACGCTGTATGTCGGCAGGAAGCAGGAAGCAGAGGTCAGGAGTCAGGATGAGACTCAGGAGCCACGAACGGATGCGCTGGCGTGTGCGCCGAATCGATCTACCTCACGCGGCACAAAGTGAGAGGTTTCCGAGCGGGACGGCGTAAGCCCCCCGGTTCTTCCGACGAGGGCTTACGCCCAAGAACCGGGGGGCTTACGCCGCCCCGCTCAGATGTCTCATCACGGATCACGCGAGGTATAGAACCACAACCAGCAACCAGCCAAAACTTCCCTGACCCCTGCCTCCGGCCCTCTGCCCTCTGCCTCCTGATCCCTGCCCCCTTCTTCCCGAGCCTCTCCTCATGCCCAATCTCGTCGTGGCGATGACCGGTGCCAGCGGTTCTGCTTACGCACTGCGTTTGCTCGAAGTTCTCGTGGCTTCCGGACGCACCGTGCATCTCACCATCAGCCCGGCGGCGGTTGAGGTGCTGAAGCAGGAACTGAATCTGACCGTCGATCTGAACAATTTCGACCCGCAGCAATTGCTCCCGACGGAAGAGCAGATCGCGCACGACAGCAAGCTGAAGATGCTTCAGCCCAGTGGCGGCGCGGGCTGCGCGGCCAGTTCGATCTTCAGTGAGAGCGAACTGATGACCGGAAAAATTGTCTATCACCACTACCGCAACTATTCGGCGGGGATCGCGAGTGGCTCGTTTCTGACCGAGGGAATGGTGATTTGTCCGTGCTCGATGGGAACCCTGGCCTGTGTGGCGAGCGGCCAGTCGCAGAACCTCATTCACCGCGCGGCCGATGTCCATTTGAAGGAGCGCCGCAAACTGGTCGTCGTCCCGCGCGAGACGCCGCTCAGCGTGATCGCCCTCGACAACATGAAGCGTCTGGCTGAAGCGGGAGCCACGATCCTTCCGGCGATGCCCGGCTTCTATCACAACCCGCAATCAATTCACGATTTGATCGACTTCATCGTGGCCCGCATCTGCGACCAACTCGGCGTGAAGCACGAACTGATGAAACGCTGGGGCGACAAGCCCGCATCGTGACCGTGCGACGTTTGGCAGCGGTGAAGTGATGTGTTAAGAAGCCGCCCACGATTTGTCGGAAATGTTTAGAGCGCATTTCAACACTAGCCCGACGCGCAAGCGAGGGCTGAACATTCGATCACGGTGAAGCCCTCGCTTGCGCGTCGGGCTAGTTTTTCGAGGCAAAAACAGGTTTTGAAATGCCCTCTAATCGAGGCCACGCCGAACGATGCACATTCGCGATGGGATTTTGGGACCGGAAGTTTGTGTGGTGGCTGCGGCCGTCAGCGCGTGCGCCGTCGCGTACTCGCTGCGTCGGTTGCGAGTCGATCTTGAAGATCGAGCCGTTCCGCTGACGGGCATGATGGCGGCAATTGTCTTCGCGGCGCAGATGGTCAACTTCCCGCTGCTCGGCCTGCCAGTGTCGGGCCATCTGCTGGGAGGCGTCCTTGCGGCCGTGATGCTGGGGCCGTGGGCGGGATGTCTGGCGATCGCGCTCGTGCTGATCGTGCAGGCAGTGCTGTTCAGCGACGGCGGGCTGCTGTCTCTCGGCGCGAACATACTGAATATGGGCGTGGTCGGTGCGTGGGGTGGTCACGCGGTCTATGCCGCGCTGCGACGATGCCTTGGGACGAGTGTGACCGCCACGGTGTCAGCGGCAGCGGTGGCCGCGTGGTTGTCGGTACTCGCGGCGGCCGCATTGTTCTGCCTTGAGTTTGGATTGTCTTCGCACGCGCGCGGCTTCGATCCGAGCGGCGTCTTTACGCTGATGGTCGTCTACCACGCGCTGATTGGGGTCGGCGAAGCGCTCATCACCGGCGCGATCCTCGCATTTGTCCTCTCGCGGCGAGCCGATCTGATTCCAGCACCGACACCCGTCCATTCAGTGCGCGCATTGGGCCAGTTCGCCACGGCGGGTTTGGTCGCCGCGTTGGCCGTCGCCGCCTTGCTCGCTCCATTCAAAAGTGAACTTCCCGACGGTCTCGACGCTGTTTCGCAGCGACTCGGATTCACTGCGTTGGAGTCCGATCGACCGCCGCTGCTGCTCGATGACTATGTGATCCCACTGCCCGTTGAAGGTTGGTGGTCCGTGTCGCTCGCGGGATTGCTCGGGACGGCGGTCGTGTTCGTCGGTGCCGTGCTGTTGGCTCGCGCCGTTCGCTGGAATGCGACGCCGATGACGCTGGCGGACGGCTCCGATGGCTGACTTCAAACCGACCGGCGCGGGGCAGCCTTCGCCGGAGATGTCCGTCTGCCACGGATTGCCCGCGGGAACAAAACTGTTCCTGACGCTGCTAGTCATCGTGCTCTCGGGCTTGATCCCACTTGAGCGTTGGCCCGCGCAAGGGCTGCTGTTGGTGGCGGTCTTCACGGCATTGAGCTTTGCAGGAGTGACCGTGCGCTACCTCGCGCGACGGCTCGCACTATTTCTCCCCGCGCTGTTCGTATTCGGACTTTCGATCCCCGCAGCCAGTGCGGACGGGCTGGCTTGGAACTGGGCCGTGGCGCTGTGGCTGCGGTGTACGGTGTCGTTCCTCGCCGGACTGTGGCTGATCCACGTCCTGCCGCTGCGTGAGCTACTCGGTGTTTTGCGGCAATGGCACTGTCCTGTGATTCTGATCGCGATGCTCAGCTTCATGTACCGGTACGTGTTCATTCTGTGGGACGAGCTACGTCGGCTCCGCTCCGCCCGCGACGCCCGCGATTTCGGCGGCGGTTCAACGTGGAGAGAGTGGACGATCAGCGCTCAATTGATCGGCCTGCTGTTGCTCCGCGCCATGGAGCGGGCCGAGCGAACGCACCGTGCGATGTTGGCCCGAGGCTGGGATGGTTCGATCCGCAGCCTCGATGATGAACCGTAGTTCGTGCGACTCGCCGCTGAACGCTCTTGAAGTCCGGCTTTTCGTAAAGCCGGACTTCTCTGCGGGGCGAGTCCGCCAGAGAAAAGTCCGTGCCCGGAGAAAAGTCCGGCTAACACAGCTAAGCCGGACTTCGGTCCCGTGATTCGCGCACCGTGGAGAGTTCTCTCGAATGACTGAATCCGCGATCTTGGAACTGCGTCGTCTGTCGTTTCGATATCCCAACGGCCGCTTGGCGCTGCGCGACATTTCCTGCCTTGTGGCCTCTCACGAGCGTGTTGCGATCGTCGGGCCGAGTGGTGCGGGAAAGTCCACGTTGCTGATGCACTGCAACGGACTGCTGCCGTCGCCACCCGTGTTGCACGACAACGAAGCTCAAATCTTCGTGAACGGTCTCGCCGTGACGAAGCCACGCCTGCGTGAAACACGTCGCCAAGTCGGGTTCTTATTCCAAGATCCCGACGACCAACTGTTCTGTCCGACGGTGCGGGACGACGTGGCTTTCGGGCCGCTCAATCTGGGACTCGATCCGCACGAGGTTTTGGCGCGGGTCGAACGTGGTCTGGCTTCCGTCGGAATGAGCGACTGCGCGACAAGGAACCCCGCCGAACTGAGTACCGGCGAACGGAAGCGTGTCTGTCTGGCGGGGGTCTTCGCCTGCGAGCCATCGGTTTTGGTGCTGGATGAGCCGACGAGCAACCTCGACCCGCGCGCCCGCCGCCAACTGCTCACGATTCTGCGAGCCTTTGCAGGGACACTCCTCGTCGCCACGCACGACCTGGACTTCGTGATCGACCTGTGCGACCGAGTTCTGGTACTCGACGACGGCCAAGTTCAAGCCGATGGTCCCACCGAACGAATCCTTTCCGATCCGCTCATCATGGATCGACACGGCTTGGAAGTCCCCTGGCGACTGCGCGGCAGATGAACGTCCTGCGTCCGCGTCCAGTTCAGTCAGACCCGGCCAACGTCCGGAGGATGACCGTCTCGCAGATCAAAACTGATGCGCAAAAAGCGTGCTGAACGAGATTGGGCGTCAGCCTCCCGGTGCTTGAGCGCCAGCCCACTCAGAGGAAATCGAAGAGGAGCTGACGCCGGGCCATCGCCTTTTTCAATGTAGGGTGGGTCGAGTCTTCGAGGCCCACCGACGACCAAACGACTCACGGTGGGC
>JAYTGQ010000195.1:0-6837 GCA_043733345.1 Schlesneria sp.
GCTCACGCGGCCGATGATAGTGCAAAACAGCGCGAAAGTAGGTTGTTGCCGGGTTTTTGGCGGCTTGCAGAAATGCAAGCCGCTTTTTTTATGCGCCGCTGCCGAACTGATACCGCTCGCGATCCACAGTGATACATTTGTCACTGCGTAACACTAATCCGATTGTTTTCGCGGCCTGTTCGTCGGCGCGTTTGAGCCTCGCCAAGTGGGCCTC
This sequence comes from Schlesneria sp., assembly GCA_043733345.1. Lineage (GTDB taxonomy): Bacteria > Planctomycetota > Planctomycetia > Planctomycetales > Planctomycetaceae > Schlesneria. The sequence continues at coordinate 215 of JAYTGQ010000195.1, forward strand.
CAGTGCGTCGATGTTGGCCCAGCCCTGCATGAGACATCGCAGAGCATCTCGCGCGTGCGTTTCGTCGGCCGGTCCAGAGGGCGATCATCAGGCCGGCGATGATGGCGCAGTCGGTTTGAATCTCGCTGATCCAGCCGGATTGCAGGTGTTGGATTTGGACCCCATCCCGCTTGTCTGGGTAGTGAATGAGACGGAGAGCTAACAGCCTGTTGAAAAACGGCTGTCGGGAGGGCGAGGCTCCTGCCGAGCCGCGAGAAACAAGCGACTTTCCTCACGTACATGGCTCGGCGGGAGCCTCGCCCTCCCTTTTTCAACAGGCTGCTAACTTGGCGACAACGCCGTTCGGAAGTCGATCCCATCAGCCTCGTGCGGATGGTGAAGCAGATGGGACGCCGCGAATGACCTCGCGGCCGGATCATCTGATTCCCGATCCAGACAATTGGGATGGGAGCGAGGCCCTTCCCAATTGCGGTACCAATTAGAGGCTATCCGGAAAGAAACAGCTTGTTTTCAGGGTGCCACGGTCACGGCTTTGCGTGGTCGTGCTTTTGCCATAGCGAAGACACGGCTACGCAAAGCCGTGACCGTGGCACGCAAAGTTTTCGCTTCGATCAAGATGCGGCCAATGCAATTTCCGGATAGCCTCTAACTGCTGGTGGACGATTCGCTCGCATCGCCACCTTTCAACAACCATGCACCCGTCGCATCCAACGCCCAAGCGGCCGTGGAACCGACAGACATCCCGCGAACAAGGCTGTGGTTCGAGATCGTCCCCGTCACGGAGCCGCCTGCGACAGAACGGCTGTACGATCCGTCGCCAGTGAGGGAGCTGAAGTCACACAGGTCTGTGGTGGACGACTTCGAGCCGGTTGTCACAAAAGCGATATTCGGTTCCTGACCCCTTTGTTTTCACCTTTGGCTCTCCGCCAAATTTGTGGACGGCATGATCGGCGCGGATCGCTTCGATTGGCCCGGGCGTCACCGTCAAGATAGCCGGGCACGCGATGGTTTGCCGGGCGAGTGGGGTTTGGAGAGGTGGCGACCGAGCGGTTTGCCATCCGGCTGGGGTGCGGAAGGGTGCCGACCGGAGGGTTGGTCAGGGCGGTCGGGTGGGGACGAGCGAGCGGGGAAGGGGGCGGCTTCCAATCGTCGTAAGTACGAGCAAACGCGCGTCGGTTTGCCATTCCGGACCCGAACGGATTGACAAGAACTTACCCGTTTGCCTCCGCCGACCATTTCGGATTGATGACCACTTATCCGTTTGCCTCTGCGGACACTTTCCGATTGACGACCACTTATCCGTTTGGCTCTGCCGGAGGGTCTGGAGAGGCAAACGGGACGGTGTTCATCAATCCGGACCCTTCCGGATTGGCAAACGGCTCGGTCGGCGCTGGTCCGGACCCAAGGTTTATGATAACCGGACAGGGTTTACGTCCAAATGACCCGCTGTCCGCTGCGAGCACTTACGTCAATGCCGGTCGCTGGCGAAGTCGCAAGGTGCGAACGAGTGTCGCGGCGTCTCCCGGAAGCATTGTCGCGAAGTTTCACGACACCGCCTGCTGATAGAGGTACTTCTGGAAGCCGACGAACACGGTTCGGATTTGTTCGGGCTGGCCGAGGTCGGCCATCGCGTCGGCGAGCGCGTTGTATTTGAGTTTCAGCAGTGGCGAGAGCTTCGCCTGGTCCAGTTCATGCACTCCGACTTTCACATACTGAGCCAGCACGAAGTTGAGAAATGCCTGTTGCTTGCTGTCGAAGTGGGTGCTGATTTCGAGCTTCGCTCTGGTCGCCCGCTCTTCACGGGTCAGGGGCGTCAGAGCGAACGCGACATGTGCCAACACGTCGAACAGGTCGCTCTTCTCGGCGTCGATGATCTGTTGCATTTCGGTCATCTGGTCGATGCCGAAGCCTTTTTCGGCCAGCCCTTCCAGCAGCTTGGCCCGTGTGTCGGGCGCACTCCAGATTGACCGGAGTTCGGCTTCGTTTTGGAAGAAGTCGGGGAACTTGCCGTAAAGGTTTTCCATGAATTGCTGAGCCGACATGGGCGTCCCGTCCGGATGCCAGAAACTGGTGGCCAGCATGTGTTGGATGTTCCGTTCCTTGCCGTCGGCGAGCTTGATCTTGATTCGTTTCTTGGTCGGTTTGTCGCACTCGCACGGAATCTGACCGCACTTAGAGCACGGCTTCGGTTCGCACTCGCACGGCCTTTTGCCGCACTTCGCGCACGGTGGCGTCGGCTCTTTTACGCAGACGCAGGGGTTCTGCCCGCATTCCTCGCACGGGTCATCTTCGACCGGATCGCCGTCCCATTCGGGGTCAGCAAAGTGGTGATGAGCTTTCACGAAGTCGTAGATCGTGAAATAGTCCTTGCCATCAAACAGGCGGGTTCCGCGTCCGACGATTTGCTTGAATTCGATGATGGAATTGATCGACCGCATCAGGACGATGTTGCGCACGTTGCGGGCATCGACTCCGGTCGAGAGCTTTTGCGATGTCGTCAGGATCGTGGGAATGCTCTTCTCGTTGTCCTGAAAGTCCCGCAAGTGTTGTTCGCCCAACTCGCCGTCATCGGCGGTGACACGAACGCAGTAGTTCGGTTCCTTGCTCGTCTTCATCTGGTTGATGAGATCTCGCACGGCCAGGGCGTGAAGTTGCGAGGCACAGAAGACGAGCGTCTTTTGACGCTGGTCGATCAGGTCCATGAACAGCTTCACCCGAAACGCTTCTCGTTCCTTGATCTCGATGATCTTGTTGAAGTCCTTTTCTTCATATCGCTTGCCCGCCTCGATTTCCCCCTCGATCAGTTGGTCGTCGGGCGTGTAGACGTACTCGTCGAGCGTGGTCGAGATTTGCTTCACCTTGAACGGCGTCAGGAAGCCATCGTTGATGCCGTCCTTCAGTGAGTAGATGTAGACCGGCTCGCCGAAGTAGGCGTAGGTGTTGACGTTGTCCTTGCGCTTCGGCGTGGCGGTCAAACCGAGTTGCACCGCCGGGGCGAAGTAGTCGAGGATGCCGCGCCAAGAGCTTTCGTCGTTCGCTCCGCCGCGGTGGCATTCGTCGATGACGATGAAGTCGAAGAAGTCCGCCGGGTATTCGCCGAAGTAGGGCGACGGTTCGCCGTCCTTGGGTGGCCCGCACATGAAGGTTTGAAAGATCGTGAAGAACAGGCTGCCATTCTTGGGGACTTTGCCTTTCTTCTTGATGTCCGCCGGTTCGATCCGCACCATCGCATCTTCGGGGAAGGCCGAGAAGGCGTTGAAGGCTTGATTGGCGAGGATGTTGCGGTCGGCAAGGAACAGGATGCGCGGGCGTCGCGACGGTTCGCCGCTCAGATTCCAGCGGCTTTGAAACAGCTTCCACGCCAGTTGAAACGCGATGAAGGTCTTGCCCGTGCCGGTCGCCAGTGTGAGCAGAATGCGTTGCTTCCCGGCGACGAGGGATTCCAGCACTCGCTCGATGGCGATGTCCTGATAGTAGCGGCTTTGGAAGTAGCCGCTCCGGTCTTCAAACGGGACGGCGGCGAAGCGGTCGCGCCAGGCGTTCTGCTCGGCAAAGGTGAGGTTCCAGAGTTCATCGGGAGTCGGGTAGCGGGGCACGTCCCCTTCGGTCCCCTCGTCCATGTCGATGCCGTAGATGCCGTGGCCGTTCGTGGAGTAAGTGAATCGAATCGCCAGCTTCCCGGCGTAGTTCTTTGCTTGCGCGACTCCTTCGGTCAGAGCTTCATCCCACGCTTTGGCTTCGACGACGGCCAACTTCGTGTTGCGATAGATCAGCACATAGTCTGCGGACAGCGGCTTGCCGCGTCGGCCGAAGCCTTCGAGCCGCCCCAGCGTGATCGGATACTCGCGCCGGATGCGGCTCCCTTCGACGACGCCCCAGCCAGCGGCGGCGAGCGCGGGGTCGATGTGTTCGGCGCGGGTTTCGGCTTCGTTCATGGCTGACTTGCTCCGCTGCGTGCTTGATCCCGGCTCTTGTGTCCAACTATCCGGAATCGCCGGATAGTTGCAGGCGATCGTGAATGATTTCCATCGGACTGAATTCTTCGGAAATTCCGAATAGTTGCGAGCTGTGCCGAAAGACGCTGCTCGGCGCGAACTTGTAAGTCATCCTTACAAGTTGGAGATTTCACGCGGTAGCCGACGGCCAGAATCATCTCCAGGCTGTAGCGCTGAGTGTCGAAGGATTTCCAGTCGGCGGCAGTTATCCGGAATTTCCGGATGACTGAATCCGCCGACAATTCGGCCTCGGCCAAGACGTTTTGAACGTGTTCATTGATGGTGCGGACATCTTTTTGAAGCAGCTCCTCCATCAGCTTTTGCGTGAGCCAAATCGACTTGTTCTCGAACCACAATTGGATGCGGGTGCGGTCGTCTGCGGTCTGGTAGAGGATCATCTCGGATTGAAGCGTCTGGTCGGCCATCGGCTGTTCCTACAGTTGCCCGCTGAAGGCTCGGGCAGCAGCGACTTTTTCAACTCGTCGAGCGCGGGGTCGATGTGTTCGGCGCGGGTTTCGGCTTCATTCATGGTTGCGCCGCACCACCCTTCACCGTAGGAACGTACTCAACCATTACCAAATCGGGGTTCATCCACACGCAATCGCCGTCGCAGGTTAGGAGCACAGCACCTGCTGCCTTCGTTGTTGCGGCAATCCACATATCGTTTTGGCCGGTCTTGTGGCCAGTTGCTTCGGCCGCTGCATAGATTTCAGCGTAGGCCCGCACGATATCGGGCATTCCAGCGTCAACCCGAACGAGTTCTGCCAGAATCTCGTCAAGTGCATCGAGCTTTGCGTTTCCCCACTTCCAAATCTTCGCAAGCGCCCGAATCTCGCCTTCGACAACCGTTGAGTAAATGGGCCGATCAGTGCGCTCATGAAGACGGTACATGTCCCGCAATTGGATTCCCGTATCATTTTGGCGAATCCAATGGACGAGGACGTTTGTGTCCAACGAAAGCAAATCATTCGGGTGAAGCGTCATGACACTCGCTCCAGCGCCTGTTCAATTTCTTCCTCGGTCTCTTCGCCCGGCCAGCGTCCCATGATCGCTGCCATGCCGCTGCGTGTTCCTTGTGTCTTTCGCAGACGGTTCGCATCGAGCCGACTGCTGCTTGCGACCGGTGGAGTGGAAAACAGTGACGACGCATTGGCGCTTTCGTCGATCGACTCGGCTTCCACACGCAGAACGTTTCCGGAAGCACGAAAGACACTGGAGCCAAGTACCAAAACTCGCTTTCGCCAAAGTCGTTGAAGTCTGTCGGAAATGTCGTCGGGGTAGACGCCAGCGATCCGTTCACCAGAATCGAGCAATAGCGAAAAGCGTTGAGTGCTCGCCTCCAATCCGTCGAGATTCCCAACAAGACGAACCCGCTGAGGTGTCGGCGTCCGACCGTACAAGCGACGTGAGTTTTCCGTTGTTCCCCGAGTGACTTGAGCAGAGGCTTGCGAATCAGAATCGCTGCCCACGATCCGAAATCCGGAGAACGGACCAGACTTGAAGAATCGTCTGAACTTCGTGACCTGCTGAAGAAGCTGCGGGTCGAATGCGTCGCTATCGGCTTGAACCGTGTCGATGTCTCGGACGACCTTTGCCAGCAGGTCCAAGCCAGTTTGCTTCCCATCCGGCCGTTTGGAGTCGAACAGCAATTGTTGCTGGTAGACTTCGCTGGCAGCGTCATCGAGCGACGGCAGTTCAAATCGCAAGTGGGTTACGCCGTTTCCGCCATGCCCGGTGAACCGCAAATCACTTGCCCGCTTGAGCCAATTGGGTTGTTTTCCCGGTGCCTTGCTGCGGTTGCGCAGCGCCATAGACACCGCCCCACGGATCGCGACCGGCAAATCGGCCAGCAGGAATCCCAGATGGTGTGTTGGAAGGTGACCGGCAAAATGCTGATCGCTTTCGAGACAGATTTCGTGCTGATGCATGGTCATGATCGTGCCCTCCGTTATTGGTGACGGCATGAATTTGATTTGGTTTGCCAGATTGTATCGTCGCTGTCGATGCTCAGTCGCCTTCATGTTTTTTCACGGATTTCTTGTCCGGAATCAAAGTTGTCCGCTGAAGGCTCGGTGCAGCAGCGACTTTTTCAACTCGTCGAGCGCGGCGAGCTTGCGCTGGTAGAGGGATTCGAGGCGTTGGGTTTCTTCTCGGATCGCGTCGATCTTCTCAGTCGCTGCTTTTTGTTTCGCAAGCGACGGCAGCGGAATTGGAATGTTCTGGACGACCGGTTTTCCAATTTTCTTCATCGTTGAGCTTGCACCCTGCGCTCGGCTTGTCAGGTAGCAACGAGCTTCCGGAGACCGAAGGTAGAAATAGACAAAGCGCGTATGGGCCTTCGTGGCATCGACCTGCATTTTCATGATCAAGTCACAGCAAATGGCCTTTTGCGGCGTGCCGTCGTAGATCGCAACGTGCCCGACGAGCTGTTGGGTGTTACTGCGGGTGACAAGAAGCTCTCCCTCTCGCAACCAGTAATGTGCATCGTCCCGTGTTGGTGCGCTCGACAGCTTCACCCGTGAGCCGTCGTATTCAAATCCAGTGACGGCAGACAACGTAAGAACTGGGATGCCGGTTCCCGTTTGGTACTCCATAGGCGGAGACCACCCGTTTCGCGGTTGGACGGAG
>JAYTGQ010000196.1:0-6835 GCA_043733345.1 Schlesneria sp.
ATTGCGAGGTTCGTCACTAGCCCGACGCGCGAGCGAGGGCTTCGCGATCTGCGATGGTTTGCCCTCGCTTGCGCGTCGGGCTAGTTGTTGAACAACCCCGCAATCTCAAGTTGTCCGACCACTAGACGTGACTTGAAAACGAAATGGGGTTCCGATGTACTCGGCCGAGTGATGACGCACTCAAGGCATTCAAACGCAGAGAGACAACATGGGCATTCAAGAGCGTCAGACATTTGCGGTAGGCTGGGGAACACTCGCCTTGGTGAACGCGGGACTGGCTCAAGGCAAGAACCGCAGCGGATTCAACTGGTTTCTGCTGTCGCTGTTGTTCGGACCTTTTGCCACGTTCCTGCTGGTCGCGTTCTGCTCAAAGTTGCCAGACCAAATCGTATAACCGACGTTTCCGCCAAAAGTCGAAATCAGGTGAGCCGGGCGGCGTAAGCCCACGGATTCTTAGCTGCAATCACAAGAGTCCACTTCTGTCGGAAACGTCATAACAGCTTGTTGAAAAACGTAGGGTAAGCGTCTCGCTTGCCCGTGAAAGCAGTTGAAAAAGTGGCAAGCCAGAGGCTTATCCTACGTTTTTCAACAGGCTGATAACCGTGTCGGATCCAAAGGACCGCTGCGGGGTCATCAAGTACTTTTTCAGGAGTCCTGCCAATGCCAATGCCAATGCTTCAAGTGAGTTGTCTGATCGCGTTTGGAATTGCCTCGCTAGTGCAGGGGGCGGAATCCACAAAGCCGAACATTATCGTGATCGTCGCCGACGATCAGGGCTACGGCGATCTTGGCATTCAAGGCGGGAAGGACATTCTGACGCCGCACATTGACTCGATCGCCCAGCAAGGCGTGAGGTGTTCCAACGGCTATGTCTCCGGGCCGTATTGCAGTCCGACGCGAGCGGGCTTGCTGACGGGGCGTTACCAGCAGCGGTTTGGTCACGAGTTCAATCCGGGGCGGGCCAATACATCGGGCGATCTGGGCCTGACTCTGAATGAGAAGACTCTCGCCAACAGACTCAAAGCGGCGGGGTACGCGACAGGGATGGTCGGCAAGTGGCATCTCGGTTCGGCCCCGAAGTTCCATCCGATGCAGCGCGGGTTCGATGAATACTTCGGGTTCCTCGGCGGAGCGCACTCGTACTTGGAAGTGGGCACCGGACGCGATGCCGTGCTGCGCGGGACCGAACCGGTGGACAAGGTTTCTTATCTGACGGACGACTTTGCGCGGGAGGCGGTCGCGTTTATTGACCGGCATCACTCGCAGCCGTTCTTCCTGTATCTGCCGTTCAATTCGGTCCACACGCCGATGCACGCGACCGCGAAGTATCTCGATCGTTTCGCCTCGATCACGAACGAGCGACGGCGCACCTACGCCGCAATGACTTCGGCGATGGACGATGCCGTCGGCACCGTGCTGGCCAAACTCGATGCGACCAAGACTGCGGACAACACGCTGATCTTCTACTTTTCGGACAACGGCGGCCCGCCCGCGAACGGCTCTGACAACGGAACGCTGCGTGGTAACAAAGCCCAGACGTGGGAAGGCGGCATCCGCGTCCCGTTCTTCGTGCAGTGGAAGGCCAAGCTGCCGAAAGGCGTCGTGTACGAGCAGCCTGTGATTCAGCTCGACATCTTGCCGACGGCACTCGCGGCGGCAGGAGTCCCTGCCGTGACGGACACGAAGCTCGACGGAGTCAACCTGCTGCCCTATTTGACGGGCGACAACCAGGCCTCGCCGCATGAAACGCTCTACTGGCGTTTCGGCCAGCAGACGGCGATCCGCATGGGGAACTGGAAACTGGTCAATCACCGACAGTCTCAAGGAGCCGAACTGTACGACCTGTCGAAAGACATCGGTGAATTAACCGACCTCGCGAAGCAGCAGCCCGGCAAGTTTGCGGAACTCGACGCAGCCTGGAAAAAGTGGAACGCTGAGTTGGTTGAACCAACGTGGGGGCCAAACGTGAATGCGGGCAACCCCGATAACGCGAAGAAGAAGAACCGCAAGAAGAAGGCCGCCAACTGATGCCGCCGGGGTCTATTGTCGGCGGAGTGGGAGGTGGCCTAGCAGCCTGTTGAAAAAGGGAATAGAAGCCTGAAGCGCAAGCGAAGGATGTCGTAAATGCGGACGAATTAGGCTCAGAAACCCTTCGCTCGCGCTTCAGGCTTTTATTTTCAACAGGCTGCATAAATCTGGGGGCGGCGAAGCGCCGCCGCGAACCACACTTTTCGGGACTTTGTTTCTCGCCTCCGCTCACTTCCAGAGGCATCGCCTTTTTTCACAGTAGGGTGGGACAAGCTCGCTTCGAGCGCCGGCCCACCATCGGATAGCGTCGAGAAATCATGGTGGGCCGGCGCGACGCAGCGCCGCTGGTCCCACCCTACAGGTTCCTCAGACCCAACAAGGCGATGGCCTGACTCACTTCCAGAGTGACTTGCGGACCTTACTCAGTTTGAGCACCGCCAAGGACTTCCCTTGCAGCGGGTAGATCTCTCCAGAATCGAAGCACTTCACGTTGGAATCAGCGGCTGTGTCGAGCAGCGGTTCCCACGTTTCGTTGGTCACATGCGGTGGCAGGCGGAACGCAATCTGGTCGCTGTGAGCGTTGAATAAAATCAGCAGCGTGTCTCCCATGATGCGGCGGCCGCGCTCATCGAACTCGTCCACCATCTGGCCTTCGATCCTCATGCCGAGGCAGCGCGTGTAGTGCTTGTTCCAGTCCTGCTCTGTCATCTCGATGCCCAGCGGCGTGAGCCAGATCACGTCGCGACCGGTTTCTCCGGGATGCGCACCACCCGTGAAAAACTTGCGGCGTTGCAGCACGGGCTGCTCTTGCCAGACGCGAATCGCACGGCGGACGAACTCCAAAAACTCGTCCTCTTCCGCTGTCAGCCGCCAACGCAGCCAACTGACCGGACTGTCTTGGCAGTACGCGTTGTTGTTGCCTCCCTGCGACTGACTCATCTCATCGCCGCCGCGCAGCATCGCGACTCCCTGCGAGAACAGGAGCGTGGCGATGAAGTTTCGTTTTTGTCGCATCCGCAGCTCGCGAATCGCCGCGTCGGGAGTCGGTCCTTCGGCTCCGCAGTTCCAACTGATGTTGTGATCGTCGCCGTCGCGGTTCTGTTCGCCATTCGCCTCGTTGTGCTTGTGGTCGTAGCTGACGAGATCATGCAGGCAGAAGCCGTCGTGTGAGGTCACGAAGTTGATGCTGGCATACGGCCGGCGACCGTTGTGCTTGTAGAGATCGCTGCTGCCACACAAGCGCGTGGCAAATTCGGGAGCCGTGTGACCGTCACCGCGCCAGAAACGCCGGATGCAATCGCGGTACTTGCCGTTCCATTCGGTCCACTGCACCGGAAAGTTGCCGACCTGATAGCCATTGTGGCCGACATCCCACGGCTCGGCGATCAGCTTCACCTGCGAGAGAATCGGGTCTTGATGCAGGATGTCGAGGAACCCGCCAAACCGGTCGAATTCGAGCGACTCGCGGCCGAGAGTCGTGGCGAGATCGAAGCGGAACCCATCGACGTGCATCTCGCTCACCCAGTACCGCAGGCTGTCGGTCACGAGTTGCAGGGCTCGCGGCGACTGCATGTTCAGCGAGTTGCCGCAGCCGGTCACATCGTGATAGTGGCGCGCGTCCCCCGGCATCAGGCGGTAGTACGAGGCATTGTCCACTCCCTTGAGCGACAGCGTCGGGCCGAGATGATTCCCTTCGCAGGTGTGGTTGTAGACGACATCCAAGATCACCTCGAACCCGTGTCGGTGCAGTGTTCGCACCATACGTTTGAACTCGTTGACCGAAGCCTGCGGATCGCGATCTGCGGCGAGTCGGAGATCGGGAGCGAAGAAGCCGAGCGAGTTGTAGCCCCAATAATTTGTTAGCCCGCGTTCGGTCACGAATCGCTCGTCAACGTGATGGTGGACGGGAAGCAGCTCGATCGCGGTCACACCCAGCGAACGGAGATGCCGCAGTGAACCTTCATCCGCCAGCCCGGCATACGTCCCGCGATGCTCCTTCGGCACCCACGGACTCTTGAACGAGAAGCCTTTCACGTGCATTTCGTAGATCAGCGTCTTGTGCCACGGCGTGCGCGGCGGCGCGTCCCCCAGCCAACGAAACGACGGATTGATGACCGCCGCCAAGGGAGCGGTCGCCGCATTGTCACGCTCATCAAAACTGAGATCAGTGACCGCGTCGCCCACCTTGTAGCCGAAGGCTTCGTCGGTCCAGGTCAGATCGCGACCAATCCCCTTCGCGTAGGGATCGAGCAGCACTTTGTTCGCGTTGAACCGGTGTCCCCGATGAGGGTCATAAGGACCGTGGACTCGAAAGCCATAAAGCTGGCCGGGTCGCAGATCGGGACAGAACCCATGCCACACGCGGTCGGTTTGCTCGGGCAACGGAACGCGGTGCGACTCACGTACGGCCTTGGGCGAATCGAACAAACACAAATCAACCTGCGTCGCATGTTCCGAGAACACGGCGAAATTGACACCCTTGCCATCCCAAGTCGCTCCCAATGGCGTGGGCCGTCCTGGCCAAACTCGCATCGCAACAAACTCCGTGCAGGGACAGTTTCAAGATTCATCAACGAGAGCGCGCATCCTCATTTAGTGGAAACGGATTCCTGCAACAAGCGGAAGATTGCGATCTGGATTGAAGACCACCGCGAGTTCGACTCTCTCGTCACGGCGAGACGCGATGGTTGTTGCCGGGTTCGTGCGATTTCCTTGATCCTCGCGCTGTGTCACGACAAAGAATTGGGATCAGCAAATCAGCCACAGGTCGCTAGCCCAATGGCACTGACTTTAGAAAGTAGTAGGCACATTCCATGTGCCGTTTCCCCGCGATTTGCGGACGGCACATGGAATGTGCCTGCTACTTTACCTCAGTCACCCGCAGTGTGGCCCGGCTTGCTTCAAGCCGGGGTCCGCAGGCCCAAGAAACTTTAAGTGGACGATCTGTGGAGTGGAACGCTCGGTCTTGATTAACGTCCGTGCTGAAGTTTCTTGTGCTTCGCACCCAGCTTGAAGCAAGCTGGGCCACACCGAGGGCAAGGCGCGTGGGAAGTCGCGGTTGCAATGCCGACCATCGGCGGAGTAACTCACAAACTCAGCTTGAAGCGTCACTGCCCGCTCAAATAAATCGGTAACATCAGCCGCTCACGCTCAGTGTTCAAGTTGTTCGGCAAGCCCTAAGGATCGGCGGATCAATCACTGTCGTGATTTGTCGGTTGAGTTTTGGTGAGCCGGGTGCCGTAAGGCCCCGGATTCTTCGACAACTTGTCCGGGGCAAACTCTGACCGTTGTTGGTGCGTCAGTCCTCAATCATTTTGGAACCGTGGATCATGCTTCAGAAATTGCTCTATCCGGAAATTCGTGAACTCATTGAGGGACAGGATGAGGTCACGCTGCGGGAGACTTTGGACCGCTGGGTTCCGGCCGACGTGGCGGCACTCTTCGACGAATTGACGGATGCGGAGGATCTCGCGGGCTTTCGGCTGCTGCGCGGACCGCAACGGGTTCAAGTGTTCGAGTACCTCGAACAAGATGTGCAACTGCGAATTCTGGCCGGACTGTCCGCCGCTGAAGCGGGCAGCGTGCTGAGTGAGATGGCGGCCGACGACCGGACGGCGCTGCTGGCCGACATGCCCGAGGAGGAACGAGTCCGTCATCTGACACTGCTCACCACAGAGCAACGCGCGATTGCTGACTCACTGCTCCAGTTCCCGGAAGGCAGCGTGGGACGCCTGATGTCTCCCGAGTGCATCGCGGTGCGCAGCCATTGGACCATCCAGCACGTCCTCGACCACATCCGCAAGCACGGTCAGGACAGCGAGACGCTCAATGTGGTCTACGTCGTCGATGCCGATCACAAATTGATCGACGACCTGCGGATTCGACAGATCCTGCTCGCCACATCGACGCAAACCATCCTTGACCTGATGAACCACAATTTCGTCGCGCTGTCGGCCACCGATCCGAAACGGTCGGCGGTTGAAGTCTTCCGCCGTTACGACCGGACGGCACTGCCCGTGACCGATGAGGGCGGCAAGCTGCTGGGAGTGGTCACGATCGACGATGTGCTCGATGTCGCCGAGGAAGCGGCCACGCAGGACATTCAGAAGATGGGCGGCCTCGAAGCCCTGTCGGAGCCGTACTCGACGACGCCGTTACTGACGATGGTCCGCAAGCGAGCCGTCTGGCTCGTGGTGCTGTTTCTCGGAGAAATGTTGACCGCGACGGCGATGGGTTACTACGAAGTCGAGATTGCCAAGGCGGTCGTCCTCGCGCTGTTCGTGCCGCTGATTATTTCGAGCGGTGGCAACTCGGGGTCGCAAGCCGCGACGTTGATCGTGCGGGCGCTGGCCCTTAAAGAAATCCAGCTGCGTGACTGGTGGTCCGTGATGCGGCGCGAGTTGCTGTCGGGCCTGATGCTGGGGCTGCTACTGGGAACGATCGGTTTTCTGCGCATTGCCCTGTGGAGTACCTTCACAGACATTTACGGCCCCCACTGGTTCCTCGTCGGCCTGACCGTCGGATTGTCGCTGGTGGGAATTGTGCTGTGGGGCACGCTCGCCGGGTCGATGCTGCCGTTTCTGCTGAAGCGCTGCGGAGTGGACCCCGCCACGTCATCGGCTCCGTTCGTGGCCACCCTCGTGGACGTGACCGGTCTGGTGATTTACTTCACGGTGGCGATGGTCATTCTCCACGGCACACTGTTGTGAATCGGACTTAGCAGCCTGTTGAAAAACGGCTGTCGGGAGGGCGAGGCTCCTGCCGAGCCGCGAGAAACAAGCGACTTTCCTCACGCACACGGCTCGGC
>JAYTGQ010000197.1:0-2419 GCA_043733345.1 Schlesneria sp.
GTTGAAAATGGTGTCCCGTGAGCGGCATGGCGCTAGCCGCCGGTCGTTTTCGCCGACACCGGCGGCTAGCGCCGTGCCGCTCACTCAAGCATCCAACACGAATGGCGGAGAACCCCTTTTTCCAACGGCATTCACGGGCAAGCGAGAGGCTTACCCTACGTTTTTCAACAGGCAGTTAAGCGAGTTCAGCACGCAACCGGCACTTGTTCGACCACGATTTCTTCGACGAACGTGATCAGATTGCCGTCGCAGTCCAGTACGGCGAACTCGCGATAGCCCCACGGCTTGTTTTCGAGCGGGCCGTTCGGATGGACGACTCCTTGCGGCAGTAGCTCTGCGAATAGGCCGTCGATCCCGATGACTTCCATCCGGCAACTGGTGTTCTCGGCGATCCGTCGATCGTCACACTTCCAAAAGTGAATCTGCACGCCGTCCCGCTCGACCCCCGCCGCGTCCTCAACTCGAAACACTTCGCGCGTGAAGCCGAGCCGCTGAGCATAGAACGCGAGCGTCCGGTCGATGTCGAGCGACGCGAGCAACGGGATCGCTCGACTCAATCTGACAGGTGACGACAAAACGGAAATGGAGGTTTCAGGTGTGGTCATGCGCGTGGGACTCTCTTGAATAAGGCGAGCGGCAGTAGTTGTCATACCGACAATAGAAGCCTGACGCGCAAGCGAAGCCTGGGATATCGAGCATCCTTCGCTTGCGCGTCAGGCTTCGATGGGTCTGCTTTTTCTTGCCGCTCGCCTAATGAGCGATCAGGGATCGGGTGAAGTCTGCTCCAAATCCACCTACCACGACAAGTGTTGCTTGCCGTCTCGCGCGGAGCCTGTAGGGTGGCGATTCATCGGCGGCGTTTCATTAGACGAGTCTCTCGGAAGGAAATCATCTTGGCCAAGCAGCAAAATCGCGAGGTGTTGGGCAAAGGCAAGTTTCTGCGGCTGGTCCGTGTGGGACGTTGGGAGTTTGTCGAGCGAAGCAACGCGCACGGGGCGGTTGCAGTGATCGCGGTCACCGACGCGAGGGAGTTCGTGCTGACCGACCAGTTCCGCCCGGCGGTCGCTTGCCGGGTGATCGATCTCCCCGCAGGACTGAGCGGTGACGTGCCCGGTCAGCAGGATGAAGCCTTCGCGCTGTCGGCCTTGCGCGGACTGATCGAAGAGACCGGCTATCACGCCGAGCAACTCGAACATCTCGCCAATTGCCCGTCATCGCCCGGTCTGACCTCAGAGGTAATCTCGTACTTCTTCGCGCGGGGCGTCACCAAGGTGGCGGCGGGCGGCGGTATCGAACACGAGCAGATCGAAGTCCACGCGCCGAAACTGAGGACGATCAAACGCTGGCTGGTCGAGCAAGTGGCGGCGGGAAAACTGATCGACCCGAAGGTCTACGCCGGGCTGTATTTCATTGCCGCTCAACGTGCGGTGTGAGCGGCCTTGGCGATGCTCCCAGCGTACTCGGCGATCTGTTTCATCACGGCGTCGGTGTGGGTGGCATCGCTGTTGGCGGCGAGGCTTTCGAGGTGCCGCACGATTGCCGAGCCAACGATCACGCCGTCGGCCAGACCTCGCAGTTGTTCGACCTGATCGGGCTGACTGATTCCGAAGCCGACGGCCAATGGGAGCGATGTCAGGCTGCGCAGTGACTTGAGCATGTCGGCCAGTTGTGGAGCCAGTTCAGCTCGCGCGCCGGTCGTTCCCGCCACGGCGATGCAATAGACGAAGCCGGTGGCGTTTTTGAGAATCCGCGCGGCGCGATCGACCGGCGTCGTCGGGGCCACAAGCTGGATGAGGTCCATCTCATGCCGAGCGACCAGCGCCGCGAACTCACCCGCTTCATCACCCGGCAAATCGGGAACGATCAGGCCGGCGAAGCCCGCCTCGCGGGCCTGCGTGACGAACGATTCGACTCCCGTCCGAAAGATGATCGAGTACGAGACCATCGCGACGAGCGGGCAGCTCACCGACGAACGGACTGCTCCGATGCCGCTGAAGATGTCCTTCAACTTCAAGTGCTTGTTGAGTGCTCGCGTGTACGAGCTTTGAATCACCGGTCCATCGGCGATGGGATCGCTGTACGGGAAGCCGACTTCGATGAGGTCCGCGCCCGCACTCGCCAGTTCGCGGATCAAGCGTCCGGTCGTGGTCATGTCGGGATCGCCCGCCGCAATGAACGGCATGAACGCGAGCTGCCCCTGCTGGGTGCGTTGAGCAAACACTGGGGCGATGCGCGAGGCTTGAGTCACGGATCAGGCTTTCTGGGAATGTTTTTTGGAGGTCTGCGAGCGGTATGACTGCTTGAAGTTGTGAGGCTGTCTTCGTTTAACCGCGTGGCACAAAGCAAGTCATCCGAGCGGGGCGGCGTAAGCCCCCCGGTTCTTCCAATGAAGAAGGGCTAACGCCCAAGAACCGGGGGG
>JAYTGQ010000198.1:0-17145 GCA_043733345.1 Schlesneria sp.
GCCCCGGTTTGAGAGAACGTAAACCGGGGCTAGCGCCCTGCGGCTCATCTCATCGGGAAATGATTGCGGCCTCGTTCCTTGGGGACAGTGCATCTACTCCGTCCGAGAGTTCACGAGGACTTCACCGTCCTCATCTTTCTGCCGCTCTCTTTCCGTCTCCCTGCTTCGGTCTTGCCGCAAAACAGAACCGTCGTTCGCCGACATGCTCGGCACACTCCGCCGGCTCAGCGTCTGGCAACAGGTTTTGAAACTGGCCCTCGCAGGACCAGGTTCTCAAAAAATCCAACAACTCCTCGAAAGCGCCGTGGTGTTGGCCACCTCAACTGTAAAAGTCGAACTACTGCCGCGTCACGGCTAAAACTTCGGGTTGGCGTTGATTGAGAATTCGACGATCCTAGCAGCCCGTTGAAAAACCGTAGCACGGACGCCCTCGTCCGTGATTTCTACTTGGTTTCGGACGGACGAAGGCGTCCGTTCTACCTTTTTCAACAGGCTGCTATGTGGACCACAAGGAGGTGGTCGATGCACAAGAAGTCTGTGGTTCGATTGACGGACGAGGAACGGGAAGAGCTTCAGTGGGTGATCAAGAAGTGGAAGGGGTCCGGCCAGAAAGTGCGACGGGAATGTCGGCGTTCGACACGATGTCGCTGATGACCGCGCGGCCGCCGGTCTTCAATACGCGATGAATTTCGCTGAAGAGTTGCCGCCGGTCTTCGGAACGCACGAGATTCAAAACGCAGTTCGAGACCACGACATCGATCGATTCATCGGACACGAGCGGCGCGGTTCGTCGCAACTCATCCGCTCGCTCGTGAGCACGCAGCCACGCGGAACTCGATCCAATCGGCTCCGCGTTCAACGTCACTTCGAGCTGCTCCAAATCGAGCTTCAAGTCTTGAATCTGCCCCTTGCGAAAGCTCACGTTGTCGAAGCCGATGTGCCGTGCGACCTCGGGCCGCGAACGTCGAGCCAGCGCGAGCATGTCCTCGTTGCAGTCGATGCCGATCACGCGCCCCGTCGGTCCCACGACTTGTGCGGCGATGAAGCAAATCTTCCCGCCGCCCGAACCGAGATCGAGAACCGTGTCACCCGGTCGCACGTATTTCGACGGGTCACCACAGCCGTAGTCCCGTTCGATCACCTCGCACGGGATCGCGTCGAGAAATCGGGGATCGTAAGAGACGGGACAACAGAGCGCGGTCTCCCGAGTCTTCGACGCTTCCGAGTACCGATCGCGCACGGCCGCAGAGACATTCAACGTCACAAGGTCAGACACAGTGAGTTCCCTGAAAGTTCGTTTGATCGCAGGATAGGAGCAGAAACCGGAGCGTCACATCTCGCGCAACCCATGCTGAACATTGGCGAGCCGTACGGCTGCAGGTTCTTATACCTCGCGCAGACGTTGATGAGACATCTGAGCGGGGGTGGCGTACGCCACCCCGCTCAGAAATGCCTCACTCTTGGCCGCGAGCGGTATAGCGGCCGCTCGGCTGCCAGCGGAGTTGCCTATTTGCTCGCGTGCCTCGAATTGCTTCAGACGGAGCGGGTGCGTCAGCACAAGAAATCTCATCTCAACGTTGATTGCGAGGACTCGACCGTATTCAATCCCGGCCCGATCCCGTGTTGCTGGTGCCAGCGGCCACCAGCTTGATGCAAGTTGAGTGGCCTCGCATTCACTTGTTCGATGATGAGTCACGTCAAACATGGCCATTCCACCTTCGCGAGAAAATCAACGACACTTCGTCAATTTTGATGCGGTGAACGAATGGGGATTGAGCAGTTTGGCGACCTGTTGGTGCTTGACGACGGTGACGTATTCCAAGTGAACTGCTGATCGACAACACCGGGCGAACATGACAGACAAAGCGAACAGGCGCCAATTGTGGAACACGCAATGTCCGACCCAATCAGCTCCGTTCGCATCGTCCGGACTATTCGCGATGGAAAAACTCCAATCGCTTGGGTTGTCGATTTCACGGATCGGCGCTGGTCAGAGAAGTCAGTGCGATTGACGATTGATCGCGACGAGTTGCCATTTCCTGACCGTCCCACCCTTCGGGGGATTACGATAGCCTGCCTGCAACGTGAGCTGGTTGATGTCGGGCTGTTCGATCCATACGAACAATTGCGACCGAAGCCGATAAAAGACGATGGCGGGCCGCGGGTACGGTCAGACAATGAATTGGCCGATCTACCTGCCGATCGTGTGGCCGACAGTTCGATGGCCAGTTTCACCGCGAACGAGCAAGAACTGGTGACGATTCGGCCAGCTACTCCCGCGCTGTCGCCCAATGCCCCGTTCCCATCGAAGGAGTCGCGAAAGTGGGGTGAGACATCCGAACCGCATCGCAGTCTTGATGGTGATCTGATTGGCGATAACAGGGTGAAAAGTGATCAAACAACGACCACGGATCGACGGAAACGGGCACCGCTCGGGTTGACGTTTGAGTCCTCCTCTTCGCTGTCACGTCGAGCCACTCCGCTCAGATTAGGTAGCCGTGAAGTCGTCACCGAGCGGACAATTTACTCATCGGACGATGGGACAATTATCGAACAGGGAGTGCGGGGACACACGGTCGTGATTAGTTGGCGTGTTGAGCTTGACGGTGCCACTGAAACAGTACTGATTTCTGAGTTGTTGCATCCTGGGGATGCACGCTTCATGCAGAATATTCTCTGGGTTGCTCGCGTCAAACGTGGGGATACGACTCCAGTTTGGGCTGAGAGCTACCATCGCGCGAAAGCTGAGGGCGTCTACTTTTGGGTCTTTCGTGCAGCACATGACGAAGCTCTTGCAATCCTTTCCTACGAATGGAAGGCAAAAAGGCTCGCACGAAAGCGCACGGGCTTAACCGTTCGGAGAGTTGCGCGGTTGGACCAGACGCTATTTGGCTATTCGACCGTCGCGGGCTTTGCTGAGTGTGCGGCAGAAGTTTCGAGTGAAATTCCTGAACTGGGATGGAGTTCAGAAACGTGCTGCGAGCGTTTGTGGAAATTGCTTCATGAGGAAGATTACCGACAGCCGAGTTGGTACTCACCGATCGTCCTTAACCGTGCTTGGGAACTTGTGGCAGCCCGGCATCCACCTAAGAAGGTCGCTCAGACTCGCATTCGACGCTCAAGTCGCACTTCTGTCAGTGAAGCGCAACCGACACCCAGCCTGAAGTTCGACTTGAATCGGATCGATCAGATTGAGGTCAATGCTGCTCAATTGTCTGCATTCTTAGGTGAGGTGTTGCGTGATGAGGACGAATCATCCTCGTTGAAGCAGGATGTCGTCTTGAAGCAGGATGTCGCCGAGTCTTCCCCGGCAACCTCCGAAGTACCCCAAGGCAAACGGTTCTTCGAGTCGGCTGGCCTCGGCGCGAAGCCAATCACTGATGCACAGTTCGTTGGATTAGCCGCACGCTTCGTCCCGTTCGTTGAACAGATTTCAACGCAGCCCGAGTGGACGAGAGCCGAGTTGGATCGAATCGCACGAGAGTTGGAATTGATGCTCGACGGAGCCGTCGATGCCGTGAACGAGTGGGCAGATGAGCGGTTTGGCGATCTGCTACTGATTGACGAAGGCGATGGCTTCTTGATTCAAGGCGAACTGCTGATCGACAACTCGGGGCCAACATGACCGACCAAGCGAACAAAATTACTCAGCGAGAACGAGCCGCCGTGTTGCAATCGCTCGGGGCGGGAGTTGTTCCCGGTGTGGGTTTGCATCACATTCAGGTCGGGCGGAACGACGAGGTGCAGGCGGTCGTGCGCGATCTGGAAATGACAGCGCAGGGTGGAGCGGCGGTGCGGTTCGTCGTGGGGCGCTATGGCAGCGGGAAGACTTTTTTCCTGCATCTGATTCGCGCCGTGGCCCTGCAAAAGAAGTTCGTCGTCTTGCAGGCCGACATCACCACCGAGCGCAGGCTGTACGGTACGGCGGGACAAGCGCGGTCGCTGTTTGGCGAGCTGATGAAGAACCTCGCGACTAAGGCCAAACCGGAAGGCGGGGCCTTGTCGAATCTGGTCGAACGCTGGGTGGGAGATGTCGATCACAGCGTCCGATCCACGAGCGGCGGCGATGTCGATGTGACTCGCGAGATGACGAAACGCTTGCAGCCGTTGCAGGAACTTGTCAGCGGCTTTGACTTCGCTCAGGTGCTGACTCGCTATCACGAGGGCCATGCCACGCACAACGAAGTCTTGCAGCAATCCGCCCTGCGCTGGCTGCGGGCCGAGTACACGACCAAGACCGAAGCACGACAGGATTTGGGCGTCAGAACGATCATCGACGACGAGTCGTTCTACAACTACCTCAAGCTGATGGCGGCTTTCGTCCGGCTAGCGGGGTTCGCCGGGCTGCTGATCAACATCGACGAGCTGGTCGTGCTGTCTCACCGCCTGTCGAACTCGACGGCGCGGAACAAAAACTTTGAAGCGATCCTGCGCATCATCAACGACTGTTTGCAGGGCGGTGTCGAGGGGCTGGCCGTGTTGTTTGCGGGGACGCCCGAATGCGTTGAAGACCAGCGTCGCGGGCTGTTCAGCTACGAGGCTCTCAAGACGCGACTGGCTCCGAACCGGTTCGCCGTGGAGGGACGACGCGATCTGTCGTCGCCCCTCATTCGTTTGGAAAGTTTGACTCCCGAAGATTGCGTCGTGCTGATGAAGGGGATTCGCAACGTGTTCGCTCTCGGGAAACCCGAACGCTGGCTCATCCCCGATGAGGCCATCTTTCGCTATGTCGAAGATTGCCAGCGTCGCATGGGAGCCGCCGCGTACCAGACTCCGCGCGACACGGTGAAAGACTTTGTCGGACTGCTCAACGTGCTGGAACAGAATCCCGACACTTCGTGGGAGTCGCTGCTGGCCGATCAGACGGCGAAGCCGTTTTCGTCGCCCGTTGATCCGGCGCTGGCCGGCCCCGAAGTCGATGATTTGACCGAGTTCCGGCTCTAACCTCGCACGGCTTGGATTGACTCGTTTAACCGCGTGGGCAACGCCCCGCGCGTCGAGCGACGTGGAAAGCTGTTTCGCCATTCGACGCGCGGGGCGTTGCCCACGCGGTTAAACGAGGGTGCCATTCCAGACGGATTCGCGATACGAGAAAGAAAAGCGGCAATCAATTGCCGCACTCCAAGTGGACGGCAAACTCGAACGAACGCGAGGCTCGACATCCGATGGACGCCTTTTCACGACTGGCCGAACCGTTGCAACGCAGTCTGTGGCGCATGGGCTGGCAGTCATTGCGACCCTTGCAGCAGCGGGCGATTGAAGCGGTGCTGACCACAGATCGCGACTTGGTGCTGGCTGCGCCGACGGCATCAGGCAAGACCGAAGCCGCGTTCCTGCCGATCTTGTCCGCGATCTTGTCTGAGCCAGCCTCGTCCGTGCGAGCGGTCTACGTCAGCCCTTTGAAGGCTCTCATCAACGATCAGTTCCGGCGGTTGGAAGACTTGTGCGAGTACGCCGAGATTCCCGTACATCGTTGGCATGGCGATATCGCGGCGACGAGCAAACAGAAGCTGATCGAACGACCTTCCGGTGTATTGCTCATCACACCGGAATCGCTTGAGTCACTGTTCATCAACCGTTCGTCCGCGTTGCCTCGCCTGTTTCGCCATCTGTCATTCGTCGTGATCGACGAACTGCACGCCATGCTCGGCCGCGAGCGAGGGACTCACCTGCGGAGCCTCTTGCATCGGTTGGAGCCGCATACGACCAACGGCTTTCGTTTTGCCGCCCTCTCGGCCACGCTGGGCGATCTCAACGCGACAGCACGCTGGCTGCGTCCCGACGCGCCCGAGCGAGTCACCGTCTTGAAGGACGATGCCGAAACGAAGGCGATCCGCTATCGAGTTCACGCCTACTGGAACAAGTTGAAAGCCGCCACCACTTCGCCTCATGCTGCGGCTGGTGCGGGCGAGGCTGGCGAGAGTGACACCGAGCGACCGGACGACTTCTTTGCCGACGTGTTCCGCTTCCATGTCTGCACCAAGAATCTGGTTTTTGCCAACGCGAAATCCGATGTTGAGGAAGTGGCCGACCGCATGAACGAACTTTGCCGACAGGACGGTCGTCCCGAACAGTTCCTCGTGCATCACGGGTCGCTCACGCGGGAAATTCGCGAACACACGGAAGCCGTCATGCAGAGCGACCCGCCGCACACGACGGTCTGCTCGTCCACATTAGAGTTGGGCATCGACATCGGAAACGTGACGGCTGTTGGTCAGATCGAGGCACCGTGGTCGGTCTGTTCGCTCGTGCAACGGCTCGGTCGCAGCGGTCGTCACGACGACGAGCCGCATCAGATGCGAGTCTTCGTCACGGAGGATCAGCCCGCCCCGACGGATTCTCTCAGCAAGCGTCTGTTCCCCGGCTTGTTGCGAGCGATCGCCCTCACCGAATTGATGCTGAAGAAATGGGTCGAACCGATCAGCGGCGAGCCGTGGGACTTCAGCACGCTGATTCAACAGACACTCAGCATCCTCGCCGAAACGGGCGGTTTGGAGGCGGTGAAGTTGTACGAACGACTCGTCCCGCGCGGGGCCTTTCGATTTCTCGACGCGAAGATGTTTGCCTCAATCTTGCGCGAGATGGCTCGGCATGAACTGATCGAACAGCTTCCCAATGGGCCACTGATCGTCGGCATCGTTGGTGAGCAGATCGTTCGTTCCCGCGACTTCTATTCGGCCTTCGCCACGCCGCCCGAATATCGCGTCGTGTGCGATGGTCGTCCGCTAGGACTGTTGCCGCTGATGGCGTTGCCGCGCGTCGAAGACCATCTGCTGTTGGCGGGCCGTCGCTGGCGCGTGACGTATCTCAATCACCAAAGCTCTGAAGTGGGAGTTCAACCCGCCAAGGGTCGCAAGCGCCCGCTGTTCGTGTCGGGTGGTGGCGAAATTCACTCGCGAGTCGCCCAAGAAATGCGAGACGTTCTGTTCTCTGAAACAGCCTTCGCCTACTTCAATGAATCCGCGCGGGAGATGCTCGCGCAAGCACGACAGACCGCACGCGATGCCGGTTTGGACACGAGCGACCTCGTCGCGACCAGCGACTCGTCGTGCCTGTGGTTCCCGTGGACGGGATCGTCGGCGCTGACAACGTTGTCGTTGATCGCCGAACACGCGGGACTGGCCACCCCCGAGATTTCGGATCGCCTGTCAATGGAGTTCAAGGCGCCAGCCGTCGATGTCATCGCCGCACTACGGCGGGCAGTCGTTTCGCCACCCGCCCCGCAGCAACTCGCGCAACGTCTTCTCAACAAACAACGTCGCAAGTACGACCAGTTCGTGGACGAAACCCTGTTAGACCGTTCGCTGGCTCACGACATCATCGACATCCCGGAAGCGGTGACTTGTCTGCAACGCCTTCTCGCAACCCATGTCGGCTGAGGTGTGGGCCACGCTGCGCGTTTGAGCGGTATCTGTGATCGACGCGCCGGGCGTTGCCCACACGGTGAAACGAGGTCATCCTGACCTCGCATCACGCCCCCTTCACCCCGTGCGTCGCCGAGGTCAGTCTTCGCGGTACGTCGCGTAGGAATTGAAGGTCTCCCACAGTGAGACCTCTTTCACAGGTAGCCGATGCGACTTGGCGAAGTCATAGATCAGCTTGGCGATACTTTCGGCCGTGGGATTTTCTGAGACGAGGAACATCGGCTCACCCATGTCTTGCAGGATCGGCACGAGGGGGTCGGCTTCGTGCAGGATCATGCGGTGGTCGAGATTCGCGTCGATCCAGCCAGCCACATGTTTCTTGATGTCCGAAAAATCGACGACCATCCCGCGATGATCGAGCTGCATTCCTTCGAGGACAATCACCGCCTTGCCATTGTGTCCGTGCAGGTGCTTGCACTTGCCGTCGTAATTGAGCAACCGGTGTCCGTAGCAGAAGTCGATTTCTTTGGTCACGCGAAACATGGCGACATCCTGAGCGAGGTCAAATCGTGTTGGCCGAATTCGAGACCGATTCTAGGAGCGGTTCCACGCGCGAACAACCGGCTTGCGGCCGGTGCGCGAGGAATGTCTCAGGGCCATCGCCTTTTTCAAGGTAGGGTGGGACAAGCTCGCTTCGAGCGCCGGCCCACCATCATGAACTCGCGAGAAATCAGGGTGGGCCAGCGCGGCGAAGCGCCACTGGTCCCACCCTCCAGGTTTCGCCGCCCCAACAAGGCGATGGCCCTGGGAATGTCTGACGCGACGTTTTCCTCGCGACCGTCGGGTGGCTAAAGTCTGTTTGTTGATTTGAGAACACAGCCTCATCGCACACCCCTCCTTGACTTGCAGGACGTTGCTTCATGGTTACGACTCGTGACTCCTCGCGTACTTGTTCTTGCCCGCTGTTATGCCTCGGCTGGCTGGTTGTAATCGGCGTGAGCCGTGTTGCCGCCGCCGATGCGCCGCTCGAATACAACCGCGACATTCGGCCGATCCTGACGGACACCTGCTTTGCGTGTCACGGCCCGGACAGTGCGGCTCGGAAGGGTGACTATCGGCTGGACCGGCGCGAAGATGCCATCGGCAAGAAGATCATCGTGCCCGGCAAGCCCGACGAGAGCGAAGCGCTGCGGCGCATCCTCTCGACTGACCCCGACGAAGTCATGCCGCCTCCCGCGACGAAGAAGGTGCTGACAGCCGATCAGAAAGCAACCATTCGCCGCTGGATCGAGCAGGGGGCCGAGTATCAGCCACACTGGTCGTTTCTCGCACCGACTCGTCCCGCGCTGCCCGTCGTCAAGAACGAGGCGTGGGCGAAGAACCCGATCGACCGGTTTGTGCTGGCGAAGCTGGAAGCGGCGGGATTGAGTCCCGCGCCGGAGGCCGATCGGCGGACGCTGGCTCGACGGCTCAGTCTCGACATCATCGGGTTGCCTCCCGCGCCGGAAGTGGTCGAGGAATTCGTGGCCGATCCAGCGCCGAACGCCTACGAAAAACTGGTCGATAAGCTGATGGAGTCGAAGCACTGGGGTGAGCATCGCGGGCGCTACTGGCTCGACGCGGCTCGCTACGCCGACACGCACGGCATTCACTTCGACAACTACCGCGAGAACTGGGCCTACCGGGCGTGGGTGATCGACGCCTTCAACCAGAACATGCCGTTCGATCAGTTCACGGTCGAGCAGCTTGCGGGCGATCTGCTGCCGAACCGGACGCTGGACCAGCAGGTGGCGTCGGGCTTCAACCGCTGCAACATCACGTCGAGCGAAGGGGGGGCGATCGCCGAAGAATATCTCGTTCTCTACAACCGCGACCGAACGGAGACCACGTCGCAGGTGTGGCTCGGCATGACGGCGGGTTGCGCGGTCTGTCACGATCACAAATTCGACCCGCTCAGCCAGAAAGAGTTCTACGAGCTGGCTGCGTTCTTCAACAACACGACGCAGGCGGCAATGGACGGCAACATCAAGGACACGCCGCCGGTGATCGTCGTCCCCCTGTCGGAAGACCGTCCGCGCTGGGATGTCATGTCGAAGGTGTTGGCCGATGCGCGGCAGCAGCTTGAGACCCGCAAGCAGGCCGCCCGGCCAGACTTCGACACATGGCTGGCCGCTGCCACTCCGGAACAATTCGCGGCCTCCACCCCGTCGGACAAGCTGGTACTCCACGCGCCGTTCAACGAGGGCCAGGGGGAGGAACTATCGGTCACAGTCGCCGGTCAAACGAAGACACTCGCCGCGCCCAAGGCCAACTGGATCGAAGGCCATGTCGGCGCGAAGGCCCTCAAGATTCAGCCCGAGACGCTGATCGAATGGCCCGAGGTCGGGGACTTCGACACCAATCAAGCGTTCTCGTGCGGGATGTGGGTCAAGATTCAGAAGCGGAACGTGACCGGGTCGCTGATCGCCCGCATGGAGGAAGCCGACACCGGTCATCGTGGCTGGGACATCTGGCTCGAAGGGGGCCGCATCGGGATGCACGTCGTCAGCAAGTGGCCGGACGACGCGATGAAGACCGTCGCCACGTCCGAGGTCAAAGTGAACGAGTGGCATCATGTCCTCGTCACGTGCGATGGATCGGGAAAGGCCGAAGGGCTGAAGATCTACTACGACGGAGCGCCTCAGCCGACGACGAACCCGGTCAACGTCCTCAAGTCCACGACGAAGACGAAGGTGCCGCTCAAGCTGGCACAGAGAACGTCGTCCTCGCGCGTGAACGACTTCGCGCTGCAAGACCTGCGCATCTACGAGAAGGCTCTCGACCCGAGCGAGATCCAACGGCTCGCCCGCTCGACCCGTGCGGCGGCTCTCGCACTGAAGCCCGCCGACATGCGCAGCGATGCCGAGAAGAACGAGCTGTTCGACTGGTGGCTGACGGCCCTCGACCCCCAACATCAGGAGTTGCAGGCGAAGACGAATGTCCTTGTGGCGGAAGAGGCCACGCTGCGCGGACGCGGGACGATCGCGCACGTCATGCAGGAAAAGGGTGAAGGAGCGATGGCCTTCGTCCTCTACCGAGGCGAATACGACAAGCGACGCGATCAGGTGAAACCCTCAACGCCCGCCGTGTTACCCGCGTGGTCCGAGGACCAGCCGCGCAATCGGCTCGGTCTGGCGAACTGGCTGCTGCGTCCCGAGCATCCGCTCACCGCGCGCGTCACCGCGAACCGCTTCTGGCAGGAGCTGTTTGGTCGCGGCATCGTCCGCACATCCGAAGACTTCGGCGTCAGCGGCGAGCTACCGTCGAATCAGGAACTGCTCGACTGGCTGGCCATCGAGTTCCGGGAGGGAACGCCTTCTCTTCCGTCTTCACCCTCAACCCTCAACCTTCAACCTTCAACCTCCCCATGGGACATCAAACGCTTTTACAAGCTGCTCGTCACGTCGGCGACGTACCGCCAAGCGGCCGTCACGACGCAGGAAAAGCTCGAACGCGATCCGCAGAATAAATTGATTTCTCGTGGCCCGCGCTTCCGCATGGATGCCGAGATGATTCGCGATTACGCGCTGGCTTCGAGCGGCCTGCTCGTCCCCAAGTTGGGCGGTCCGAGCGTGAAACCGTATCAACCGGACGGAGTCTGGGAAGCGGTCGCGATGATCGGCAGCAACACCCGCGACTACAAACGGGACACCGGCGAGGGCCTCTACCGCCGCAGTCTCTACACGTTCATCAAACGGTCCGCTCCGCCAGCCTCGATGGAAATCTTCAACGCCACCGCGCGCGAGCAATGCACCGTCCGCCGCGAGCGCACCAACACACCGCTGCAGGCACTGGTCACGCTCAATGACCCCCAGTTCATCGAAGCGGCGCGGCATCTTGCGCAGACCGTCCTGTTGAGTCGAGAGAAAAGTGCCGAGGGTCAAGAGCCAGAGAAAGTCACCGACACCGCGCGGCTTCAACTGTTGGCGAAGCGACTGCTCGCCCGACCGTTCCGCGACAGCGAGCTGCCTATCGTGAAGACCTCTCTCAACGAGTTGCTCGCCTACTACCGCGATCACGAAGTCGATGCGAAGGCTCTCATCACCACCGGCGAATCCAAGCCGGACGCGGCTCTCGACCCGAAGACGCTCGCCGCCTGGACGATGCTGGCGAACGAGGTGCTGAATCTCGACGAAGTCTTGAACAAGTAACTCAACTCAAGCAGGAGTGCGACATGATTCGAGCCATCATCCGCCACGGTCACATCGAACCTTTGGATCGTCTTCCCACCGAATGGTCGGAGGGACAGGAAGTGACCGTCGAAGTCAGTGACAGCCACTCCAGTGACAGCCTTTCCCCAGACGAGGCGATTCGGAACTGGCACGCCGAATGGAAAGCGGCCTGCTCGGACATTGCTGTCGAAGATCACACCGAACTGGATGAGTCGCTCGTATCGATTCGGCAAATGGGCAAGGACCAGATGCGGAAAGAGATGGGACTGTGATGCGGCGATATCTGCTCGACACCAATCATCTCAGCAAAGCCATCGACCCGAATGGCCTCGTTGCCCGGCGGATCGTTGCCGCGCAGCGGGATGGGCATCGAGTTGGTGTCTGTCTGCCGGTCCTATGCGAACTGGAAGCGGGGATGCGATTCGTCAGCCGTCCGCGGCCATATCGCAAGAGCCTCGATCAATTGCTGAAGCAAGTTCGCGTGTGGCCGATGGACGTGCCGATGACGCAACTGTATGGCGATCTGTTCGCGGAGTTGCGCGGCAAGGGGCGAGTTCTTTCTTCGGTGGACATGATGCTCACAGCGTTGGCTCGCCAGTACGACTGCATCGTTCTGACGGCCGATCGAGACTTCAATGCGGTGTCGGACTTGACCGTCGAAAACTGGCTCGCGGACCCTTCCGAGAGCGAAGAAAAGGATGAGCGATGATGCGCAAATCACCGTTTCCAGGCATGGACCCGTATCTCGAACGGAATCCACAGTGGCAGTGTTTCCACGGCTGGTTCATTCGCGAATTGGCACGGACATCACTTCCTGCCGCCCGCGATGCCGGTTTGTGGATTGATGTCGAGCGGAGTGTCTATCAGCGTGAGCCGACCGGGCAACTGGTGTTGGTGGGCGAACCGGATGTGTTTGCCGGTCCGGAACTGAGTGTGTCGAGTTGGGGTGACTCATCGGGAGGCGGGACGGCTGTCGCGCTGGCCGAGCCTCAGGCGGTGCATGAAGTGGTACTCGATCCCGAGTTGTCTGAGACCTACAAGCAGGACTACCTCGTGGTGCGTGAGGCCGACAGGTTTCGGCGAGTCCTGGCCGTGGTCGAATTGCTCAGCTTCGCCAACAAAATCGGCAGCTACGCACCCACGTACCGCGAGAAGCGCATGAGGTTCCTCACGTCCTACACGCACTTCATGGAGATCGACCTGCTGCGCGAGGGAGAGAACCCGTCGCGGACCCTGTTCCCCGAACTGGCTCCGACCCCCTACTTCATCTTCGTCGCCCGCAAACACGGCATCGGACGGCACGAAGAGGGCCACCCGCTGCGACTGCAAGACCGCTTGCCCGTGATCGGCCTCCCGCTCGGACCCGGTCGCCCCGACCTGCCTCTCGATCTCGCGTCCGCGTTCGCGTCCGCCTACGACCTCAGCGTTCAACTCGGTTCGATCAAATACGGTGAAGACGCGGTGCCGGGACCGCCGCTCAGTGAGGCCGACGCGGAATGGGTGAAGACCCTGACTCGTGTGACGAAGACAACTTCCTGACGACGGAATGTCGATTGAAGAATGTCGATTGAAAGTGACTGTCACGACGCCATTTCCCAATCGTGCTGTGATATCACCAATTGAGATATCAAGATTGCAAGGCGTTACCAACCAATGAGTTTTCAATTTCGGGAGTGACGGCATGGCGAAGAAAGCGGCCACCCAATCGGTCTCGGTCACGCAGATCGAAGGCGTGATTCACGTCGTGCGCGGGCAGCGAGTGATGCTCGATTCGGACCTCGCGGACCTGTATGGCATCCTAACCAAGGCACTCAATCAAGCGGTTGCTCGAAATGCAGAACGCTTCCCGGAGGATTTTGCGTTTCAGCTTACTGAGCAAGAGTTTGCAAACTTGAGGTCACAAATTGTGACCTCAAAAACGGGTAGCGGAGGCCGACGATATGCACCAATGGTCTTCACCGAACACGGCGTCGCGATGCTCTCCAGCGTGCTGCGATCACCGACGGCGGTGAAGGTCAACATCGAGATCATGCGGGCGTTCGTGCGGCTGCGGAGATTGCTCACCACGCCGGGTGAGTTGGTGGCTCAGATCAATCAGTTGGCCGAGACCGTCAAGCTGTACGACGACCAAATCAAGGCCATTGCAGATGTCCTCAAGCGGATGATGGAGCCGCCTCCGATACCGGTGTCGAAGCACCGGATGGGCTTTCGGGCGGAAGAATGAAGTCGAGCAGAAAGTCGAAGACAGAAGACCTCCTCACCCTCTCCCCCGAAGGCGGGGGCGAGGGGACAGGAGAGAAGACTCAATCCAGAAGGACGACAATCATGAACCCGTATCAAGATTACATGCAGAACATCACGCGGCGGCACTTCTGTACGCAAGGCTCGAACGTGCTCGGGTCGGCGGCGATGGCGTCACTGTTGGGAGGCGGACTCGGCGGGAGGGCGATGGGCGCGGATGTCGCTTCCACTCGCCACCCACCACTCGCCACCCACCACTCATTGATGACGCACCACGCGCCGAAGGCCAAGCATGTGATTTACCTGCACATGGTCGGCGGCCCGCCACAGATGGACCTGTATGACTACAAGCCGGTCATGAACGACTGGTACGACAAGGATCTGCCCGAGTCGATTCGCAAAGGCCAGCGACTGACGACGATGACCTCGGGGCAGGCGCGGTTCCCGATCGCACCGTCCAAGTTCAAGTTCGCACAGCATGGTGAATGCGGGATGTGGACTTCAGAGCTGTTGCCGTGGACCTCGAAGGTCGTCGATGACATCTGCTTCATCCGCAGCATGAACACCGAGGCGATCAATCACGAACCGGCCATCACGTTCATGCAGACGGGCAATCAGATCACGGGCCGACCGTGTCTCGGGGCGTGGGCTTCGTATGGACTCGGCTCGCTGAACGATGACTTGCCGACGTTTGTGGTGCTCGTCGCGAAGCCGACCAACACCGAGCAGGTGCAGGCGATTTCGGCCCGGCTCTGGCAGTCGGGCTATCTGCCGGGCGAGCATTCGGCCACGCCGTTCCGCAGTGCGGGGGATCCGATCCTCTACATCAACAACCCGCCGGGAGTCCCCTCGGAAATCCGCCGCAAGACGCTGGACGGCCTGCGCCAACTGAACGAGCAGACGCTGGCCTCGCTCGGCGATCCGGAGACGCGCACGCGGATCGAGCAGTACGAACTCGCGTTCCGGATGCAGGCGTCGGTCCCCGAGCTGACCGACATCGCGAAGGAACCGGCCTCCACGTACGAACTCTACGGCGAAGAGGCCAAGAAGCCGGGGACGTTCTCCAATCATGTGCTGCTGGCTCGGCGAATGGTCGAGCGAGGTGTGCGGTTCGTGCAGATTTACATCAACAACTGGGACACTCACGCCAACGTCGCGGGTCGGCTTCCCAGCCAGTGCAAGGATGTGGACCAGGCCTGCTACGGGCTGATTCAAGACCTCAAACAACGCGGCCTGTTCGACGAGACGCTCATCATCTGGGGGGGCGAGTTCGGGAGAACGATCTACTCGCAGGGCGGTCTGTCGAAGGAGAACTACGGCCGCGATCATCATCCGCGCTGCTTCACGATGTGGATGGCGGGCGGCGGCTCGAAGGGCGGGACCATCTTCGGCGAGACCGACGACTTCAGCTACAACATCGTCAAGGATCCGTGTCCCGTCCACGACTTCCACGCCACGGTGCTGCATCTGCTCGGCTTCGACCACGAGCGGTTCTCGTTCCGATACCAAGGGCTGGATCAGAAACTGACCGGTGTTGAACCGGCTCATGTCATCCCGCAGTTGATCGCGTAGATTTGGTACTCCTCGTCGTTTAAACGCGTGGGCAACGTCCCGCGCGTCGAGTGAGGTTGGAGCTCGATTGGCCGCTCACGCGCGGGGCGTTGCCCACGCGGTTAAACGAGGAACTCACCATTCACCAAGAAAGCCTCCTTCATGCAACGCTTCGTCTGGTTCCTCCGCGCACTGCCTTGGGGAGCGAAACTGCAACAAGCGGTGGTGGTGCTGATTCTGGGTTACAACTTGACTGTCATCGACATGAACCCGGCCAACCAATTGTTCGGCGCGCCGCTGTGGATGACGACGGTGCCGATCATCGTCGCCATGATCGTGCTGGCTCGGTTGCTGTTGCCGGTGATGATGGCTCACCCCATTCGAGCGCAACAGTTCCTGCATGCGCTCGGCCTGATCGTATTCGGGGTCTGGCTGTTGGGTCGCGGACAATGGTGGGGGCCATTGATCGTGACGTACCTCGGCGTGATCGCCGGGTTTTGGTTTGAGGCCGCCGCCTCGTTCTGGTTCGTGTCGGAGATTCAGCGGCGTCAGGAACTGATGCTGGCCGGGCTGGCGGAGATGATGGAAAACCAAGAGCCGTCTGATGTGGACGAGTCAATGGACGAGGACGATTTGAAAGACGATTCACACGGGGAGACGCGATGGACTCGGTGACGACGAACAACAGGACGATGACCACGGGAACTTTTCATTTCGCTTCGCGACTGCACGCGGCGGTGCGTGCAAAAGGAACGGCCGCGCTGGTGGGACTCGATCCCCGGCTGGACTGGCTGCCGCCCGATGTGCTGACTCACGCGCGCGACCTGCACGACGATCCGATCGCGCGGGCGGCGGCGGCGTTTGAAGAGTTCTGCGTGCGGCTGATTGATGTCGTCGCGCCGCTCGTTCCGGCCGTGAAGCCTCAAACCGCATTCTTCGAGGAGCTGGGAGCCGATGGCTGTCTGGCTCTGGCGCGCGTGATCCGTTATGCGCGGCAAGCGGGTCTGATCGTGATCTGCGACGCCAAGCGCGGCGACATCGGAACGACGGCCGAAGCGTATGCCAAGGCGTACCTCGCCGGAGCCGATCCGCTGGCGGCCCCGTGGCAGGCGGATGCTCTCACGGTGAACCCGTATCTCGGCCAGGACACGCTCGAACCGTTCGTGAAGGTGGCGGTTGAACGCGGGGCGGGGATTTATGTTTTGGTGAAGACGAGCAACCCCGGCTCAGCCTCGTTCCAAGATCGCGTGGCCGACGGACAGACAATCTACCGGCATGTGGCTCAGGTCGTGGAAGACCTCGCGATGCAAACCGCCGAGAATGGCTACGGCTGCGTCGGCGCGGTCGTCGGTGCGACGTACCCGCAGGAACTGGTGGAGCTGCGCGCCGCGATGCCTCACGCCCCACTGCTCGTTCCCGGCTACGGCAGTCAGGGAGGCGCAGCAGCCGACGTGGCGGCGGCCTTCGCGAATGATGGCCTTGGTGCGCTCATCAACAACTCGCGCGGGATCAACTTTGCGTACCGCACCGGCTCGTTCGCCGAGCAGTTTGGCCCGAGGCAGTGGGAAGCAGCGAGCGAAGCGGCCACGAAACAGATGATCGCGGACCTCGCGATGCACGCGGCGAAGCGGGAGTAATGCGGGATCGGCCTCGTTTCTACCTCGCGCGATTCGTGATGAGACATCTGAGCGGGGCGGCGTCAGCCCCCCCGGTTCTTGGGCGTAAGCCCTCTTCGGAAGAACCGGGGGGCTGACGCCGCCCCGCTCGGAAACCTCTCA
>JAYTGQ010000199.1:0-17144 GCA_043733345.1 Schlesneria sp.
TCGACCCAACGCGGCATCGACTGGCAAATGAAAATCGACGACGCCCGTTGCAAGCTGACCTCCGTCTACCCGAAGATTAAGCTGTGACGCGGCACTAGACGGCATTGATGGAGAACTCGAATGATTGGCGAAGACCTGCAATTGATGCTCGTGTCGTTCCGGGGTCGAGTGGTTCAAAGCTGGACCTTCCTACGACATTTCGCTTGCGGCCTGTCTCTGGCCACCGCCGCCGCGTCTGCTGACGAAGTCGATTTCGCGCATGAGATTGTGCCGGTTCTCAAGCAGCACTGCGGGAAGTGTCATACCGGCGACCAGAAGAAGGGGGGCCTGTCCCTCAACACGCGCGAGACGGCTTTGATCGGCGGTGAGTCGGGCAAGGTGGTTGTCTCGGGGAAGAGTGTTGAGAGCGAACTGATCCAACGGCTGACGAGTGACGATCCCGACGTGAGGATGCCGCCCGAGGGACCGCGCGTTCCAGCCGAGCAGGTTTCATTATTGAAGACGTGGATCGACGCGGGCCTGCCGTGGGAGCGGGGCTTCACGTTTGGTGCGCGGCCGTATGAACCGCCGCTCAAACCGAGACGGCCCGAGTTGCCCGCGGCCAGCGACGGACGGATTCACCCGATCGACCGGATCATCGATGCGCAGCTCGCCGAGAAAAAAACTCCGCGACCGAAGGGCATCGACGATGCAACGTTCTCGCGGCGCGTCCATCTCGATTTGATCGGCCTGCTCCCCGAGCCGGAAGAACTGGACAAGTTCCTTGCAGACCAGACCGCTGACAAGCGGACGCGTCTCGTGCGCGAGTTGCTTGCGCGCGACGTGCATTATGCCGAGCACTGGCTGACATTCTGGAATGATTTGCTCCGGAACGACTACACCGGGACCGGCTTCATCACCGGCGGGCGGAAGCAGATCACGAAGTGGCTCTATCACGCCCTCGTCACGAACAAGCCGTACGATCAGTTCGCGCGGGAATTGATCGCTCCGCCGACTCAGGACAGTGTTGGCTTTGGTGAGGGGATTCGTTGGCGCGGTGAGGTCAGCGCCGGCCAGACTGTTGAGATTCAGTTTGCTCAGAGCGTGGGCCAGTCGTTTCTGGGCATTAATTTGAAGTGCGCGTCTTGTCACGACAGCTTCATCGACCGCTGGACGCTCGACGAATCGTATGGCTTGGCCGCCGTCTTCTCGCAGCGTCCGCTGGAGATTCACCGCTGCGACAAGCCAGTCGGCAGGCAGGCTCAGGCGGCGTGGCTGTTCCCCGAGCTGGGGCAGATCGACGCGAAGGCCCCGCAGCCCGAGCGGCTCAAACAACTCGCTGCCCTGATGACGCATCCCGAGAACGGCCGCTTCCCGCGCACGATCGTGAACCGCCTCTGGCACCGACTCATGGGACGCGGCCTCGTGCATCCGACCGATGCCATGCAGACCGAGCCGTGGAACATCGACCTGCTCGATTTTCTGGCCAGTGACCTCGTCGAGAAGCGTTACGACTTGAAGCAGACGTTGGAGTTGATCGCCACATCGCAGGCATATCAGTCGCAAACGCAGGTCGTCACGCAAACAACCGACGACGCGGGCTACGTCTACGCGGGACCGCGCGCCAAGCGGCTCACCGCCGAACAATTCATGGATGCCGTCTGGCAACTGACCGAGGCGGCACCGACCCGTTACGACGCGCAGATCGTTCGCGGTAAGCTGGCCCGTCGTGAAGCGGCTGCCAGTGAAGTGCCCCGGACGCTCGAAGCGTCCGAGTCACTTAGCGGCAAGTGGATCTGGGGCTATGCCGACTCGTCCGGCTCTCCCGCCAACGAAGCCTTTGCATTCCAGACGCTGTGGGACTTGAAGACCGTGCCGAAGCAGGCCGTGGCCGTCATCACCTGCGACAACAGCTACGTCCTTTCGATCAACGGAGTGCGAGTCGAAGCTGGCGACAACTGGGAGCAGCCGCAAGCGATCCTCATCACGTCGCGCCTCAAGGCTGGTCCCAACGAAATCGTAATCGTCGCGAAGAACGGCGGTGCCACACCCAACCCGGCGGGCATGTTCTGCGAGGTCCGAGCCACCGCCGTTGACGGTCAGGTGTTCTCGCTGGGCACGTCTGAAACGTGGACGTTTTCAAAGTCTCTGCCTGATGCCAACGGAAAGTACAAACAGCCGCCCACCGATTGGCAACCCGCGGCACTTGTTGCGCAGCCGGGAGTTTGGGCAACTCGACTCGATCCGGTCATCACCGCGCTACTGAATCAAGCGGTGCAGTCCGGCAACTTGATGGTGCGAGCGTCGCTCGTGAAGTGCGACTTCCTGATGAAGTCGCTCGGCCGACCGAACCGCGATCAAATCATCAGCGTTCGTCCCGAGATGCTCACCACGCTCGAAGCGATCGATTTGTCAAACGGTGAGACGCTGGCGGACATTCTGAATCGCGGAGCCAAGAAGCTGCTCGCCCGCTCGTGGGACTCGCCGCAACACTTCGTGAAGCGGCATTGGAAACACGCGCTCAGCCGTGACCCAACGCCCCAAGAATTGGAGGCTCTCATGGCCGCCCTCGGTGATAAACTGACCGAACAGGGAATCGAAGATGTCCTGTGGGCAGCGATCATGCTGCCCGAGTTTCAATTGGTGAGATGAGGACTTGTAGGATGGGCACTCCTGCCCGTCCGCTCTTCAACACCAAAGCCGGACGGGCAGGAGTGCCCATCCTACGGAGACCGCATCATGCCGACCAACACGTCACACGAACCATCCATCGAGCGGGAATCGCGCCGCCAGTTCCTCCAGCAACTCGCCGCTGCCAGTACCGCCGCACTGATGGCGGGTGAGCCGAGACTGCTCCGCGCCGCCCCGTCTGGCGAGAAGATCGAGCATCCGCAGGCCACCGCCGACGCCTGCATTCTGCTTTGGATGGGAGGCGGTATGGGAGCGCCGGACACTTGGGATCCCAAGACGTACCTGCCGTTTGAGGTCGGTCTGCCGATCGACCGCGTCCTCAGCACGTTTCCCGCGATTGACACGGTGGTGGACAACATCAAGATCTCGCAGGGACTGGAGCAGATCGCGAAGATCATGGACCGCGCGACGCTGATCCGCTCGCATGTGCAGCCCGACTTGGGGAGCATCCTGCACTCGCGGCATCAGTACCACTGGCACACCGGCTACGTGCCGCCTCAGACAGTCGCGTGCCCGCATCTCGGCGCATGGATGGCGCGCGTTCTCGGGCCGCGCAATCCCGTCATCCCGCCGTTCATCAACATCGGACAAAGGCTGGAAGGAGTCGGTGAGCAGGAGGAACTCAAAGCCTTCACGACGGCGGGCTTCTTCGGTTCCGAGTTCGGGCCGATGAACCTGCCGTTCGCGGAAGAGGCCGCTCAGTCGGTGAAGCCGCCGAAGGGGATGGTCCCCGACCGGTTCGAGAACCGTTACAAGCTCTATCAAAAACTGATCGACCGCACGCCGCAGCGCGAAGTCCTCAGCGATCACCAGCGCGAGTCGATGGTCCGCGCGATGGACAAGGCTCATCGGTTGCTCAGTTCGCCCGAACGAGCCACCTTCGACATCTCGCAAGAACCGAAGGAGAGCTACGAGAAGTACGACACCGGCCGCTTCGGTCGAGGTTGTCTCCTCGCGCGGCGGCTCGTCGAATCGGGGGCGCGCTTCGTCGAGGTGACCACCGAGTACATACCGTTCTTCAACTGGGACACGCATGCCAACGGACACACGACGCTCGTCGATATGAAGAAACAGATCGACGGGCCAATCGCGCAGCTTGTGCTCGACTTGGAAGCGCGCGGGCTGCTGAACCGGACGCTCGTCATCGTCGCCAGCGAGTTCAGTCGCGACATGATGATCGAGGGCAAACCCGGCTCGAACGCTAACGACCAGACGACCGAGAAGGTCGATGCCTTCAAGGAACTAAAGCACTACGGCCTGCATCGCCACTTCACGGGCGGCTCATCGGTCGTGATGTTTGGTGGCGGTGTGAAGCGCGGCTTTCTCTACGGCAAGACGAACCCCGAACGTCCGTGCGTCGCCATCGAGAACCCCGTCAGCGTGGCCGATCTCCACGCGACGATCTTCACCGCGATGGGCATCAGTCCCAAGACCGCCTTCGATGTCGAGAAGCGCCCGTTCTATGCGACCGAAGATGGCACGGGCAAAGCCGTGATGGATCTGTTCGCGTGATCTCTTCAGCTTTGTCCCCTCGCCCCGGCTCTGCGGGAAGAGGGTGAGGGGCTTCTGCCTCTCTTGTAGGACGGGCACTCTTGCCCGTCCTCTGTGTTGCCAACCAAAGCCGGACGGGCAGGAGTGCCCATCCTACAACTCCCGAACTGATCCGAACCTCATTCCCTGCCGTAGTGGTGGCCGCCTCAAGCCATTCGGCAACCTGCCACTCGCAGATTCATCACCCCCAAACACGAGGTTCATCATGGACAACGAATTCACTGGATCGCCGAAGACGTGGCCACCGCTCGGCCTGCCCACTGGCAGCGTTCGCGCACTGCTGACGCTGATTGTCGTGGGGGTTGTCGTGACGAAGATGGTCTTTCATCGTCCGCCCGATTCCATTTGGATCGAGACGCTGCTGATTGCCCTCGCGCACTACTTCACGTCCCGCAGGTTTGTGGCCCTGTCGCCCGAGGTCATGCGGCGGCTCGAGGATGACGGCGCGATCGACCGCGAGCGGCACCCGCTCTACCTGCCGAAGAACACGATCCGGTTCATGATCATCGCGGCGTTCGTCGGCTTGGGAATTCATCTGTTTCGTGAAGAACGTTTGTTCGAGCCGCAGACGATTTCACTGTTGAGCATGGTCTTCGCGTACCTGCTGGGAGCCATCGCGGGCGGCATCTCAAACTGGTTCAACCGCCGCCGCAGTCAACCTGCATCGGGAACGTGGGGCGACATCAAAGCCCTCGTCGTGCTGGCTGGAATGCTGACGATTGCCGTGGTCGAACTCCTTGATGCGGGCGCGCTGTTGCATCCGCTTGTAGAACGAGTCTCGCTCGGCTTGACGTTGTTCTACTTCGGATCGAGGTAGGGGATCGCAGCGCGTTCGGCGCGGGTCTCCCGCCATCATTCTTGATGGCTCCTGCTTTGGCAGCCTCATCCCAGAAAAAGCGGCAGAGGAGATCTTCGGGCGGATCGTTGTGCGAGGTTAGGAGAGCCGGGCACAACAGCGCGCAGCCGCGTGCTACTCGATCGCCCGGCCGTCGCGGATGCGGATGACGCAGTCGCCCGGTTGAATGTGTTCCGGCTCGTGCGTGACCACGACGACGGTCGAGCCTTGCTCACGGCAAAGTGATCGCAATGCGGCGAGGATCGCGGCGCTGTTCTCGCTGTCGAGTTCTCCCGTCGGTTCATCGGCCAAGACCAGCTTCGGTTTCTTGAGCAGCGCGCGGGCAATCGCCACTCGCTGTTGTTCGCCGCCGGAAAGTTGATTCGGTCGGTGGTGAGCGCGGTCGCCGAGTCCCAACCGGTCGAGCAACTGGGCGGCCTCGGTACGCTGCGCCGCTGAGACTCCCCGTGGCAGGAACGGGACCAGCACGTTGTCGATTGCCGAAAGATTTGAGAGCAGGTTGAAGCTCTGAAAAATGAATCCCGCTTCCTCGCGACGGAACTGGTCTCGCTCGCGCGTCGTCATTGCACCCAGGCACCGGCCGTTGATTTCGATCGTTCCGGCGGAAGGCTCGTCCAACGCGCCGAGCAGGTACAGCAGCGTACTCTTGCCGCTCCCCGACGGACCAAGGATGAACGCGAACGACCCCGCCGGAATTTGGCAGGTCACACCGCGCAACGCAGGCACCTCCAATGAACCACGTCGGTGAACCTTCGTGACGTTTCTAACATCGATCATGCGGATCACTTTCGAGAGGACGACGGGTGGGAGGTGTTCGCTGGCCACTTGCTGGATGACGCGCGGTTGAAGATCGCGCTATACCGAAGACGGGTGAGGATGGCACATTTCACACTCACCCGAAGCGTGAGCGAGGACGTGAGGTGCGTTCCTCGCTCACGCTTCGGGTGAGTGTCAGCTTCTCCCGTGTGCGCCATAGTGCGACTTGGGGCCGAGCGGTTTATACGCCACTCGGTCAGTTGTTGCCTGTTTCGGAACTGGCTCGAAACAACTTCCTCGTTTCACCGCAAGCTAAAGGCGAGCGCGGAGGCGGTCCGGAGTTGATGCACGGTGTCACCCCTCCGCGCTCGCCTTCGGCTTGCGGTTAAACGAGCGACTGGAAATCGGGAAGTGATTTCGAGCCAGTTCCTTAGACGACCGCAGCCGTCGCAGCGGATGCCAGACATCCATCTTGACCCATTAAAAATCTTCTCCTACAACCCGCCGCGAATCGGTGGACCGTTGTGGTCGGCAGCGCGGAATCTTGCGTCGCCGCCCATCACCGTTGTTGGTCTCCGATTGAAATGCCAGCCACCAGGATCGACGAGCACCCGATGGCGAATCACTCAGACAAAATTCTCAAATTGCGAACAGAACTGCGGTTTCAGATCCGTTCGTTCGTGGGCTGTTCCACATCATGCATCTGGCTGTTGACGCTCGCTCTCGTGGCTGGCTGCCAGACGACGGGCGGTGACAAGTACTCCTTTCGTGACATGCCGCCTGAACTGCTGGCGGTCAAACGCGAGAACGCGCAGACGCTCGATCTCCAGCGGCTCGCCCGCACTTCGGTCAAAAGCGACACGATTGATCGCGGCGACGTGATCGATGTCGCAATTGCGGCGGGTTTGGATGAGAAGGACGTAGTTCGTTTTCCGGTGCGCATCAACGAGGTCGGCGTTGCCACACTGCCCGAGATCGGTCAGATCCGGCTGGCGGGACTCGAAATGGAAGCGGCTGAAGCGGCCATCGTGCTGGCGTGCGTGGACCGGCAGTTGTATCGCAACCCGAATGTCACCGTGACCATGAAGCGACAGCGCACGAACCGCGTCACGGTGATGGGTGCCGTCAAGTCACCGGACATTTACGAGT
Organism: Schlesneria sp.; assembly: GCA_043733345.1. GTDB lineage: Bacteria > Planctomycetota > Planctomycetia > Planctomycetales > Planctomycetaceae > Schlesneria. The sequence goes on from JAYTGQ010000199.1 coordinate 6,983, forward strand.
TGCCGCGCGGCAGTAGCGATCTGCTGGCGGCAATTGTCGCGGCGGGCGGCTTGGAAAAGGACGCGGGAACGATTGTCGAGATTCGCAATCCGACTCCACCGAGCGGAACCCGGCCCGATCGGATCGCTTCGGACAGCCTACCTGGCATCAATCTGCCTGGCGTCAACACAGTCGGACTGAGCGGCGAATCATCGGACGCGCTGGCAATTGGAAACACGACGAACGGGCCGTTTCAGTCCCTGCGCGTCGATCTTGTTTCCGCGATCAAATCGGGGACTGAATCGTTCGCCGTTTCCGACGGTGCCATCATTCGAGTCGAAAAGCGCGATCCCGAACCGTTGCATGTGATGGGCTTGGTCAAGAAGCCAGATCGTTACGAGTTCCCGATTGCCGAGGACGTGCGTGTCACCGACGCCATCGCTTTGGCGGGTGGATCGAGCGTTACCGTGGCCGACAAGATCTTCGTGATTCGCCGCAAGGCTAACGGCTCTGAGACAGTGGTGATTCAAGTCAGTCTGCGTCAGGCCAAACGCAATTCGGCGGCCAACCTCCGCCTGTCACCGGGTGATGTCGTCAGCGTCGAGCAAACGCCGGCGACGGTCGTGATGGAAGCCCTCAACATCATTCGCTTCGGCATCAGTTCTTCAGTACCGCTGTTCTAAGGTTCGCGGTCGTTGTCACTTCCAGAGGCACTTCGGCGAGGCGAATCGGGTTGCATGATGCGGCAACGTTGAGCAGCTCATCGGGGCCGCTCGACAACGGGAGAAGTCTCGCACCCGCGCGTCGAGGCTCAGACCGCACGTCGGCAATTTCCATAGAACATTCTCGCCGCCGAGCCGGCCGTGCCGCGCCTGCATCAGACGGCTCGGTCGAGACCACGACAAGCACCGATGACATTCAATCTGCTCGAAGTACCAGGATCATCATGAGTTCGGACAACGCTTCCCCGACATCTGATTCCACGCACACGAACAGCCCGCTCGTCGAGGTCGCACGCTTCCTCCAGGTCGTCCGTCATCGAATCGGCTTGCTGCTCATCTGCGTGTTCGTTGGCGGATCGCTGGGCAGTCTTTATTACTCTACCGCGACGCGCAAGTATGACTCGTCGGCCGAGATTCTGATCCTCAAGACAGAAGGCAGCGTCCTCGATGGCAAGAACAATTCGGAGCAGCGCGCCATCCAGGACGTGATGCCGACTTACCAAAAGATTTTGATCAGCGATGCTGTGCTGGAGGGGGCCATCAAAAAGCTGCCGTCCAAACATCGCATCGACCTCCAGGGTGAATCGAAAGCGAAATATGCTTCCATCCTGCGTAACGGCTGCACCGTCTCCGTCACGCGCATGACCAATGTCGTGAACATTCGCTACGTTTCCAAAAGTCCGCAATCGGCAGTGGTCGTGGTCAATGCCATCGTCAGTTCGTATCTCGAATTCATGAAGCAAATGCATCTCAGCAGCTCCAATGAAACCCTGGTCCTGCTCTCCAAGGAGAAGGGCGAACTTGAGCGAAAGTTGACGGACAAAGAGAGCGAATTATTGGCGCTCAAACGTAGCTCGGGAGTGCTGCTCCAAGGGAACGACAAGAACACGAACGTCGTCATCGAACGGACAATCAAGCTGAACGACGCCTTGGTTGAGGCTCAGAAGAAAACGCTGGAAGCCCGCGCGTTTCTCAACTCACTCGGCGAAGCCTTGCGCACTGGCAGCGACATCGCTCAGTTCGTGCAACAGGCGGCAGGCGATGTCTCGCGCGAGTTGCTCTTGAACTCGATGGGTATCGGTGCGACGGACACTTACTCGCGCGCCCGGCTGGAAGAACAACTTCTGGCGGATCGGGCTGAGCTGAAAAAGCGGCAGATGACCTACGGGCAAAATCACCCGCAGATTCAGCAGTTGGAGAGTCGCATTCGAGCCACCGAGCAATGGGTGTCCGAACGGTCTCAGGTCACAGCCGCTTCGATGAAAGACCTGCGCGATCGGGAACTGGGACCGCGAATTTGGCAGATGGCTCAACAACGCCTTTCGCAGGCGGCCGCACACGAAGCCGCCATTCGCGCCGAGTTCGAGCGCGAACGCGGCACAGCGATGAACATGAACAACGACATGGCCAAGATGCAAATCGTGGAACTGGACCTGCACCGGATGAGGAATTTCTACGACATCGTGCTCGACCAGATGAAAAAGATCGACATGGGTTCCAACTCGGGCTTGAAGATCAAGGTGGTCAGCGAGCCGCGGGTCAATCTCGGGAAAATTTCTCCCAAAATTTCGACGACCGTCCTGCTGGGCCTCTTCATGAGCGTGGCGTTGGGACTGGGCTTGATCTATGTCTTGGATGCCCTCGACGACCGCTTCCGTTCGCCGGACGAACTGCAATGGCAGCTCGGTTTGCCGATGCTCGCCATGATTCGCCGCATGGAGCCGTTAGAAGGAACGGGCCTAGAGCTGGTCGTGACGCACATGCAGCCGAACAGCGTGGAGTCCGAGTCCTTCCGCAGTCTGCGTAATTTCATCACGTTCTCGAACGAAGCCACACAGCGATTGGTCGTCACGAGTACTGAGCCGGGCGACGGCAAGACGACGACGCTGGCCAATCTCGCAGTGGCGTTCGCTCAAGCGGGCAAGAAGACGCTCCTGATCGATGCCGACCTGCGTCGTCCCGGTATGACGCAATTGCTCGATCTCAAAGGCCCGCGCGGCTTGGCTCAAGTTCTGAACGACAAGAAGCTCGAGATCGACATTGCCGAACGGTGCCTCGAAAACGTCTTTCATCTGGGCGTCGAGGGTCTCGATTTCATGCCGTCCGGGGCTCGTCCGGCCAATCCCTCGGAACTGCTTTCCAGTGAGCGTTTCAGCGACATCATCGCGTGGGCCGAACAAATCTATGACCAGATTCTGATCGACGCACCGCCAGTCTTGGCCGTTACCGACCCCGCGATTATCGGCCGCATCGTCGATGGTGCGATCGTTGTCGTGCGACCCGATAAGAACCGCCGCAAAATGGTGACCCGCGCGATCGACTCGTTCCGCACCTCAGGTGTCAAAGTGATCGGACTCGTCGCCAACCACGTCGAGGTCTCCTCGAACTCGGACTACGGCTATGGCTATGGCTATGGCTATGGCTACGGTCACGACACGCCGCCCGAAAATGACACCGACCACGAAGATGAACAGCCGTACCGCCGCGCTGCCTGATGCCAGACGCATTCCGTTGATTGACGTTTCCGCCAGAAGTGGTGAGCCGAGCGGCGTCAGCCCTCGGACTCTGGTGATTGCAGCTCAGAATCCGGGGGCTGACGCCCAATGGCACTCACTTTGGCATTCTGTGAGCGGCACGGCGCTAGCCGCCGGTTCTTTTCCAGCTAAGTCCGGTTTTCAAATTCATCGAGAACCGGACGCTAGCGCGTTCCGGCTGATTGGTCTGACATCTCTAAAGTCAGTGCCATTGGGCTAGCGCCGTGCCGCTCAGGATATTTTCCCAAAGTGAGTGCCATTGAGCTTACGCCGCCCGGCTCACCAAGAATGTCTCATCGAGAACCGTGTGAGGTATATACCCATGCGGCCCAAAGTGAGGCGTTTAACCGTGATCCTCTGGAGAGCGCTCTTGGGCTACAGCGCAACTGGAAAATCGCTCCCCAGAGGGTCGCGGTTAAACTCGCCGAATATCTCACTTCTGACCGCGCGAGGTATCTCACGGCCTGAGGCTGAGTGCTCGAGCAGGGTGTGCTTGAAATTACAGTGTGTCTGAAATCAGGGGGGGCGCAATGTCGGTCAACGGAATCAACAAACGTCACGAGGGGGGTGGAGAACCTCCCCGGCACAAACGCCGCCGGTCGTGGTTCGGCGTGGTGTTGACGCTCGCGCTGGTGGGAATGGTCGCTGAGTTACTCGCCGGTCAGTGTGCCTGGTGGCTGGCCAGCCGAGCCGAGTCGCAGGGCCGATTGGCACGCGCGATTCAGTGGGCGGCTTGGTCTCAACGCCTCTCCCCCTGGGATGCGGACTCCGATTGGCTTGCCGCGCGCTGTGCTCGGCGGCGCGGTGATCGAGATGTCTGGACGGCCCTCGTGGAACGTCGAGCCATCGCCGATCCCAAGGCCACTCGACCTGTCTTTGAACGCGAGCTGATGCGCGTGCAGTCCGGCCAGTTTGATCGAGACGCTCAGCCGCAATTGAAACGGCTGGTGATGGCAGGCGTCGATGCCGGGGACGTGGCCGAGGCGTTTGTCCGAGGATACCTCGTGCGGCAGAACGCTCAACAGGCTGACGAGGTGCTGACCGCCTGGGGCATGCTTCACCCGCAGGCGGTGGACGTGACGTTTTATCGGGGCATGGCGTCGCGTTTGCGCGGCGACAGCGACCAGGCGCGGGAGGCTTTCCAGTCGGTGTTAGCCGATTGTCCACAGCACGAATTGGCGCGCGAGAGTCTTGCCGAGCTGCTGCTCGAACTGCGATTGTCCCGCGACGCATGGCAGCATTATCGACTGGCGATTCGTGAGAACTCCACGTCGATCCCCGCCCGCGTTGGTGCCGCGCAATCCCTGCGGAAGCTGGGTCAGTGGACGGCCGCCGAGGCAATGTTGAAGGACATGCTCACTCGGCCGCATCCCGCGCCCGAGGTCTTGCAAGAGGCCGGACAACTGGCCTTGGAAACAGGACACTACGATCTCGCCGAGGCCCGCCTAGCTGAGGCCGCCCAGTTGCGAACGCCACCGCGCACTGCGCGATTGGCCCACGCGACGGCCTGCGCTCTGCAAGGTCATCACGACGAAGGCAAATCACTGCTCCAACAGCAGGCACGCCTCGAAAGCCTCAACAAACGTCGGCGCGACTTGCAGGTGACAACAGTGCTGGAACCCGCGAATGCACCCGCGCGTCGCGAACTGGAGTCCCTCGCCATCGAGCAGAATCGCGTCGGCCCCTGATGCGGACTTCCGCGACAAAGAACCGTTCGTCGATATCTCGGCAGGCGAACTCCCGCAGCAGGTGGAGGTCTTCTTCTCGGACGGCGATCACTGCCCCGAGTCGCAGTGTCGCGCGATCACTCACGGATGGCCGGTACTCGCCAACGATGCGGTCATCGTCGTCGATGACACCCGCCATCCGGGCGTACTCGACGCGACGCGGCAGAGATTGACCGAAATCGGTGCCGACATCCCGCACGAGTGGCTGTTGCTGGCGCGGTTCAATGGTGACACCCAACAACGGTGGAACGGACTGTACGTGACTGTCATCCACCGGCCTTGTTCGTGCGAATGACGCCCGTCAGAATGCGATTCGCTCGGCGAGTCGTGGCCCGTACAACCCGCCAACAGCCTGTGGCTGAGCAGCCTGCATTAGGTTGCGGCCGAAAGTGGACTCGTTTAACCGCGTGGGCACCGCCGCACGCGGCGATTGAGGTTGGAGCCTGTTTCGCAGTTCACGCGCGGGGCGTTGCCCACGCGGTTAAACGACATCCGTCGTTCGTGCCCAGTACAACACCGAAAGGGACTTCGTTCTCATGGTTACAGTCGGCATCCTGGGAGCGACCGGTTACACGGCGCTCGAACTGCTCAAGATTCTCGTCAATCATCCCGAGGCCCAAGTCACGGCGGTCACGTCGCGGCAGGAGGGATCGCCGCCGATCTCGGCCGTTCATCCGAGCCTCACCGGGCGGCTCGACATTCGGTGCGAAGACCTCAAGCCGGCGCAGGTGGCCGAGCGGGCGAAGTTCGTCTTCTGCTGTCTGCCTCACGCCGCGAGCATGGCCGTCGTCCCCGAGTACCTTGCGGCGGGCTGTCGCGTGATCGACCTGAGTGCCGATTACCGGCTGAACGATCCCGCCGTCTATGCCCAGTGGTACGGACACGTGCATACCGATCCGACTCGTCTGGGATCGACCCCTTACGCGCTGCCGGAACTGTTCGCCGACCAGATTCCCAACGCGGACCTCGTCGCGAACCCCGGTTGTTACACGAGCACCTCGATTCTCGGACTGGCCCCCGCGCTGTGTGCCAAGCTGATCGAACCGACCGGCATCATCATCGACGCGAAGAGCGGCGTCAGCGGGGCCGGGCGGACTCCGAAACTGAACACGCTTTACTCCGAGTGCAACGAAAGTTTCTCGATCTACGGCGTCGGCACTCACCGCCACATGCCCGAGATCGAGCAAGTCCTCTCCACCGTGTCGGGCCAGTCGGTCGAAGTGATCTTCCAACCGCATCTCGTCCCGATGGACCGAGGCATCCTCGCCACGATCTACGCCACGCCAACGCGGCCCGTCACGCAGGAGGAACTCCTCGCCGAGTACCGCCGGTTCTACGCGGGCAAACCGTTCATCCGCGTCGTCGATCATCTGCCATCGACGAAAGACAGCGCGTACACCAACTTCTGCGACATCACCGTCCGCGTCGTGAAGGGCAAAGTCCTGATCGTCTCGTGCCTCGACAACCTCATCAAAGGCGCCTCGGGCGTCGCCATCCAAAACCTCAACCTGATGGCGGGCCTGCCCGAGACGATGGGCCTGCTGCCATGTGGGCGATAGATTACGACGTTGAGTTAGCCCAAATCGCTCATTTGACGGGACTGTCATGCTGACCAAGTTGCGAATTCGGAACTTCAAACGGCTGGACGATGTTGAGATCGAACTCGGCAATCCCGTCGTGTTTGTCGGGCCGAACAACTCGGGCAAGACGACTGCACTGCAAGCTCTGTCACTGTGGGACGTGGGGCGTCGAAAGTGGGCGGCCAAGCGAAGCGAACGCAAGTCGCCAACGAAGCGTCCCGGTGTCACGATCAATCGCAAGGATTTGCTGGCGGCTCCGGTTCCCGTGGCCGACTTGTTGTGGTCTGGGCTTCACGTTCGTGAGAGCAAACGCACCAATGGAACGGCGAAGACCAAAAACATCCGCATCGATATCGAAGTCTCGGGAGTGACAGACAATGCCGAATGGACCTGCGGGTTTGAATTTGACTACGGCAACGTCGAGTCCATTTACTGTCGGCCGCTCAGACTACCGGGCTACGAAGACGAACCAGTCGATAAGGCCAAGCTGTCGGAAATCCCCGAGTCGATGAAGGACGTTCGCGTCGCGTTCCTGCCCCCGATGTCGGGCCTTGCCGCCGAGGAACCGAAAATCGAACCGGGGCGGATCGACGTCCTGCTGGGACAGGGACAGACGGCGCAAGTTCTCCGCAACATCTGTTACGAGAACTATGAGGCTTCTCCCACAGATTGGGCCGAACTGTCCGGCATTGTCGAAAAGCTGTTTGGTGTCGAACTCCTGCCACCTGTGTTCCTTGTCGAACGCGGCGAAGTCACGATGGAATACATCGAGCGCGGCATACGGCTGGACCTCTCAGCGGCGGGGCGCGGCCTACAGCAGACGCTTCTGATTCTGGCGTTCCTGTTCCGAAATCCGAACACGGTGTTGCTCCTCGACGAACCCGATGCTCACCTCGAAATTCTGAGACAGCGTGAGATGTTCTCGGTCATCAACGAGCAGGCGACTCTGCGCGGATGCCAAATCATTGCGGCTAGCCACTCGGAAGTTGTGCTGAATGAGGCGGCCAGTTCCAGCAAAGTGGTGGCATTCGTCGGCAAGCCGCACACGATGAACGACCGTCCGACGCAAGTACTCAAGTCGCTGCGTGACATCGGCTGGGAAGACTACTTCCTAGCTGAGGAAACCGGTTGGGTGCTGTACCTCGAAGATGAAACCGACCTGTTGATCCTCCAGCGGTTTGCCCGCCTGTTGAAGCATCCCGCCGATGTTGTTTTGCAGCGACCGTTTTTTCATCGGGTCACGACGAACGTTCCTGCGTTGGCCCGCGACCATTTCTACGGACTCCGCGAAGCACGCCCTGATCTCGTAGGCATCGCCATCTTTGACCGTCTCGACAAGGAACTGCACATCGGTCAGCCGCTCACAGAACTGGCTTGGAAACGCCGCGAAATCGAAAACTATCTCTGCCAACGCGAAGCACTCGTTCGTTATGCGCGAGGGGAAAATGATCTCTTTTCCCGCCCGCGCATCGATGCCATGAACGAAGAGATCGCCAAACTCGAAGCGGCGTTCCAAGTCGTTCGTCGTCCCGATCCGTGGTCGCCCGACACCAAGGCGTCAGACGACTTTCTCGATCCGCTCTTCAAAAACTATTTTGCTCGACTCGGACTACGGCTGGAGTTCCGCAAGCGGGACTACTGCCAACTCGTCGATCTGCTCGATCCAGCCACCGTGGACAACGAGGTTCGTGAGAAACTCGATGCGATCGTCGAGGTTGCTCAACGCGCTCGATTCGTTCCAATGCTCTGACGATTTCAAACGCGACTTCCCCGCCCCCTTTCATTCGGGACGCAAGACTCATGACCGACCTGCTTCCTCTCCCTCAGGGCTTTTCTGCTGTTGGCATTCTGTGTGGGATCAAGGCCGATCCGCAGAAGCTCGATCTGGCGTTGTTTGTTTCCGACCGGGCATGTGCGGCGGCGGGGGTGTTTACGACCAATTTGGTGTGCGGGTCGCCGGTGAAGGTGTCTCGCGAGCGGTTGCCTCGGGCGACGGCGCGGGGGGTGGTGGTGAACTCGGGGAACTCGAATGCCGCCACGGGGCTGAAGGGGATTGAGGACGCGCAGGCCATGACGGCGCTGGTCGCTCAGCAGATCGGGGCGTCGGCGGACGATGTGCTCGTCTGTTCGACGGGCGTCATCGGGCGGTTCCTCCCGATGGAGAAGCTGCAAGCGGGCATCCCGGCCGCCGCGAAACTATTGGCCTCGTCGCCCGAAGCCTTTCACAACGCGGCCCGCGCCATGATGACGACCGACACGTTTCCCAAGCAGGCGACGGCGACGGTCACGCTCGGGGATGTTGTAGGACGGGCACTCTTGCCCGTCGCTGAGCCACTGACGGGCAAGAGTGCCCGTCCTACAAATGCGCCAGCCGTTGACGAGCCGACTTCGGCGAAGTTGGCCCACAATTTGAAGACGGTTCGGATCAGCGGCGTCTGCAAGGGAGCCGCCATGATCGCGCCGAACATGGCGACGATGCTCTGCGTCATCATGACCGACGCGGCTTTGGAACCGGATGACGCTCAGGCGATGCTCAAGCACGCAGTCGGAGACTCGTTCAACTGCATCAGCGTCGATGGGCACGAAAGCACGAGCGACTCGGTGATCCTGCTGGCGAACGGCGCGGCGGGAGTCGGCCTCACCACCGCTGCCGATCGCGCCGCGTTCCAGCAGGCGCTCGATGAGGTCGCGATGAAGCTGGCCACCGACATCATCCGCGATGGCGAGGGTGCCTCTCACTTTGTCGAAATCAACGTCACGGGATGCCGCACGCGGGATGAAGCCTTTCGCATCGCAAAAACCATCGCTGACAGCCCGCTCGTGAAGACCGCCATCTGCGGCGCGGACCCGAACTGGGGTCGCATCGTCTCAGCAGCGGGCTACGCTGGCGTCCCGCTGAAGGAAGAGGACATGTCGCTCGTGGTGAACGGATTCCTGCTCTACCAAGACGGTGCCCCGGTCGCGTTCGATCCGAAGCAAGTCTCCGCCAACCTGCGCGACAATCGCAACACGACGATCAACCTCACACTGAAGCATGGCACGTCGTCCATCCGCTTCTGGACGTGCGACCTCACCAAAGAATATGTCGAACTCAACGCGGACTACACGACATGAACCGGACAACGTTCATGAACCCGACAACGTTCATTCGCAACGACCATCACTCCACCGACCCCATCCGGCTCGCCCGGATGGTAAAGCAGATTGAAGGCTGCCATGTCGCCAACACCCATCTACGATCCCTCGACCGTCAGTGGCGCGTATCAACTCCGTTACTCGTGGACCGGCTGGCCATCGGCCAAGTCGTTCGATCAACAACTGATCGAGTTGATTGAGCGAACCAAGCCGCTCTGGGAAGAAGACGGCCTGCGCGTCTTGGAGTCTCGGTGGACCGGCGAACTGGTGCAGATTCTCTTCAGCACCAAGCCGAATGTCTCACCGGTGCTCCTCGCCGCCCGCGTGAAGGGGCGGTTGGATCACGCTTTGCGAGCGGCACATTTCCAGATGGAGTTCAGCCGTAAAGGGCCAAGTGTCAGTAACCCGAGGTCAGTTGTGGCAGGGGCGAGCGCGAGACTGTCAGTATTCGGAGGTCAGTTTCGCGAACGCCCCGGTGCGAGAGT
>JAYTGQ010000200.1:0-17124 GCA_043733345.1 Schlesneria sp.
CGTCAGCCCCCCGGTTCTTCCACAGCGGGCTGACGCCCAAGAACCGGGGGGCTGACGCCGCCCCGCTCAGAGGTCTCATCACTGACCGCGTGAGGTATAGAAGGTTCACGCTTTGGAGAACAATGCGGTCCACAATGGCGGGCCGAGGACGAGTAGGCCCACGGCGATGGCGGTGATCCCGAGTAACAGGACCGCACCCGCCGAGACATCCTTGGCGACCTTGGCTCGCTCATGCCATTCAGGGGAGAGGAGATCGACCAGCGCCTCGACCGTCGTGTTGATGGTCTCCCCCGCGCAGACGGCTCCGATGGTCAGCAGCAGGATGGCCCAGCGGATCGAGTCCACCTGCAACCACGCGGCCAGCGCCACCGCAGCCAACGCGGCGATGACATGCAGTCGAGCGTTCCGCTGCGTGAGAAACGTGTGGACGAGTCCCGCCCACGCATGAGAGACGCTGCGGAAAAAGCTCGGCTGACGCATCGGGAGGCGATCTACAACTCAAAGGGCAAGTAACAACTTTGTGATCGAGGTCAGGCAATTGCTTCGTACGACTAGGTCTCGAAATCCTGTCGTACGGCGCGCAGTTCCGTCTTCCAAAAGTAGCCTTCATCGCTCCGCGTGAAGGAAGCCGAGTCCGATTCCCGCATCGAATGGCATCAGCCGCATCGACTCCCCATCGGCTTCCTTCACGCGGAGCGATGAAGGCTACTTTGGCTGCGGCTACGCCGCGTCGTCTAACCGCGTGGGCAACGCCCCGCGCGTCGAATGTTGAACACGCTTTCCATGCCGCAAGACGCGCGGGGCGTTGCCCACGCGGTTAAACGAGGCCGCCTATTTCACGGCCGGTCGCGCGACCTTCGTTCCGTAGACCAGCACGTCGTCGAAGTGACCGGTGTCGTCGAACGAGCCGATGCCGACTTGGCCCCAAGTGAAGGTCTTGTCCACGGCTGTCATCACCGGCTCTTTCATGTCGTCGAAGAAGACTTCGATTTTGCCACTCTCGACCTCACGCACGACCCGCGCGTGATGCCATTCGTTGTCCCACTTGGTTCCCTCGGTGGTCTTCGTGGAAATCTTAGTGCGCGGCTCGTTGTTGACGATGAAGATCTGATTCGCGTGGTCGTCGGTCTTCTGGCCGAGATGCACGTAGTACAGATGCGCCGGGTCTTGGTAGCCGAAGAAGAGGCACAGTGAGCGGTGCGGATAGTCGCGGGCGGTCGATTGCAGCTTCACGTCGAGCACGCAGTCCCCGACGATCACGTCCTTGGCGACCGACCGATTGAACGGTGAGCGAACCGGCGTTTTGGTCACGATGTGTTGGAACTGGCTGCCGACCTTGTTGCCGTTCCGCACGTCGATCTTCCACGCCTTGGGTTCGCTCGGTTCCCAACGGTCGAGGTTGCCAGACTCGAAGTCGTCGCGAAAGACCAGCGGTAGACCGAGCAACGTGGCGGGCGGCTCCTCACAGCGCAAGACGCTCGGCATCATCAGCCCGAACGCAACGAATGCGGACAACAACAACCGGAGCGAGCAACGCATGAAGGACTCCCTAAACAGAATGACATTGCGGAGTGAAGGGACACCAACCCGAAGCGTGAGCGAGGAGGCGTGAGAACCACCTGCCTCCGTCATTCATGGAACGTCCTCGCTCACGCTTCGGGTGGGTGTGGTCGAAGGCTATTCGTTTCCGGGGCGTCTTGGGTTATCTGGGCCGTTACGAGGTCGGTCGAAGGGGCGACCTCCGTCCGGCCGATCGGGCATCCTGCCGCGCGGGAATTGACCGGGGCGCGGGCCATCACCACCGGGCGGTCGTTGCAGAGGAGGGACTCCCAAAGTGACGAGCATCCTGTCGAGCTGCTCCCTCAGGCCGCGCGCGCGCGGTCGCGGGTCGTCTTTGCGACCGGCAAAAAACTTGTCTTCGAGGATGCGGTTGCGTTCAAACTTGGACAGCAACGTCAGTCGCTCTTGTTCGCGCTGATCCAAGGCATCGAATGCCTGTTGCAGGTCAACGGGCGTGGGGCTTTGAGCTTTCATTTCTTCCAACGCCTTGTGGATGATGCCGCTGAAGATCAAGTGGATCATCGTTTGGCGTTTCATGTCCGGGCTGCGCTGGAGCCGGTCTTTCAACTCGCGACGTTCGATGGCCGACTCCAATTTCGGCATGAGGTCTCGACTTGGCCATTCCGCCGCGCCACCGGGTGTCCGCTGTTGGATGCTGGTTCGCAGAACTTCGAGGTAGAAGTTGAGGAGCCACTCGTCGCCCGACTTGTCTCGCTCCAGGCCAACCTCGCTCGCGATGACCTTCATGACGGCCGACAACTCGGGTGGCAACAAGTATGTTCCCGGTGGCAGGCCGCGCGGAAAGAGTGGGCGGGAGTCACCCACCGGGCCTGCGGGCGTTTCGGTCGGGGCCGCTTCATAGCGGGCATCCTGTTCCCGTTTGAATCTGGTGACCAGCACCACCTTCTTCGCGGGTTCCAACTCCTGGCTCAGTTCATCACGCTGGCTGGGGGTGAGCGTGGTCAGCCAAGCGGTGTACTCACTCAACAAATTGGAGAGTTTGCCGCCGCCCGCCTTGTCTGCTTCGAGCTTCTGATGCAAGTCGCGGTAGTGCGTCTGCTGTTCCGGTGTGAGCTGTCGAAAATCGGCGATGTTCCGCTGCAAGCGATCTCGTTCCAGCTCGGACATCTTCTCGACTTGTCGATAGCGGTCGTCGAGGGGATTGGTCGCGGAGACCTTGGCTGCGGGAGGCTTGCTGGCAACAGGACTAGGGTCGGCGGCACTCGCCAAGCAAGGCCACACAAGGCCGAGCGAGCAAACCAGCACGCACGCCAACCGAGCGGCTCGTGGTCGAGCAACGCGGTCAAAAGTGAGACATTTCTGAGCGGGGTGGCGTAAGCCCCCCGGTTCTTTGAAAACGGGCTGACGCCCAAGAGCCGGGGGGCTGACGCCACCCCGCTCAGATGCCTCATCAACGGTCGCTCGAGATACAAACGAACAATTCATGAGTGAGTGGCATCGCTCAGACATGGCTCAACCTTTCTCTGCGGTCGTGTCGAACGTACTGCTGCGATTGAGCTGCTCTAGGAAGTCGATCGTCTGGATTTCCTGATAGTCATCGAACCGTTGCAGCACCGGCAGGTCTTCCAGCATCTGTTCCTGCTCGTTCGGAACCCAGCGCGCGGTGACTTGAAAGCCCAGCCAACCGGAGACACCCAGCGCGGCGATCCAAACCGCGACGACCGCTCCTTTCTTCAACAGGCCGAACCACGGTTGTTCGGTGATGTCGTAAGGAACGTCGCCCACTTTGAGCGTCGTCATGGTCCGTTCGATGAACTCTTCAGATGCTTTCGGCGTCGGCAGGGCGTCGAGCATCTCCCATGTGCGGGCGAGTGCCTCGACCTCGTGTCGGGCGACTTCGCTGCGCGCCAAAACCTGATCGATCGCCTGGGCCACTGGGTCGGGAAGTTCTCCGTCCAAGTACGCCACCAGATCGTCACGTTGCTCGGCGGAGAGTCTGAGTACCTTTTCCATTGCGGTCAAAAAATCCCCAGCACGAAGAACCAAATCTCAAACGAGTCTCAAGAACGCATTTCAAAACCTGTTTTAGTCTCGGAACACTAGCCCGACGCGCTAGCGAGGGCCTCACCGCCATCGAAGGTCCAGCCCTCGCTTGCGCGTCGGGCTAGTGTTGAAATGTGTTCAAGTGTCAGAACAGAACCACTCACTTCGCTTCTCGTCCCAACTGCATGTACGGCTCCAGCGCCAGCCGCAGATTTTCGCGTGCCCGCGACAGGAGCGACTTCACGGCCGAGGCCGACAATTCCATTGCCTCCCCGATGTCTTCGTAGCTCATGTCCTCGTACTTGTTCAGCAGGACGGCCAGTCGCTGACGTTCGTTCAGTTGTTCCATCGCCTGCTGGACGACGGCTTGAAGTTCTTGCTTGTCCAACTGCCGCGCGGGCATCAGTCCCGACTTCTCGACGGCGAGCTGTTCCTGCGGCCGGACGCCCAGCGGCCCCGACTCACTTCCGGCCAAATTCACTTCCTTGCGACGGCCCTTCGACCGGCGCGAGTTACTCGCCAAGTTGTTGGCGATCCGAAACAGCCACGTCGAAAAGCGGGCGGTCGGCTGGTAGCCATGCCGCGCGCGATAGATCCGCAGGAACACGTCTTGAGCCAAGTCTTCCGCCGCTTCCTTGCTGGAAACCAAGTGAAAGAAAATGTTCGTCAGTCGATCCTGATAAGCCTTCACCAACTGCGTGAACGCCGCGTCATCACCCTCCTTGGCGCGCAGCATGAGCTGGACTTCTGGATCCCGCAGGTATCCAGATTCATCAGGGGGCGAGGAAGGTGGGGCGTTGGCAGGCACGGGGAACGGGTCTCATCGCGAGCGACTTGCCACGCGGCGGTGACTGAACACTTCGCGCGGCAAAAGGTTTCCGAACGAGCCACAATTTTTTGACGGGCGGGACCGTTGCGGCGAGGCGAGATCATGCCGTCTGGTCGTTCTGAGGGGAAGTCTCTCGATGGATCAATTGCCGCGACGGGGCGAGCCGCCAAACCGTCGGTTTGAACCCAACCCCGGTAGGGTGTTGTTCCAACGGCAGCTATACTCCCGCCCGTCCCTCGTTTGAACCGCCCGCCTGCCGAACTGTCCCGCCAAATCTTCCTCCCACCCGAGCCGCTCGCCATGACGATCAGTTCACTGCCGCTCAGCTATTGCACCAATGTTCATCCGGGGCGAACGGTCGCCGAAGTCGAAGACGGTCTCGACCGTTTCACGCTGCCGATCAAAGCCAACTACGGTGGCGAATTGGCCGCCGGGCTGTGGCTCGCCGCGCCGGTGGTGCGAGAACTCGAACAGTCGCCCGATGGCGTGCCACGGTTCGCGGACGGACTCCAATCGCGCGGGCTGTCGTGCTACACGTTGAACGCCTTCCCTTACGGAGACTTTCATTCGGCACGTGTGAAGGAAAACGTCTACCTCCCCGATTGGACGCAGCCGAGTCGCCTCGACTACACGCTGGCGTGCGCCCGCGTGCTGGCGGCACTGCTGCCCGAAGGCGTTGAGGGGAGCATCTCGACCGTGCCGCTGGGCTTCAAACCATTCGAGCATCCCGTGGACTTCGCGGATCGTTGCGCGGACCGACTGATTGAGTTGGCTCAGGGTCTGAGTCGCCTCCACCACGAGACCGGCCGATTGATCCGCCTCGCCATCGAACCCGAGCCGTTCTGCGTGATCGAAACCACCGCCGAAACGCTCTCGTTCTTCGCGCGTCTGCGCGCCCGCGCGGCCGACGTTCGTGCTCTCGAAGTGGTGCGCGAGCATCTCGGCGTCTGTTACGACGTTTGCCATCAGGCCGTCGAATTTGAAGACGTTCCCGCGTCGATCCGGTCTCTCGTCGCCGCCGACATCCGCATCAACAAGGTCCACATCACCTGCGCCATCGAAGTCGCGGAGCCGGGTCGCAACGAAGAGGCCCGCCGCATCCTCGCCCGCTACGTCGAACCGCGTTATTTGCATCAGACGTTTGCTCGACTGGATGACGACGCGAAGAGGGGGCCGGGATCGAAGCCGGCTCTCAACGCCAACCGGACGGTGACGCAAGTCGATCTCGACGAACAACTCACCACGTCGCCCTCAGCCGAGTTCCGCGAGGCCTCCCTGTGGCGAGTCCACTTCCACGTCCCGGTCGATGCCGAACATCTCGGCCCGCTCGGCACAACGCGCGGTGAGTTGAAGCAGGCCCTCGCGACGCTCCCCGAACTCCGCTACGCCCCGCATCTCGAAGTGGAAACCTACACTTGGGAAGTCCTCCCCGGCGGCGGATCACCTAACATCGTCGAAGGCTTCACGCGCGAGTTGCTCGCCACGAAGAAGCTGCTTTGGGGATGAGAGACGGGATTTGAAGAGGAGACGTTCGGTCAGGCGTTTGGGCGAAGTCAGGAGAACCGCGCCGAACTTTGGGCAGTTAGCAGCCTGTTGAAAAATGTAGGATGGACGCCCTCGTCCGTCCGTTTTCAACGAGAAATCACTCGGACGAGGGCGTCCAAGTTACGTTTTTCAACGGGCTGGTAGGCGAACAGAAGCTGTTAATCGTCGTTCCAGTTCACGGTCGTATCGGCGTGAACAGGGACTCATACGGAGCAATGCGATGCCGACCAACTCAACTGATGTTCCCCGCTGGATCCCTGTCGTGCTGTATGCGGCGGCGGCTTACAACCTCGCGTGGAGTGCGTTTGTTGTTCTGTTTCCCCTCGCGCCGTTTCGGTGGCTGGGGATGGAGCCGCCGAATTATCCGGCGATCGTGCAGTGTCTGGGCATGGTGATCGGCGTGTACGGCGTCGGGTATGCGCTGGCCGCGCGCGATCCCGTAGCGCGGTGGCCGCTGGTCTTCGTGGGACTGTTGGGCAAGGTCTTCGGCCCGATCGGTTTTGTCTACGCGGCGTCAATGGGTGAGTTCCCTTGGCAGGCGGGATGGACCATCGTCACCAATGATCTCGCGTGGTGGCTCCCCTTCACCGCGATCTTGGTTCAAGCGGCGCGACTCAACGACGCGCGCCGCACACAGTCCGAAAGATTGACGCTCGACGAAGCCCTGCGCACCGCTACGACACAGCGCGGTGAGTCACTGCTCGACTTATCGCGACAGCAGGCGCTGCTGCTCGTCTGCGTGCGGCATTCCGGCTGTGCGTTCTGTCGGGAAGCCTTGCACGATTTGGCCAGTCAGCGCGAGGCGATTCGTTCAGCGGGCGTGCGACCGATCGTCGTTCACATGGGATCGGTCGCTCAAGGGGGTACGCTCCTGCGACAACACGGTCTCGACGACATCGACCACGTCAGCGATCCGGATCGCCGCGTCTATCGCGGACTGGAACTGCGACTCGGCACGCTCAGCGAAGTGTCCGGATTGTCCGTCATCTGGCGGGCACTCTTTGAAGGAACGCTCTTCCGGTTCGGGTTTGGTCAAATGGTCGGCCACGGCTTACAGATGCCCGGCGCGTTTGTGGTGAAAGACGGCCGTATCGTGCGCGCCTTCCGCGCCCGCTCATCAGCCGAACGTCCGGACTACGTGGGATTGGCGTGTGCGATCGGCGAGTGATGGCGGCGTGCGGTCTGATTCTCCACGCGATCGGGACGGACGGACACTAACCCGAAGCGTCAGCGAGGATGTGAGGGCGTCCTCGCTGACGCTTCGGGTTAGTGTCCGCTTCGTCCGTGTGAAGTATGACGCCTCGTTTCACCTCTGCCGGAGCAGCGTCACCTCGGGCAGCAACCGGCGCGGGATGGCAGTCGGGTTTTGTTCTGTCTCCCAGTATGCGTGCCACTCGGCCCAGTCGAGCGAGTGTTCGGCGAAGACGATCGCGGCGAGTGGCAGCGACGTGAGACCGGCAGCGCGAGCGAGTGAGCGTGGTCGAGGCGTGGCTGTCGGAGACTCATCCAACGCGAAGTGAACCTCCGCGTCGTAGTGCGCCTGCGGCCAGACAACCAGTCCGTTCGAGGCCATATCGTAGGGATGCGTTTTGAGTGGCGAGTTCGACTGCGACAGCGTGTGCGTTGAGGGCGTGTGAGGCACTGACGCAGCAAAGTGAACTTTCGCGGGAGCCGTCGCATCGGGAATGTCATCGACGGGCGAGGCCACAGCCGTAATCACCGGCGCGACGAGATGGCTCTCGATCTGTTCTCGCACCAGATCGACCGATCCAAGTTTGTAGAGGCCCGCGAGCGCCGTTCGGAACACGGCACGGTCTTCATCGGTCAGTTCCCGCAGCCAGCCGAGATCGGCGACGGTCGCGATCAACCAGCCCGATTGTTCGTCGAACTCGATCTTCACCGGTTCACCGGGCTGATCGCGATCAAGCAGCAGGATTGTCACGCGATTCGTGGCCAGTTCGACGTGACCGATCGATAGCGACCGATAGCGAAACGTGCGGCTGGCGGAGAGGAGGCCGATCAATTCGCGATCGACAAAGTGGCGCAGGCTCTCCGCCTCGTGATGCAGTTTCTCAGCGTAGCGGGCCTGCTTGTTGACGTTCGGATTTTGATGAGTCATGCGGGCGGCGCGGCGACGGCGCGCGAACAGCTTTGGGATCGTGCCCGAATGAAAACCGGGGCACAGCAGCCGCAGTAATGACTCGCCGTGGTGGCCGATCCGCGCGGGACGCAGCTTGCGCGGACGGTTCGCCGCGTACAACTTCCAGTTCTCTTTGAGTTCCCACACCAAGAACCCGAACACGCCGGGGATCGCCGTCACCACCAGCGGCCCGATCG
Organism: Schlesneria sp.; assembly: GCA_043733345.1. GTDB lineage: Bacteria > Planctomycetota > Planctomycetia > Planctomycetales > Planctomycetaceae > Schlesneria. Next base: position 8,276 of record JAYTGQ010000200.1, read on the forward strand.
CGTTGGCCAGCACCGTTCCGAGGAACGGAGTCAGCGGCGCGGCGAGCAAATACGTGATGTGGACGGCCCACGGCAGGATCATCTTGTGTGAGACCGTCACCACCGGAAAGTGCTTGATCGGATTGATCTGCGGCTCGATCAGCAGCGTCACGCAGAACCGCACGACGCCGTGAACAAACGACCAAACCAGCCCCAGCACCGCCTTCACGGCGAGGGCGATGGTGGACTCACCGCTGCGGAATCGAAGCCACTCATCGACCGCGTACAGCACTCGTTCGAGACCGTCCATCAACCAGTGGAACGCATCGACGATCAGCGTGAACAGTCCGAGCAGCAGATGCGTGCGGATGCGATACCACAGCCGCGACAGGAACTCGCGCGTCAGCTCTTCGGTGTCGCGACCGAACCGCGAGTTGAGGACTGCAATGCACACGATCAGTACCGCGAGACTCGACCACCGGTTCGGCCAGTCGTACACGCCGAGCCACGGCAACACGACACAAAAAATCGAAGTCACCAGTACCGGCGCGATGACGAACCGCCGAAACAACTTCATGGGGAAGCTCTTCAACAACCACTCGACCGGCGGGAACGCCATGACGTACCGCGGCACTTTCACCAGCGCGACACGCAGCACCTTCCATGTGGCCCGCAGCAAGGTTTCGACTGCGTTCCGGAACGGTGGCGCATGAATGAGCGCGAAAATGAAGCAGCCGAGTAAGAACATGTTCAGACGGCTGTAGACCCAATGGTGACGAGCCGCCGTGTGAGTTGTCCCGGCCAGCGGCGCGGTCGGCGGAAGTGAGTCGGCTCCCGGCGCGAGGCCACTCGCGGGAGTAATCTCGTTCAGAGCGTCTGAAGTGGCCGAACCGTTCGCGGGATCTGGATTTGTTGACTCTGTCTTCGTGGGCTGCGTTTGGATCGGATCGCCCGACGGCAGGTTCGCGATGGGCGGCGTTGTTTCGGGCTTGGTGTCCGCCGCGACATTCGCATTGAGGTTCGGTTCACCTACGACAACAGGCTTAAGATCGGCCCCATCGACAACAGACGTTCCCGTTGGCAAATGTGCCGGAGCGTGTGCATCCATGACATGCGCGGCCACCGGCGCAGCAGGCCCCAGCGCCAGATGTGCGATCTCTTCGACCGCCATCAGCGACAGGAAGGACAACCCGAACGGCAGGAACACAAACTTCGTGAGCATCCGGCCGAACGTCGTCCCGTAGGCGAGCGAGTTCAGCCGTTGCATCCACTGCAAATAGAACGGGCCGCGCTGATACACACCGTCGATGCGTGACGCCAGCAGCTTGTCCGCACGCAGCAAAGGATCGCCCGTGAGGAACTCGCGCGCGTCGGTCAGGTCCGGAATCTTGAGTTGGTTCCGCGCGATCGCGTCACGCATCTCACCCAGCGTGAGGAACCCGCGCTGGACGACACCATCCAGTAACTCCTGCACGACCTTGCGAAAGGCGACTCGCTCGACAACGCCGTTCGGGACCAACCCCGCCTCCGTCAGCGCATCGGCGACGAGCGGTTCCATTCGTTTGCGCAGCAGGTGTTCGGCAGCAGCGGCGGCGGAGTGCAACAGGCCACTCAACTCTTTGCGACCGGTCGCGTCGATCTGCACGACCGGCACGCGCAGGGCCGCACTCCGCAAATGCTTCGACATCATCACGACGCGCTGATTGGGAAGCGGTCGCTTGAGCGAATCCTTGCCGAGGCGCATCGCCCAACGCAGCAGATCGACTTTGTAAATCTCTTGCTCGTGATCGAGGCAGACTTGCTGGAGGTCGTACAGCAGTCGCGCGTTGGCGTTCCAGAAACCGCGTCGCGCCGCCGGCAGCAATCGCTCGCACATCGCCAGCCACGGTCGAGCCTCATCGTCGGTCAGTTCGAGCGCTGCCTGCACGCGCCGCACGAGGAACTCGATCTCTCGCAACAACTCGCTCCGCGCGTCGTTCATTTGATCGAGCGGTGCGACATCGAAAGCCTGTAGGCGGACGAGCGCCGCGCGCACGTTGTTGCCATCCAGGCGCAGACGCTTCGCTCGGCGGACGTAAGCCGCATAAGCACGCGGCGAACGCGCGGTGAGGTTGAGCTGAGAGTCTTCGAGCAACGATTCGACTACATCGGCGGGGGGCGTCGCGACGGGAGCGACTGCGGTCAGAGACTGCTCATGGGGGCGAGTCGCCTCCAACAGAGAAGCGGCATTGCAGTCTGCACCGATCCGCCGCAACACCGCCTCTTCGTCAACGAGCGCAGGGAAATAGAGCGGCAACAACGTGGGAGCGAACGCCCGCAACTCGTGCCAGACCGCAACGAACTCGGCGTAGACCAAGCGCGAATCGTCGGGCCGCACCAACATCTGCTCGGCTCGTAGCACCGCACGAATTTCATCGAACTGCGTCTGGCCGAGGGCGTCGATGCGCCGCCGTAACTCGGAGGTCGGCATCCGGTCGAGAGTCGTCTTGGGCCCCAACTCGAAATCAATCCGCGCGTGAAACAGCAGCCGCCAGTAGTACCGCAGCAAGTCCTCGCGCGAGAACTTCAGCAGTTGATCCTCTTCTGGACGCGCGATCAGGATCAAACGCTGCGGTAACGGCGTGTCGGCATCAACGCCCAATTCATCGCGGGCGACGAGCCACAACAAACGGTCGCGTTCCATCACACACGATTTGCGGTGCGGAGGCGGAACCCAAGGGCTGGCGATCTCCAACTCGTTCTGCCAGACGCGCCGCACGACTCGAGCCAGCACGAAGAATGCACCCGACTCACGCGCGCGAAAGAGTTGCTCGACCTCGGCCACCCATTTCTCGGTGTGTGTGACTGTCGCGCCCGCTCCGGTCGGCAGCACGACACGCCCGATCGATTCGGTCTGTGCCCCTGCGGTCGGGGCAGCGTGCGAGTTCACCGCCGAGAAAGGCTCAAAACCGGGGGCGTTCATCTCCGTCACGTCATCCACATCCTGCAAGCGGTGAGTCCCAAGCGCGGGTCGGAGATTACCCAGCGAGACAACGAGACGCCAGCCGCGCGCGAATCGACACCCTGTTCGGAGTGCCGTCGTTTCACCGCGTGGGCCACGCCAGACGTGACTCTGGGCGCAAGCCCTCTGCTTAGGCGAGCGGCATGAGTTGCCTTACCCATCAAAGCCTGACGCGCAAGCGAAGGGTCGGTTGCCAAGCCTCTTCGCTTGCGCGTCAGGCATTGACGGGTAAACTATTTCCTGCCGCTCGCCTTACCGCTCCGAAGGTCATCGGAACCACGCGCCGCGCACGCCAGTAAGTTAGGCGAGCGGCAGGAAATGATTTACCCGTAGGATGGACGCCTCGTCCGTCCGCGCTTGCCCGGAGGGCCGGACGGACGAGGCGTCCATCCTACGTTGCGGGTATGAGAACACTTGCCGCTCGCCTAACTCGCCCTACAACGCACCGCTGCCGGTCAGCACGACGCGGATCGTGCGGAACATGATTTTGAGGTCGTTCAGGTAACAGCAATTCTGAAGATACAGCAGGTCGAGGTTCACCTTCCGTTTGAAGCTCTCGATGTTGTTGTCGTAGCCGTTGATGACTTGCGCGAGTCCCGTCAGGCCCGGCTTGAGGCCCAGTCGGTTGATGTAGTTGGGAACTTCAGCCGACAGCTTTTCGATGAACTCGGGACGCTCGGGACGCGGCCCCACCAGTGACATCTCGCCACGCAGGACGTTCCAAAGTTGAGGCAACTCGTCGAGTCGCGTCTTCCTCATGAAGCGGCCAATTCGAGTGACGCGCGGATCGCCTTTCACCGCAAACTGGGCACCGTTCTTCTCGGCATCGATCGTCATCGTGCGGAACTTGTAGAGCGTGAATGGCTTTCCATAGCCACCGTCGCGACGCCGATTGATCCCGGTCCCGCGACGCTCCACGCCATCTGGCAGTTCAACATCCTCTTCGTCCCGCTGACGGCGGTCACGCTTCTTCTGACGCAGATTCAAACCGACCCGCTTCTGGCTGAAGATGACCGGCCCGCGCGAGGTCAATCGCACGGCAATGGCCACCAGCAACAAGACTGGAGACAGCAGGACCAGCATCGTCGCGGAGACCACCACATCGTTGATCCGCTTCAGCACCCGAGTCGTCTCACCCAAACACCGCGTGTTGCGGCGCGGCCGTTCCAAGCGGAGGCGAGTCAGCCATTCCGTCGAAGGGAGGTTGTCGTCCGCAACATAGTGGTCAAACAGATCGGCGAACTCGTCCTGGATGGGCGAGACTCTAGGTTCCAACACAGTCGAACTCATGGGGACGGACTCCTCTTACCGAATGATCGGCCGAACCAAACGGATTCCCACCGTTGGCCTTACCTGCCTGTTGAAAAAGGTAGGACGGGCACTCTTGCCCGTCAGTTTTCAAGCTGAAAGACGGGCAAGAGTGCCCGTCCTACAAGGTTATTCAACAGGCTGTTACCGTCCAACATAGATCACGCCCCAGAGTACGCAGGGAGAAGTCGCCCCAAGTTGAGGCATTTCCCCAACGCCGCCCTCCCGGTTGCAACGACGATGCGGCATCGACGGGCTGAAGCCATTCGACTGGCAGGGTCCGAAGAGCGAACTGGCCGCTGATACCGCACGCGGTTAAAGCTAACACTAACCCGAAGCGTAAGCGAGGAGGCAACACCAGTCCTCGCTTACGCTTCGGGTTAGTGTGAAATGTGCCATCCTCACCCGCCTGCGGTATATCAGACCTCTCTGGAAGAGGAGTTCCGGGTCAGTCCGCCGCACACGACCGTGGAAGCCTGTTGTCTGGAGTTCCGGCCGTCGTATTCTCCGAACCTGAATCTGATCGAACCGCTGTGGACGTTCGTCAGACGCGACGTGCTCGATGGTCGTCACTACGACAACTTCACCGAATTCCGCCGCGCCATAGACGGCTGCCTCGACAACATCCCGACAAAACAGCGGCTGCCTTAGGCCATTGCCAGCCTTCGATGCTCGTGACGGACGATTCAAATCGCGATCCCTGTTTTGGCCGGTCAACGCATTGGAGACGCCTGCGTCGTGAAACCGGGTTCGAGTGCTGTGGGTAGCCTGAGTTGCGGTCGCTGCATCCGCACGACAGCCCTTCGCATCAGTGCCTGTTGTCGCTGAGCTTTGACGCGCGAGTTTACAGCAGGATTGTCATGAGAAACGGGACTCGCCAAGATACGCCGCCGAATGGACGGCAGTTCGGCATTGCTTTACCCCTGTGACAGAACCGCCGGTCAGACGATGGCGAATCGTGCGGTTCTGTCTCCCTTCGCCAAACGGATCGAATAGAAACGAGAAAATTTCATGAGACGACTGTGGTTCGGGACTGCGGCGGTGTTGATGTGCTTGGCACAGGGACTCGCGGGCTGGCAAATGGCCCGTGCGGGCGAAGACGATGGCGGTGAGAAACTGCTGCCCAAAGAGACGTTGGTGTTTGTCACGATCCCCGATGTGTCTCAGTTCAAAGACGAGTGGGACAAATCGTCGGGCGGCGCGATGTTTCGCGATGCCGAGTTGAAGCCGTTCCTCGACGACGTGAAGAAGAAGCTGAGCGAACTGTCAGAGAAGGTTCAGGGCGAGTTGGGTGTCTCGATCAACGACTTGCTCGAGCTGCCTCAGGGCGAAGTCACCTTCGCATTGATGGAGCAGCCCAAACGAAAAATCTCGGCGGTGCTGATGGTCGATTACGGCGACAGCAAAGAGACGGTCGAGAAACTGCTGAAGAAGATGCACGAGTCACTCGAAGACGCCGCCGAGCATTCGGCGGAGGATGTCAACGATGTCGAGATTCACACGTTCACGTTCAAGAATGCGGGAGAGGACTTCCCGTTCAAGACGCTGTCGTACTTCAACGACGAGTCCTACCTGGTGTTCGGTTCGGAAGTGGCGGCTCTCAAGCAAATTCTCGACCGCTGGGAAGGGGACAGCGACAACACGCTCGCTACGAACGACACCTTCAAGCACGTCATGAACCGCTGCCAGGATGAGTCGGGTGAGCCGTCGATAAAGTTCTTCATCAACCCGATCGGTTTGGTGCAGGCGGGATTGAGTATGGCTCAAAAATATCAACCGCAAGTCGGCCTAGCGGTACCGTTCATCTCGATGCTCGGCTTCGACAAGTTGAAGGGCTGGGGCGGCGCGACCTACATGGCAACCGGCGACTTTGATGCCGTCTCCAAGACGTATGTGTTTGCCGAGGCGGCGGGCGTTCTGAGCGTGTTTCAATTCCCCGCCACCGCGTTGGCTCCACCGAAATGGGTTTCGGCCGGGGCCAGCATGTATGTCGGCGGCAACTGGAATGTCGCCGGGGCTTATCAAGCGATTGAAGGTTTGGTCGATATGTTCCAAGGTCCCGGTGCTCTCGCCCGAATTATGGATCGGGTCGCGAACAACGATCCGGGAATTCATCCGAAGAAAGATGTCCTCGATCTGCTGGACGGCAAGTTCCATGTGGTCGGGGGAGGCAAGGCGAAGGACGACGACGACGCTGTCGCGAATCCCTTCTTCGTGGCGATCACCGTGAAGGACGGAGACAAGGCGAAGAAGCTCCTCGCGAAACTGGCCACGATGGACGGAGCCGATGTCGAGTCGCGCGAGTTCAACGGTGAGACCGTCTACGAAGTCTCGCTACCCGATCAAACGCTGTCCTTCGCCGTGGCGGAAGGACACCTCGTGATCACCAATGACACGCCGATGCTCGAAGGCATGCTGCGATCAGACACGGCCGCTGCGGCCACGCTGGCGGACTCCGCTGCGTTCAAGCAGATCTCGAAGCACTTCCCTGCGAAGGCTTCGATGATCTCGTTTCAGAAGCAGGACAATCAGTTGAAGCAGATGTACGACCTGCTGAAGAATGCTGAGAACCAAGACTTCCTCGAAGGGATCGACCTCGGGAAGCTCCCGCCGTTTGAAGTCTTGCAGAAGTACCTGCGAACCAGCGGTTCGTACACGGTCCCCGACAACGAGGGCGCGCTGACGATCGGCTTCCAGTTGAAGGACGGCGGTCAGTGAGTGATGAGCCGGAAACGCGTGGCTGGGGTCGGCGTTTCGCCGCCCCCGCAGATCAGAAGTCCGGCTTAGGAGCTGGCTCGAAACAACTTCCTCGTTTAACCGCAAGCCAAAGGCGAGCGCGGCGGCGGTACGGAGTTGATGCACGGTGTCACCCCGCCGCGCTCGCCTTTGGCTTGCGGTTAAACGAGCGACTGGAAATCGGGAAGTGCTTTCACACCGGATCCTTAGCTTTGTGAGCCGGACTTCCAGCGAGGACGACGCATCGGGAGAGAAGTCCGGCTTTCGGAAAAGCCGGACTTCGAGCGGCGTTGCGCGGCACTCCTTGCGTACTTATTCTTATTGGGAGTCTTTCCCCGTGCGTGTGGTCCTGCTGGCGGTCCTGTGGTGCGGATGCCTCGGTGCGGCGATGGCGGGGGAAGTGGTCTCAGTGATTGAGGCCACCGGTGCCAGGTCATCGCGCCTGATGCTGATCGATTGGACGAACGAGCGACTCACGATGGCAGGCGATTCGCGCCGTGAAGTCTCGCTCGACGAAGTGGTGTCGCTCCAATTTGACCGCAAGTCCGCCGTCTTTTCGGGAGGCGAGTCGCTCGTGCTGTTGGCCAACGGGGATCGGTTGGTTGCACGCTCGACAGCCATTACGGACGACGTGCTGACGGCGGCTTGGAAGATCGGCGCGGTTCAGAATGACCTGAAGTTACCGCTGGAAACGGTGGCTGCCGTGGTCCTCGACCTTCCCGCAGCGAAAGCCGATCGTCAGCGGTTGTTCGCCGATTTGCAGACACTGCCGCCGGGCGACGACATCGTGCTGCTGGCCAACGGCGACCGAACGCAGGGTGAGTTCGAGCAACTCGATGGCGCATTCGTCACGTTGAAACAGGCGACCGGTCCCCTGAAGCTCGACCGTAGCCGAGTCCGCGCGATCCGGTTCAATCCCGCGTTGACGAGTGCTTCCAAAAATGAAGGCCGTCGGTCGGTGATCGCACTCGTCGATGGGTCGCGCTTCACCGCCACGAGTGTCGAACTGAAAGAAGCCAAACTCCGGCTGGCCGCTCCGTCGCAGCAAGTTCTCGCGCTGCCGCTCGCGTCCGTCGTGTCGTGTCACTTCTACGGCAACCGCGTGATCTCGCTGGCTGATCGCGAATCGGTTGAGGTCTTGTTCACGCCGTACCTAGCCGCGCGCTGGCCGCTCGTGAAGAACGCCAATGTGTTGCACGGCCCGCTGTCGTTGCGCGGGACCGAATACGGCGCGGGCTTGGGAATGCACAGCCGCATGTCGGCGACCTACGCCCTCCACCCGCAGGACCGTGAGTTCCGCGCGACGGTCGGAATCGACGACCTGGCCAATGGAGCGGGAAGCGTGCGGTTTGCGATTGAACTGGATGGCAAGCTCGTCTGGACCAGTGAAGAAATCACCGGCCGTTCCGTTCCACTCGTCATCCCGCCGGTCGCTGTTCGTGGCGCGCAGCGACTGACGCTGATCGTCGATTTCGGCCAGCACGCCGATGTCGCGGACTATGCCAACTGGTGCGAGGCCGTGTTGATTGCCGGGCCGAAGTAGCGCGGGTCAGAGGCGGTGCATTTACCACGTCCGAGTTCGGCCAGTCGGGTGCGCGGACACCTTCGAGTTCAAAACTGGACTCGTTGAGTCCAGTTTTGGAAGAGATTGCAAATTGATCATTGGTAACTGCAAATTGAAAAATGAAAGACACTCGCAGCGAGTCTTGACGTTTCCGACAAAAGTCGCTTGGACAGCGTTTCGTAGCACGGACGCCTCGTCCGTGCGCCAATGTCATGGGCGATTTGAGACGCACGGACGAGGCGTCCGTGCTACGGGGACTTT
>JAYTGQ010000201.1:0-6801 GCA_043733345.1 Schlesneria sp.
ACGCGCTCGGACGACAACACCGAGGCCAACGGCAGTCCGGGCACGTTCATAAACGCCGCGACCACTCGCTGGAAACCGCCGCCAGAACTGCCGCTGACCGGACGCTCACTATCAGGTAGATCATCCATCGACAGACCTTCCTTGGCTTCGATAGACACCAATCACCAAGGCGGGCCAAACATTTCATAGCCCAGGCCAGCCAAACCCACGAGACCAATCCCAACCGGCCGAGATTTATAAATCCCGCCGCCCGGTCACGCTCAACGTCCGCGCTCAACCCGCCACGACAGTGCCATTCAGTCCTGACCCCTTTGTTGTCCCGCACCTTTGTTTTCCACAGAGCACCTGTCGCGATGCGTTCCTGTTCGAGGACTGTGTCGAGGACTCGCCCCTGCGCCACGAGCTGACTCACGAAAAGGTGCAGGCGGTCAACGGCCGCATCACCGTCCCCGACGGCCCCGGCCTCGGCGTGACCATCAACGAAGACTTCGTCCAAGACCACCTGATCTCCGAGTCCCGATAGCGATGAGTCGTCTTGGCTGGAACCGCTTGGGCGAAGCCACGAGACGGCCGTCGGGATGCCAGCAAAGTAGACGAGTCACTCCGTGACTCGAAGAAACCAGTCACGGAGTGACTGGTTTACTGTGCGGCTTCGCCGCGATTTTCGATTCAGCGATCAGTTGCGGGCTTCGGCTCGATCACGCCGCCGTCCCATTCGATCCTGCACCCCGGCAACGCGGCCGAGAGCTTCTTCACGCCTGCCTCGGTGACCCGTGTCTTGAGAATGTTTAACTGACTGAGGTTCGGGTAGTCGGCGAGTCGTTCCAAACTCGCATCGCTCACCTGCTGGGTATAGTTCAGTTCAAGTTTCGCGAGGTTCTTGCAACCCGTGAAGTGGGTCAGCACTGCGTCGCTCACCTTTGTTCCGCCCAGAGTCAGGGCCGTGAGGTTCTTGCAATCCTTAAAGTGGGCCAACCCTGCATCGCTCACGTTAGCCCCCCACAGGTGGAGGTCCGTGAGGTTCTTGCATTCATGGAAGTGAGCCAACCCCGCGTCTGTCACCGGCGTCCTGGATAGATTGATGTACGTAAGGTTCGTACAACTTTTGAAGTGGGCCAGTCCTTCATCACCCACATTTGTACCGTACAGAATAAGCACCGCGAGGTTTCTGCAATCCTTGAAGAAGGCCAGCCCGTTATCGCTCACCTCGGTTTCGGCAAGGTGAAGGGACGTGAGGTTCTTGCAATCCTTGAAGTGAGCGAGCCCCTCATCACTGACCTGCACATCGAACAGAGTCAGGGACGTGAGGTTCTTGCAACCCTTCAAGTTGGCCAGCCCCGCATCACTTACCTTGGGGTTCTCTTGAAACCACACCCCCGTGAGTTCAAATGCTCTCCGGGGCAGATCGCCGACAACATTGGTCTGGCGTCCCCGGCCATTCTCCTCGATCTTGATGATGCCGCCGATCGACAGCACATACTCGGCGGCGCGGCGGTCTGGATCAGTGGGTCGCGGCTCGATCACGCCGCCGTCCCATTCGATCTTGCACCCCGGCAACGCGGCCGAAAGCTTCTTCACGCCTGCTTCAGTGACCTTGGTCTTCTTGACAGTCACGAAACCAAGGTTTGGGCAACTGACGACGTGTTCGAGCCCCGAATCACTCAGTTGGGTGATTCCCAGAATCAGGACAGTCAGTTTCTTGCAATCCTTGATGAAGGCCAGTCCGGCATCGCCGATCTGGGACGTGGAAATATCAAGGAACGTGAGGTTCTTGGAATCCTCAAAGTATGCGAGCCCCGCGTTTGTTGCTTGTGTACCGGCTAGTGCAAGGTGCGTCAGGTTTTTGCACTCCCGGAAATTCACCAGTCCCGCGTCGCCTGTCTTGGTGAGAATCAAATTAAGGAACGTGAGATTCTTGCAATGCTTGAAGTAAGCCAGCCCGGCATCAGTCACCGCTGTCTCTTGCAGATCAAGTCGCGTGAGGTTGTTGCAATCCTTGAAGTTGGCCAGCCCAACATCAGTCACTTGGGTTTGGTACAGGCTTAGACTCGTTAGGTTCTTCCATTGGGTGAAGTGACTCACGCCCAAGTCACTCACCGTTGGTTTGCAAAGTCTAAGACTCGTGATGTTCTTGCAATCTTTCAAATGGGCAAGTTCCGCATCGCTCACAGACGGCAGATCCACAAGCGTGAGTTCAAACGCTCCGCGAGGCAGATCGGCGGCGGCCCCGATTCGCGGTTCCTGGCCGTTGATACTGACGACGCCGCCGATCGACAGCACATACTCCGCGGCGCGGCGGTCGGCAGCGAGCGATTGCGGTGAAGTGATCGATGCCACGCCGTTCGTCTCCGCCGTCACGCGCACGCGCACCTTGCCGTCGCGCACCAGCTTGAACTCGTTCGTCGTGAGTTCGAGACCGTCAGCATCGAGAACGACGAGTTTGAGTCCCTGACCATCAACGACCTTGAAATCACCCGACGCTTCGCGGAGGTCACCAAGCTTCCGAATCGTAAACACCCGGCCGCTCTTCGAGTCGCGGATTTCGATGCCATTCAACTTGAGTTTCGCTTCCACTGTGTCGTCGTTGATCTCGACGACCACCGTCCCTTTATCGGTCTCAATGCGATAGACCACGGCGGCGAGCAGCATCATCAACACGCCCGCCAGGGCGATTCGGCGTTTCGGGAACGAAGGTTTGCGGGTGGGTGTGACCAAGGAAAGAAGAATAGTGCCATCGCTCGGCACGTCGCCGTCGGACTGCGTTTGATCGATCCGAGTTGGTGAGCCGGGCGGCGTCAGCCCCCGGACCGCTGCGTTGCTCGGTGGGAGTCCGGGGGCTGACGCCGCCCGGCTCGCCTGGACGCTGGTTGTCGCGGGTGCGATGTCCAAATCGGCGAGAGCTTGGATGACGGCATCGGCCGAGGCCGGGCGCTTGCCGGGGTCTTTCTCCAAGAGCTGCATGACCAACCGCGACATTGCGGCGGGACATTGCGGACTGAGCTTGTCCGGGGCGGGAGGCGTGTGGTTGGCGAGGCTCATCAGGATCGACATCGTGTTGGGGCCGGAGAAGGCTCGCTTGCCTGACAGCAGTTCGTACAGCACGCAGCCCAGACTGAAGAGATCAGCGCGACCATCGACCGCATGACCGCTCGCCTGCTCTGGAGCCATGTAGGCCGGCGTGCCGACGATCGCTCCGCTGGCGGTCAGATGTGTTTCTGAATCGGCGTCGCCATCCGCGTCGGCCGCCTTGGCCAGACCGAAATCGAGAATCTTCACTCGGCCGGTGGGAGCTTCGAGCCAAATGTTGGCGGGCTTGATGTCGCGATGGATCAATCCCCGTGCGTGAGCCGCCGCCAATCCCGAAGCCATCTCACGAGCCAGCCTCACCGCTGTCGCCACAGACAGCGGCCCGGCCGTTCGTCGAATCAGAGCGTCCAGCGGTTCACCCTTCAGCAGCGGCATCGCCAAAAACGGAGTGCCGTCCGCCGCTTCACCGACCGAGTAAATCGGAATGATGTGATCGTGCTCCAGTTTCGCCGCCGAACGCGCCTCACGCAGGAATCGCTCTTTGGCCTGCGGGTTGATCGCCAACTCAGGCCGCAACGTCTTGATGGCCACTTCGCGACCCAGCCGAGTGTCCTCGGCCAGATAGACCGTCCCCATGCCTCCCTGCCCCAGCACCTTGATCGGCCGGTAATACTCCAACCGCTCGGGCAACTTCTGAGGTGCTCCGGTCACGGCGGGCGAACTCGGTTCGGTGGAGACATCCGCCCGATTCATGGCGGCCGTGTCGTCTCGCGGTGAGACGGGCAGGGCGGGCTTCAATCGCTGGACCAGACGCTCCACCAGTCGCTCGCCATCAGGGTCAATCACGGCGGTCTCATGATTGTGCAGCAAATGCAGCAAAGCATCGTCCTGACCAGCCAATGACTCGGCCAGTTCCGCGAGACGGGAATCGTCGGCGTACTCGGTTGCCAAACGCTCGACCTCGACGCTGGGCAACTGGCCGAGCAGGAGTTTCTGCAACTGTTCTTGGTCCGCGCTGCGAAGGGCTGGCATTTTGGGTCGGCTCCAGACGGGAAATGATCGCGTGTCAATAACAGTAGAAGGATGGCGGCGGAAACCTGTCGCGAAAATATCTCCCGGCAAGATTTGCCTTCAAAGTAGCCATCATCGCTCCGCGTGATGAGCCTTGTGAGATCGGGCGTCCACTTGTGAAACGCTCATCACGCGGAGCGATGATGGCTACTTTGGTTCGAGGCGGAGCCTCGCGGGAATGTTCGAGTCACGGAATGAATCGCCTACTCTTTCAGCGATCCAGTCCAGAAAGTTCCTCGCGCAAACGAGCCAAGACGCGGCTGCGAGCGAGATAGACGGCGTTGACTGTCACGCCGAACTCGCGAGCCACATCCACCCCCGGTCGGCCCTCGATCGCCACCTGCTGGAAGATCAGCCAAGTGGTGGCGGGAAAGTCGGTCTGCACGATCTGCATGATTCGCCCGAGCAGATAGCGGCGATATTCGGCCTCGGTGGCCTCGGCGATGGAATCCGGCGAGGCGAGTTCTTCGAGTTGTTCCAGCGCCGGGCCTGCCTGTGGCTGTCGTTTGTGCCAGGCCAGAACGGTGTGACGAAAGACCGTCCAGAGCCACGCTCGAAAGCTACGTGTCGAGTCATACCGAAACTTCGGCAGCTCACGGATCAGCAGGACGAACACCTCTTGCAGCAGGTCTTCCACCGCGCTGCCATCCACCTCAAGCCTTGTCGCCCATCGTCGCAACAACGGCGTGAACAGGCGCACGAACCGTTCCCAGTCACCGGGAGTCGGCTCATCGCACAGGCGGTGGAGTAATGTGGCGGGCGTATCGTGCATGGAAAACGGACGATCATTGTTGTCGCGGATCAATGTTCGGAGTTGATGATGACAAACGGACAGGCCCACCGCTGAGTGGAGCAAGAACGCATTTCAAAACTCGTTTTGAACTGAAATGACTAACGAGGCTTCGCCTCAGACCGACGAGATTGAGGAGGAAAGGCTCCGGTCGTGCCTAGGCGGGGTATGCTGGGCATCCCCAATTTGACCGCTCGAAGCGGTCGTTGTCCCTTGCGGGACGGTGACGACCGGAGCCGATGATGAGTTTACCTCGAACTGTGGCCGATGTCCTCAACGAGCATGTGACCTTGGAAGTGGAGTGCATCGACCGGATGTCTCTCAACGTGTATCAGCCGCGGTTGCAGTATGACCGTGGAGTGGTGAACTTCTTTCGGTTTCATCGGGGGCACACGTTTGCGTCGTCGGCGTTGATGGAGCCGATCAGCCAGGCGTTCATCGACAACGTCGAGCGGTTCGTCAAACAACAGAACGTGCCCTTGATCACGTTTCGCAAAGGGGAGCGCAAGGAGGACATCGTGCTGCCGTACCGGTTGGCGGCGCAGGGGCGGGAACGGGTGCTGGCCGTCGGCAAGGCTCAGGAAAAGACGCCGGTGTTCCGCACCCAGAAGCGTCGCAATCCCGAAACCGGCGCGGTCTATCCCTGGATCGTGAAGACGACCGCGATGGTCAATCACTTCTATTTTACTGCCTCGACGACGACTTCGGGCCGTTCTTTCTGAAGGTCTGCACGAGACAAACCGCCCGCGGCGGCTTCCCGTACAACGCCAAGCTGTGTCTGAACGGGCACGAATATCTCAAGCGGAAGCTCCCAAGGAGAAGATCGCGTTTGAGGAACTCGACAACGGCGTGCTGTCGTGCGCGAATCCGCAGCGGATGCAACAGATCGCCGACGGCTTGTCATCCGAGAAGATCGAGGCGCTGCTGCGGAAGTGGCAGACGATTCTGCCGCAGCCGTTCTCCGCTCACGACGCGACGGCGGGCTATCGCTACGACGTGTCGATCCTGCCAAGCGAGTTCTCGCTGACGCACGTCCTAGATCGTCCGCTGAGCGGTCGCGTGTTCTTCGAGAACGTCATTCGTGAGAATCTGCCGTGTTGTTTTTTTTGGGCGGGTCGCCCGGACTAGGTCCAGTTGATCTTCAACCGCCGCGTGACCAAACGCACGCCCGGCCGCTTCCGGACCCGCGTGCTGACCGAAGGGAGTCACTCCCTCGCTGCATATGGACGACAAGCACTCGAAGATCAAACAGTATCACAAGGAAGGCCGGGCGTTGCGCACGGAGACCACCCTCCACGATCCCCGCGACTTCGGGATCGGCAAGCGGCTGCACAACCTCTCCTCCTTGAGGAAGGTCGGCTTTGAAGCCAACCGACGTTTACTGAACGTCCAACGAATCAGCCACGACGCCATTCTCGGTGAAGCGGAGTTCCGACGCCTCAACTCGACGGTTGAGGTCTTCGGCCAACGCGCCGGCCCGCTGCGATTCGGCGACCCCAAAGTGCAAACGCTGCTGAGCGTGCTGCTGTTCCGTCTGCTGGTTCGAGGATTTTCCAACCGCGACCTTCGCGAACACTGGGCTCCCCTGTTGGGGACGACGCCCGATTCATTGACCTCCGGCCCAATGACCTACCAACTCCGCCGCCTCCGCCTGATCGAACGGATTCCCAAGACCCACCGCTATCAACTCACCGGCACCGGTGCCATCGCCAGCGACAAATACACCAAAATCTACAATCGAGTCCTACGTCCAGAACTCGGCACCCTCACGAACTCAACACCCTCACTGAAAACTTGACACAACGTAAATCAAACGGGTGTAACCGGCGTTCCGGGATGTGGTTTTCAGAGGGCGGTGGGTGTGAGTGGCCAGGGGATGGATTGAAAGGGGATGGATTGCAGTTGCAGAGTGG
>JAYTGQ010000202.1:0-6800 GCA_043733345.1 Schlesneria sp.
GCTAGCCCCGGTTCATGCTGTGTAACCGGGGCTAGCGCCGCGCGGCTAATTTCTATGACACGGATGAAAAGGCTTGGCCTCCGAAAGATCAATGAACCGCAATCGAGGCCCAACAAGCCGGTCAACTCGACAACTTGGCGATTCAACGGTGCCCGGCACTTTGGCAGTCTGTGATTCATCGCGGGTGATGGGTTACCTTGGACGTGTAGCCCACAAAAAGAGTCTCCCGATCGTGGCAGTGATCGTCGATAGTTGCGCTATCCGACCCCCAAACGGGAACGCGATCTCGGAGCAGCGCGTCCGCAGTCGCGAACTCTCACGCGAAGACTTCCTCGACCACTTCGCCTTCGTTGACGGTCGGGCGTTCGGGGCGGCCTTGCAGGCGGTAGATCAGTTCGGTGTGGTCGAGGCCCAGCGCGGCGAGGATCGTTGCGTGCAGAGCGTGGACGTGGACCTTGCGTTCGATGGCGTGCATGCCGAACTCGTCGGTCGCCCCGATGATCTGGCCGCCCTTGACGCCGCCGCCAGCCATCCAGGTCGTGAAGCCGTAGGGATTGTGATCGCGGCCGTCTCCCTTCTCGCTCATCGGCGTGCGGCCGAACTCGCCGCCCCAGACGACGAGCGTTTCGTCGAGCAGGCCGCGCTGTTTGAGATCCTTCAAGAGTGCCGCAATCGGTCGGTCGGTCTCGCCGCAGTATTTGGTGTGGTTCTCTTCGAGCTTCGTGTGGGCGTCCCACTTGCTCCCCGCGCCCGAGTACAACTCGATGAACCGCACGCCCCGCTCGACCAGTCGCCGAGCCATCAGGCAGTTGCGGCCGAACGCCTGTGTGTTCTTGTCGTTCAGTCCGTAAGCCTCCTGCGTCGCGGCGGTCTCTTCGGCGAGATCGACCGCCTCGGGGGCATGGGCCTGCATCCGGAAGGCGAGTTCATACGAGGCGATGCGGGCTTCGAGTTCGCTGTCACCGAGTCGCCCGGCGAGATGCTCGCGGTTGATCTGGTTGATGAAGCCCAGCTTGCCTTGCTGCCGCGCGTCGCTGATGCCGTCGGGCGTGCTGAGGTGCAGGATCGGATGCTTGCCCGGCAGGAATTTTGTGCCCTGATAGGCCGAGGGCATGAAGCCCGATCCCCAGACGCGGTTGCCGCCGGGCGGTTCGCGTTCGCTGTCCATCATCACGACGAACTCGGGCAGGTTGCGGTTCTCGGACCCCAGCCCGTAGTTGACCCACGCCCCGAGACTCGGCCGCCCCGCGAGGATGCTCCCCGTGTTCATCTGACAGATGCCGCCGACGTGGTTCAGCGCGTCGGACGTACACGACCGGATCACGCACAGGTCGTCGGCACACTCGCCGACGTTGGGATACCAGTTCGAGACGGAGATGCCGCTCTCACCGTATTGCTTCCAAGTCCGCTTGCATTCAAGCAGCGGGTTCTCGGAGACGCCCATCGGCGTGATGACCCGCTTGATGGAAGTGGGGAGCGGCTTCCCGGCGTATTCGTTGACCATCGGCTTCGGGTCAAACGTGTCGATCGAACTGCACGCCCCGTCCATGAACAGGAAGATCACACTCTTGGCCTTCCCCACGACATGCGGTCGCCGCACAGGCCGCTCAGCCGCAGAAGCACTTCGATTCCCCGAGGCCATCATCCCCGCCAACGCCACGGCTCCAAACCCGCCTCCCGTCTGAACAAGGAAGTCGCGGCGTGAACTGGCGAGTTGGTGATGATTTATCCGATGCGACAAGTCTTTCATGGAGTTCCTTCGATTCAAACGATCTGGTTTTCGACGGACTGTGCGACGGGAACCTGCTCTCGCAGGTCGGGCGATGGCAAATTGAATCGGGTTCTCATTGCCACGATTAACTGCGATCGCAATGCGGCAGCCTCTTCATTGTTGATACGGCTAAACTCGTCGCGGGTCATCACCGGCAGTCCCAACTCCTCCTGACAGACAACGATTCCGTCGAACAAACACGCTCGTTCCTCAGCGCAATTCCGCAGCCATTGATGGTCGCGATCACTCTTTTCGCGGGCTTCGTAACGCCTCCACTCCGGCCCTCGCTTGGAGCCGGTGAGCGCGAACTCAGCGGCAGCGCGTTGGCGAAGGGCGTCAGTGGATTCGTAGGGAACAGTATCCATCATCGTCACCAATCAAAAGTTTCAGCACGGACGTTGCGACCTACGAGGGACGACCTCGATTCAGCAGCTTGGACTTGAGCTCCGCCAACAGCGACTCAAGGTCTGCTGCTGGAATTTGTCGAAGTTCCGACTTCGGTGTCACGGGAACGGACGCCATTTGCTGGAATGCTTGGATCTGGCCTTCCAAGTTGCCTTGTTCGACCCCCTGTTCGATGCCCCTGGCGAATCCTGCCCGGTCCGCACAGCTGATGCCAGTGTCATAGTCGCGCTGTCCCTTGAGGCGGGCTTCGTAGCGCATGCGTTCGATTTTTGAGAGTGACAACATTTCAAGCTCCTTGGCGGCCAGTTGCAGTGACGGGGCCTTCAGTTCGTTCGGCCACGCCTTCAAATCGAGTTCGGAAACATGTTGTAGGAAGTAGAGCCAGCCGTCCAGATCGTTGCTCAGTTCCGTCAGGCCCGGCAGGAATTTCGGCAGCTCCAACAGGTGAATTTCGAGCTGGTCTGAAAACGGCGATTGATGGGTTTGATTCCACAACTGGAACTTCTGATGAGGCCCGGCCAGTTCAGGGAAAAGAATCTTGTCCAGTAAGAGGATCGAGATCGTTGGCCTCAGCAATTCATACTCGTCTCCCTTGACCAACTGATCCGCATGCAGCTTGGCCCAATAGTACAGGAACCGCTCCTTGAGATACGGATGCTGGTAAAGCTGCATCTCAACGTTGTACCGCTTGCCGCTGGTGTCCTCGGCGATGATATCCAGCACCGCCAACTTCTCTGTTGCCGTTTCACCCGACAGGAACGGGTTCAGAATGGCGAGCGCAGCCAGCCGCTTGTCGGGCGGCGGGTCGAGGATCGCGTTCAGCAGGTCGAGCAACAAATCCGCGTTCTGCTCGCGCCCGAAGACGTAATTTAAAGGCGTAATCGACTTTGGGGTCGATGCCGATCAGCATGACGGAGCCTCATTTCTTTCGCGTGTACTCGATGCTGAAGCTCAGTTGTTCCGAGCCGTCGGGCTGGATCATGTGCATCTTGAACGTGAAGTGGTCCTTGTCCTTCGTCTCGGTGATGGCTTTGAACTTCTCCGGCTTGCCCTCCATGCTGACCGAATCGCCAGTCATGACGAGCCGCTTCGTTTTAGCGTCGTAGTCTCCCACCATGCGTAACGGGCTGCTGGTCCACGAATCGACCCAGATGCCGATGTACTTCTTCTGGTGCAGGTCGTAGCCGTCGAGGCCATGTCCGTGGAACTTGGCTCCGCCCAGTTCCCCTTCAAACTCGCTGGCGAGCCACATGCCGTCGCAGATCGCCCGATAGGTGGCGGTGCATTTCGACTTCTGGCCGCCCGCGTTCATTTCGCAATCCCACGTCCCGACGAGTTCCTCGGCCAGCCGCTTGTGCTCGGGACCGGGCTTCGGGAACTCCTGTGCGAGCGAGAT
Organism: Schlesneria sp.; assembly: GCA_043733345.1. Classification (GTDB taxonomy): domain Bacteria; phylum Planctomycetota; class Planctomycetia; order Planctomycetales; family Planctomycetaceae; genus Schlesneria. Next base: position 3,573 of record JAYTGQ010000202.1, read on the forward strand.
CGAGATGGACAAACAAACGCAGACTCCAAGGAACAACTTCTTCAGCATGGCGGGATTCACTTCAAATCAAATTGGGGACATTCTGTAGGGTGCGTGGAGTCCTCGGAACGCACCGTTTTCGGTCCAACAAAGAGGTGCGTTCCGAAGACTCCACGCACCCTACATCGACAGACTTCACTCCACAAACAGAAACTCGTTCGCGTTCAGTAGGGCGTGGCAGAGATCGACGAAGGCGGCTTCGGTGTCGGCGTCGGTCGGGGTGTGAACGGCCTCACCCGTGCGGGTCGTGTCTGAGTCGGCGATGACTTGTTGTTGAGTCGTCACGAATTTCATCGCGGCTTGGGTTTCGTGATCGCTCGCGGAACGACCGAACGTGATCTGCCAAGCTCGACCGATGCGGGCGGCTGGGTCGGCCGAACCGGCTTCGGATTTGGAGCGACCGGAAAGTTGTTTGGCCGCGTCCACGATCAGGCCGCTGTTGAGCAGCATCAGAGCCTGCGGAGCGATCGTTGTTTTGGTGCGACAGCCGCACGCTTCGTGCATGTCGGGGAAGTCGAACGCGGCCATTAGCGGGTACGGCAGATTGCGCTTGGCGTAGATGTAGACCGAGCGGCGGACTCGATCGGGCGGATCGCCAACCTTCCACCCACCGGCCCCGCTGAAGTTGGGAGGCAACTCGGGACGGACGCCGGTGCCGAACATGGTGTCGTTGAAATGGCCCGATGAGACCAGCCACGCATCGCGGATGCGCTCGGACGAGAGACGTTGGCGAGGGAAGGCGGAATACGGGGCTGAGGGCTGAGGGCTGAGGGTCAAGGGATGAGAGGCATCAGAACCGACGGCAACGGTTTTTGTCTTGTCCGTCGCTTGTCCCTCAGCCCTCGTCCCTTGGCCCGCCTGCCGGTACGTCGCCGACAGCACGATCAACCGCTGCAGGTGCTTCGTGCTGAAGCCGCTGGCGATGAACTCCGACGTGAGCCAGTCGAACAGTTCGGCCTGTTGCGGCTTGGGAGTTTGCACGCCGAAGTCGTTCGCAGTTTCGACCAGTCCCTTGCCGAAGTGGCCTTGCCAGATGCGGTTGACCCAGACGCGATGCGTCAGCGGGTGATCGGCGGCGGTCAGCCACTGAGCCAACTCCGAGCGTCGGCCAGAGGACCGTTCGTTCGGCGGCGTGATGGCGGGTGGGTTGAGCGTTGCTTCGCGCCGCAGGATCGTCGGGAAGTGCGGAGCCAGTTCCTGAAGCGGCTTGTCATAGCTGCCGGTTTCCATGAGATGCGTCTTCGGCGGCGTGGTCGAGAGTTCCGCGACGGCCATCACGTTTGCTTCGCGTGCCGGTTTGGGTTGCTTCTTCTTCGCTTCGGCCAGCAGCGCGATCAGCTCGTCACGACGGACCTTCTTGTCTTCGGCGATGTGCTTGGGGAGGTCGTCGTTTTTGTACTCCATCTGCCGCTCAGACCAGAACGCGAGCTGTCGTTGCATCGCGGATCGTTCTTCCGGCACACAATCAATCGCGGCGAGCACATCGGCCGGAAACTTCATCCGCTTGTCGCCCGCCATCTTGATCCGCGCGGCCTTCTCGATCTCGTGCAGCTCATGTCGCAACTCGGCGGTCTCATCGAGCCACAACTGTTGCTGGCGGCGGTACTCGGCGAGTTGCTCGTGCTTGCCGACGGCGACTTTGTCTTCCAACACGATCCCCGAGAAGAACGCCTGCAACTGATAGAAGTCGGTCTGCAGGATCGGATCGAACTTGTGATCGTGGCACTGAGCACAGCCGATCGACAGACCGAGCACTGCCGCGCCGACATGCCCCGTCAAATCGTCGAGTGCTGTCTGGCGAGCCAGATGAATGTTTGAAGCGTTGCTTTCATCGGGCCACATCCGGCAATAACCGGTCGCGGCGAGCGCTTCGGCGTCGTCAGGAAACAGCTCGTCTCCGGCCAACTGCTCTTGGAGGAAGCGGTCGTACGGCAGATCGCGATTGAACGCGCGGATCACATAGTCGCGGTACTTGTACGCCAGCGGCCGAGCCGGGTCGGCGTTGAAGCCCGCCGTCTCCGCGAACCGCACCACGTCGAGCCACATCCGGCCCCACGCCTCGCCATAGTGCGGGCTGCCCAGCAGACGTTCGACCAGTTGCTCGTACGCCTCGGGAGATTCGTCCGCCAGAAACTCGTCGGCCTCTTCAGGAGTCGGCGGCAATCCAACCAGATCGAACTTCACGCGCCGGAGCAACGTCAGCTTGTCAGCCGGTGCCGAGAGACTCGCCCCCTCTTTCGTCAACGCGGCTAGGATGAACGCATCGACTTCGTTCTGCGGCAGCGAACCGGTTGTCGGCGCGATGACCGAAGGAACAAGTGTCCCGGACGCTGGCAGCGTCCGGGACACTGCATCAATCACGACGGCCGGAACGGACGGACGAGTCACCGGCTGGAAGGCCCAGTGATTCCGCTCGGCCTCGTTGAACTTGTGCGGTTCGTCCGCGAGGCTCAACGACACGACCAACAACAACACCAGCGAGACGCATCCGCTGAGAAACCTTCTCAGTGAACCAACGCCCGACAGAGTGAACGATAACGACATGGACCAAAACATCACGACAAGACTCCCGCACAGACAAAGCGGCCCGAACAAGGGTGGCCACTATATCGTCAGACCGCGCCGCCACGAAACGCCAACGTCCGCCGAGACCTGAAAAACCGACCGGTTCGCCAGACGGCTGTGCCGGTTGAGTGACCTGTTCCGGGTGGCAACAACCAACATTCCCGCCCGTTCTCGCTATCAGGATCACGTTCGATAACGAGAGCAGCCGCTTCCGTCTTCATCCGTGCCCCGGCTTTGCCATCCGTGCTACGAATATGTCCGGCGAGAAGAATTTGGGTTCATCCGAGGTTTTGTGAGGATTCAGGGGAACGGGATGAAGTCCGTCGTTTTCATCCTGAAGGGATGTCAGCGATTAGCCGGGGGTTGAGCGTCTGCGACACCCCCGGTACGTCAGCACAGAAAGGGGATTTGCATCCTGAAGGGATGCGGGCAGGTTCCCGATGTCAGACAGATTGAACCGCGCTGGCATCCCTTCAGGATGCAAATCCCATTTGTTCGACCACCTCCGGGGGTGTCGCTTCGCTCAACCCCATAGGCACCAACTTAAGGAAAGTTGTTCTCGTCGAAAAAGCGGGAAGCTCCTCACTCTGAACGGGTGATCTCACGACACGTTCTGGAAGAAGG
>JAYTGQ010000203.1:0-2408 GCA_043733345.1 Schlesneria sp.
GGTTCTTCGAGCGAAGGGCTAACGCCCAAGAACCGGGGGGCTGACGCCGCCCCGCTCGGATGTCTCATCGCAGGCTGCAAGAGGTATCGTTCTGTCAGCCGGATTTCGATCAGACTCCCTCGCCAACGCGAAGTCCGGCTTTCCGAAAAGCCGGACTTCGACACACTCCCGCCACGCCTTCGGATGCCTCATGTCGCTTTCTGATCAACCTGAACGGATCGCCATCGTCGGCGTCGGCGGCATCTTTCCCGGTGCGCCGGACCTCGACACGTTTTGGAACAACGTGGCGGGGGGAATCGACTGCGGGCGGCATGTCCCTGATGGCCGGTGGTATCTGTCGCCGGAGAAGGCGTTCGCGCCGTGGCCTCCGCAGCCGGATCGCGTGTATTCGACATGGGGCTGCTTCATCGAGGGCTTTCAGCTCGATCCGACCGGGCTGGATCTCGACCCCGATTTGCTGGAACGTCTCGATCCGATGTTTCATCTCGGTCTGCACGCGGCGCGGGCGGCGTTTCGAGACGCGAAACAACTTGAAGGCATCGACCATTCACGAGTTGGCGTGATTCTCGGCAACATCGCGCTCCCCACCGAATCAACCTCCGCTCTCTGCCGAGACGTGCTGGGACGGACCTTTGTCGAGAAGCTGATCGAAAAGTCGAGTGCTGAGTGTCGAGTGTCGAGTGCCAGAAAATCAGCCGCTGAGCTGAAGGAGACACTCCACCGCGCATCACCGCCATCGAACCTCCTCTCCTCCTCTGGCCCTCAACCCTCAACCCTCAACCCTCAACCTTCTTGGCATCCGCTCAATCGTTACGCGGCCGGTCTGCCATCGAGTCTCATCGCGCAGGGACTCGGTTTGGGTGGGATCGCGTTCACGTTGGATGCGGCCTGTGCGTCGTCGCTCTACTCGTTGAAGTTTGCCTCTGAAGAACTGCTCGCTCATCGCGCGGATGCGATGCTGGCAGGAGGAATGTCGCGCCCGGATTGCCAGTACACGCAGATGGGCTTCGCGCAGCTTCAGGCTCTGTCGAAGAGCGGTCGCTGTGCGCCGCTCAGTGGTGAGGCAGATGGCCTCGTCGTCGGCGAAGGAGCGGGCGTCTTTGTGCTCAAGCGTCTGAGCGATGCGGTGTCGGCGGGCGATCACATTTATGGAGTCATCGCGGGGATCGGTCTCTCGAATGATCGTGGTGCCAATCTGCTCGCCCCGCATTCCGAAGGGCAACTCCGCGCGATGCGATCGGCCTACGAGCAGGCCGGGTGGCAGCCGAGCGATGTCGATCTGATCGAGTGCCACGCGACCGGGACACCGGTCGGAGACGCCGTGGAAATCGACAGCCTGCATCAACTCTGGCAGCACGAAAACGCGCGGCCTCAGCAGTGTGTGATCGGTGGCGTGAAGTCGAATGTCGGCCATTTGCTCACGGGAGCCGGTGCGGCGGGCCTGATGAAAGTCCTCTTTGCCCTCAAGCACCGCACGCTGCCGCCGACCGCCAACTACCGGCAACCCGCCGCGCGAATGGCTGCTAACGACAGCCCGTTCCGCGTCCTGGGTGAAGCGGAGCCGTGGCCGGAGAGAAGCCAAGAACCAAGAACCAAGAACCAAGAACCAATCCCTCGTCGAGCCACCATCAATGCGTTCGGCTTCGGTGGCATCAACGCGCATGTGTTGATCGAAGAGTGGATTGGCGACGAGATCGTTGATCGTAGGATGGGCACTCCTGCCTGTCCTCTTCGTTCGACCACACCGGAGACTCGGAGCGATGGCGAAGAGCGGACGGGCAGGAGTGCCCATCCTACGACGCCACTCGAACCTGCTGTTGCCGTCGTCGGCATCGGTGTTCACGCGGGGAACTGGGGTTCGAAGCAGTCCTTTCTCGATCACCAGTTTCACAGTCAGCCGCTCGAATGGACGCCACTGAATTGGTGGGGCGTCGAGCAAACCGATTGGTTCCAGCGCGAGTGCCTCGTGGGGCAGGTTTGTAACCTGCCCGAGTCATGCGGCACGCCGAGCCAGCGACAAACGGAATCAACGATGGCGGAAAACGAAAACGGGCAGGTTCCAAACCGGCCCCACGTTCCGCTGGGCCGCAGCATCCAAGAAGTCCGGATGCCGCTGGGCCAGTTCCGCATCCCGCCGCTCGAAATGCAGGACATGCTGCCGCAACAGCAACTGATGCTGAAAGTCGCCGCCGAAGCGCTGCGCGATGCGAGTGACGAGTGTCGAGTGACGAGTGCCAACAAGCAGGACACAACGGCCCCTCCGTCCCTCAACCCTCAACCCTCAACCCTCGACCCCTCCCGCACCGGCGTCTTCATCGGGATCGAACTCGACCCCAACACGACGAACTTCCACCTGAGATGGACGATTGAACAAGACGCTCCGCGTTGGGCCGAGATGCTTGGCCTCG
>JAYTGQ010000204.1:0-2404 GCA_043733345.1 Schlesneria sp.
CATCCGTTCGGTGTTCTTGCGGATGAAGCGTCGGGATTAGGCCGTAAATGTGGGGCTTAAAGTGCCATTTACAGCCGGGTTGAAGCCTCAAAGTGTCAAGTTCGTGTCGAATTGCTGGAGATAAGCCATGAAGAATTCGGGCGTAAATGTTTTTGAGGGCATCCCGGTCGGGAAAGACGAGGCCGGTCTGCTGGACCAGTTTCTCGGTGGCCACGACTTCGCACCGGGGACTCGGCGGCTGATCGTCCATGATGTGCGACAGTTCGCTGTTTGGTTCTCAGAGTCGAACAAGGAACCCTTCGTTGTGGGCAGAGTCACGGTCAGGGATGTTGTGGACTTCCGGGATCATCTTCGACGAGAGAAGCAACAGGCGGTCTCGACCGTGAATCGGTCGCTCGTGTTGCTCCGTCGTTTCTTCGGCTGGCTCGCCGATCAAGGACATGTCTCGGCCAACCCTGCGAAGCCCGTGAAAGAACTGAAGCGGCAGGCGTTGGCCCCGAAGGGACTCGACCGTTCGCAGGTGCGGAGGCTGCTTCGTGAAGTTGAGCTTCGTGGTGACATCAGGGCAAATGCCATCTTCAACCTGCTGTTGTTCACAGGTTGCCGAGTCGGTGATCTCGTGGATCTTGAACTGAATGACCAGATGATTTCGGAACGAACCGGCTCCGTGGTCTTCCGCAACGGCAAAGGGAACAAACAGAGAAGTGTTCCGTTGCCGCTCCCGGCCCGGCGTGCTCTTCAATCGTGGCTCGATGCTCGGCCACCAGTGGCTTCGGCCATCGTCTTCGTTGGTGAGCGTGGACCGCTGACAGATCGTGGAGTGCGGAATCTGTGCGACAAGTATTCGGCGATCTGCGGTTTCAAGCTGCATCCGCACTTACTGCGGCACACGATGGCTCACCAGTTTTTGGCTGACAACCAGAACGACCTCATGAGCTTGGCTCAGATCCTCGGTCACGAGAATCTCAACACGACGGCGAGGTACACGAAGCGGACACAGGGCCAGCTTGGTGAAGCATCGGATCGGCTGAGCTACTGACCGAATCAGACACCCGCTTGTTCCTCGGAATTACTCAACCCAATCCGAGGAGCAAGTCATGTCGAATCGAACCGCCGTCGCCAACGGGGCTGACCCTGTTCAGCAGAAAGCCGCAGCCGATGCGAATGCCGTGCAGGACGCCTGCAATCTTGTCGCCGTGGTTGGCTGCTTTCACCGTCATCTGCTGGCTCTGCACCGCAGCGGTGTCTGTGGCGATGACATCATCAATCATCCCGTCTCGCTGGCCTTCACGAGCAAGTTCAACTCGCTCTGTCGGATGACGCTTGAACGGGAAATGTCCGCACTAGGTGCCATCGACCGCATCGTGAAGGGCGAGAGCATCGAGTACGAGGTCATCCCGCTCTGATTGTTGGACTAAAGGTCGGGAAGATGATCGGTGGGTGTTGGGAGACGCCGGTTATCGACGAAGAAGGCGTAATGGCGAAGATAGCTCTCTGCCTTTGAGGTCGAGAACGACACCCACTGATCGGAGTTATTGCTCGTCACAGCCAGTTTTCCAATCTGAGCCATACGACCTTCCATGCCTCTCCACCACTCTCGGATGAGTCGCAGGTTCCAGTGCTGATCGCCATCTGCTCCGTATCCCAAAAACGGATCGCAGCGTGCAGCACCAATGACTCGCCGAAGTTCTTCAGCGGTCGTCGGTTGGCGGAATACGAACTCCTGCCCATCTCCGTCAAGCATGACGTTTTCAGGTGCTTCGAGCGGCCCAGTCTCACACGTATCGGTTTGGGCACCATAGAAGGGGCCGGGAATATTGAACGGGTTTCTTTCCTCGAACTTCCCACAAAAGATCCGCTGTTGAATCAATCCAGCGTCCAGCGTCACATGAGATTCGGTGGCTTCGGGGATCGTGGACCATTCAGCGGCGGCGAGTCCCAGTCCATCGGTTGGACATACCTGATGCAGATCGCTCATCAGATTGCTGCGTAGGTTTGCACTCAGCCGTAAACGAAACATTGAAATGTCGATGATGTCGATGCCCGGCACAGCTTCGTCCTCCGAAGTCATTCTATCGCCCTTTGATTCTGATGGGCCACGGTCTGCGATCAACTGAGACACCCACTTGTTCGGCATCTGAAGCCGATCAGTGGGACATGTCGTCCTGCACGGCTTCGGCGTCATCAAGCTGGAGTGAATCATGCAGACAACGTGCGTTCGTCAGGGACAGATTGAAGTCGGAATTGTCGAGCATGAAGGGCGTGAGTTTTCAGCCCTTGGAGCAACGACCATCGGTCGCCATGTGACCGGCTACACGAAGCTCGTCGATGGTGACATTCATCTCTCGACGTGGTGTGGCAAGCCGATGTTGGCCTCTCGCTGTGAAGTCGTGGAACGATTCTG
>JAYTGQ010000205.1:0-17039 GCA_043733345.1 Schlesneria sp.
AGGCGTTCATCGGATGGTTGCTCACGGCGGCGAAGGGCTTCGCGCCGAAGCTCGTCAATCCGGGAGGCGTCGAGGTTTGGAAGTCGCATCAGGCGGGGAACGTCAGCGGGCTGGATTCGCTCGTCGATCACTTCCAAGTGACGCCGAGGCAGATCATCGGTGGCGTCGCGAAGGCGGCGACGGAATTGCGGCTGCCGCACTCGGTCCACATTCACTGCAACAATCTCGGGATGCCGGGCAATTGGGAGACGACGCTGGAAACGATGCGGGCGCTGGAAGGGCATCGCGGCCACATCACTCACATTCAATTCCACAGCTACGGCGGCGGCAACGGCGACGAGAACACGTTCAACAGCAAGACGATCCCGCTGGCCGAGTACGTGAACTCGCACCCGAACATCACGGTCGATGTCGGCCAAGTCTTGTTCGGCGAAACGACGAGTATGACCGGGGACGGGCCGCTCGGTTACTTCCTGTCGAATGTCTACGGTGGCAAGTGGTTTAGTTCCGACACCGAAATGGAGTCAGGCTGCGGAATCACGCCGATCAAGTACCGCAACAAGTCGCTCGTCCATGCGTTGCAGTGGGCCATCGGGCTGGAGTGGTATCTGCTCGTCGATGATCCGTGGCGTGTCGTGATGAGTACCGACCATCCCAACGGCGGGTCGTTCCTCGCCTATCCGCAGATCATCCGGCTGCTCATGGATCGCACGTACCGGCAGGACGTTCTCAAGACGTGTCATCCCGAGGTGCGACAGCGTTCGACGCTGGGCGACCTCGATCGCGAGTACACGCTCAACGAAATCGCGATCATCACGCGAGCCGGCCCGGCCCGCATCCTCGGCCTGAAAAACAAAGGCCACCTCGGCGCAGGTGCCGACGCCGACATCACGATCTACACACCGCACGACAACAAAGAGACGATGTTCGAGTTGCCGCGCATGGTCATCAAGTCGGGCCGCGTGATCGTCGAGCAGGGCGAGATTCGCGACCCACTCAACGGCAAAACGCTGCATGTTCAGCCCGACTACGACCACGACGTGGAGGCCGACATCCAAACGTGGTTCGAGAAGTACTACTCGATCCGCTGGCGAAACTACCCGGTCGATCTCAGTTACCTGAACGAGTCGTGCGTCGTGCCGTTGAAGTGAGTGGATTCTTTTGTAGGGTGGGACCAGCGGCGCTTCGCCGCGCCGGCCCACCCAGCGACAAACAATGCGACCGATGATCGAACGAATGGTGGGCCGGCGCTCGAAGCGAGCTTGTCCCACCCTACATTGACCGACACTCAAAGCCTCACCGTACTACTTGGACCTCCCGATGACCTCGGAACAAACCTCAACTCCCACGCCCCTCAATCTCAACGGCGTGGAGATCGTGAACACGTTTGCCGAAGCGTTTCCGATTAAGGCCGCGCGGCTGATCATCACCGCCGCCAATGAACGGTGGGCGCGAACGGCCGCGACGGTTTTGTGTGGGAATGCGACGAGCGTCATCGCCTGCGATGTTGAGGCGGCGATCGAACGCGATGTTCCCGCGAACGAAACTCCGGATGGGCGGCCGGGCGTGGCGGTGCTCGTGTTTGGATTCAGTCTCGACGGCCTTACCAAAGCGCTGCAGGGGCGAGTCGGGCAGTGCATCCTCACCTGTCCGACGACGGCGTGCTACAACGGCATCAAGGACTGCCCGAAGGAGAAGCGGATCAAGATCGGCGGCGGCATCCGCTACTTTGGAGACGGCTTTCAAAAGTCGAAGAAACTTGGCGATCAACGCTTCTGGCGTATCCCGGTCATGGACGGCGAGTTCCTCTGCGAAGATCAGTTCGGCACGGTGACGGGCGTCGCAGGCGGCAATCTTTTGATCTGTGGCACGAATGCCAGCGCGGCTCTCGTCGCCGCCGAAGCCGCCGTTGAAGCCATTCGCTCGGAACCTGATGTCGCGTTGCCGTTCCCCGGCGGGATCGTACGCTCGGGGAGCAAGGTGGGGTCGCGGTATCCCAAACTCAAGGCCAGCACGAACGAGGCTTACTGCCCGACGCTGCGTTCGCTCGTTCCGTCCGAGTTGCCCGCCGGGTGCAACGCCGTCTATGAAATCGTGATCGACGGTCTCAGCTTCGATGCCGTCCAGTCGGCTCTTCGTCGCGGCCTCCACGCGGCGGTCATCTCGCCGAATATCCTGCGCATCACCGCCGGCAACTACGGCGGCAAACTTGGCAAGCACCACTTCCACCTGCGCGACCTGCTTTGATGCCCTGTAGGATGGACGCCCTCGTCCGTCTGGTCTGTCGAAGCCACACCGGACGGACGAGGCGTCCGTCCTACAGCGCAGGCTCAAGTGGCCATTCACGTCGATCGGGCTGTTCAGCGAAGTTCGACGCTCGCCGAACTTCTCATCCGTGGGAATGGTCGTGTTTCGGCGCGAGGTCGCTTGAATCGTGAAAACTCATCTGGCATAGTTCGCCGCCGACTTGGGCGGGCTGCGTGCGCGGCCCGCTGTTTAGAGCCTCGTCGCTGATTTATGCCCCGAGAATCACCGCATGAACGGCCCACTCGCCGCGCTGACGATTCAGCAATTCCTTGCCGACCAGTTGGCTTCCTATGGAAGTTCCGATCTCATCGGGCTGATCGCATTTCTGCTCGCGGGGCTGGTTCATGCGACGCTGCTGATCAGCCTCTTCGCTGTCCTGCCGATGGTTTACATCTGGCTGGAACGTAAGGTGGCCGGGCGCATTCAAGACCGCCTCGGCCCCACGCGCGTCGGCGGCAAGTTCGGTTGGCTGCAAACGCTGGCTGACGGGATCAAGCTGATTCAAAAGGAAGACCTCATCCCGGCCTCGGCCGACGCGATGATCTTCCGAATGTCGCCGTACCTCGCCACGATCGCCTCGTTCGCGGCGTTTATGGTGCTGCCGATTGCGGATGGCTGGGTGGGAGTCGCTTCCGAGTGCGGTGCGTTTCTGATCTTGGCGCTCATGTCACTCGAAGTGTTCGGGATAATTCTCGCGGGATATTCCAGCGGCTCGAAATGGGCGCTGTTCGGTGCGATGCGCGAGGCGGCTCAGATGGTGAGCTACGAAATTCCGATGGCCATCTGTGCGTTGATTCCGCTCGTGATCGCCGGTTCGCTCAATCTTCAGGTCATCGGCAAGATGCAGGCGGGTGGCATGTGGAACTGGTTCATCTTCCACGACCTGTTCGCCTTCTTCGCTTTCTTTTGTTACTTCACCGTGGCGACCGCGAGCGTCAAGCGTGCGCCGTTCGACTTGGCTGAGGCGGAAAGCGAGTTGGTCGCGGGCTTCCACACCGAGTACAGCGGCTTCCGTTGGTCAATCTTCTTTTTGGCCGAGTACGCCAGCATGTTCGCAGTCAGCGGGATCGCGGTGCTGTTGTTCTTGGGTGGTTGGGAGACCGGACTGGTGCTCCCCGAGGCCATCCTCAACGGAGTTCGCGGCTGGGGTCAGGATGTTCCGGTGCAGGGTTTTGTCGTTGGGAATTACATTGCGAACGTCTTTGCCGCCACGGTCTTCATCGTGAAGGCCAGCTTGCTGGTGTTGGTTCAAATCTGGGTGCGGTGGACCTTGCCTCGCCTCCGAATTGACCAAGTAATGACGACTTGCTTGAAGTACTTGGTCCCCATCAGTTGCTGCCTGTTCTTGGGTGCCGTCTTCTGGCCGTTGCTGTTGGCTTCCACTGATCTGAAGCGGCCGGTCCTGTTTGGCCGCGCCTTGGTTCCTCCTGCAGTCGCAGCCGCTGATCGAGAGGGGGTCCAATGATTGAACAACTCCTGTTTTGGGTCTTCGCGATTCTGGCGTGCGGTGCTGCGGTCGCTGTCGTTGCCACGCAGAATGTCGTGCGGATGGCCTTTTGGTTGATCGTTTCGCTCGGCTCTGTGTCTGCGCTGTTCTTCCTGCTGCACGCCGACTTTTTGGGTGCGGCCCAGTTGCTGATTTATGTCGGCGGGACCGTGGTCCTGTTGGTGTTCGGTGTGATGCTCACCGCGAGCGGCCCTTCCGTGCAGATCAAGACTTCTCCTGCCGAAGCGTTCATTGGTGCCGGTGTGGGCCTGCTATTGCTGTGCGTCCTGTTGTTCTCGGTGACATCCGTCGAGTGGGGCGATCTTGAGAGTCGCTTGCCGACACGAAACCTCAGTCCCGCCGTGGCCGACTCCCAGCGAGAAGCTTCGTCTGACGCGGATGTTGCCGCTGCGGGTTCGTCAGTCGCTGATCCTGCGAGACAAGCTCGGGCTAAGCTTGAGGCTCGGACTCAGGCGGGTCGAACTGTGCGGCAGCTCGGACTGGGCTTCTTGGGGCTGCGACCCGATCAAGATTTGAATCGTCCCGCAGGTGAGGACTTGAGTCCCGGTTACCTGCTGCCGTTTGAGATTGTGTCGATTCACTTGCTGGTCGTGTTGGTCGGGGCGGCATACCTCGCGCGGGCCAAACGCCGTGTTGTGGCTGGAGCGTCGGTCGATCTGTGAAGTCGTTGAATTTGTCTGCTGAACATGGGTTGCCGTGGCGACTGAAGTAAGGTGCGTTTCATGGGTGGCGTTGGGTTGGAAGCATATTTGATCGTGGGGGCAGTCCTGTTCGTCTGCGGTGTCGTCTGTATGGCGACCAAGCGGAATGCGATCGGGGTCCTCATGGGAGTGGAATTGGTTCTGAACGGGGCGAACGTCAACTTCGTCGCGTTCTCACGCTTCACGCCGCTCGGGCTGGATGGCCAGTCGTTCGCCTTGTTTGTCGTGGTGCTGGCCGCAGCCGAAGCGGCCGTCGCACTGGCCATTGCACTCAATTTTTATAACAACCACACAACAATTGACGTGGATCGCGGCAATGAGCTGCACGGCTAACTGCCTGTTGAAAAACGTAGGGTAAGCGTCTCGCTTGCCCGTAAATGCAGTTGAAAAAGGGGCAAGCCAGAGGCTTACCCTACGTTTTTCAACGGGCTGCTAAGTCGAGTTGCCGACTGCCGCGAGTTTCTCTCCAACTGACCATATTCACTTTCATCTGCTGATTAACATCATGGACCCTCAAACCGGCGACTTGCTGAGAAACCTGCTGACGGCGGCATGGCTGCTTCCGCTGCTGGGCTTCGTCGCGGAGATTTACTGGCTCCGTTGGTCGCACCGGCTCAGTAAGTCGGCGGCGCTCTGCGCTGTCGCCTGCATCGGTCTCGGTTTCCTGTGCAGTTTTTCTGCTTTGGTCGTCTGGGGAAATGCCACCGGCTGGTCGGCGTTGAGTCCCGTCGAGCATCATGGCTCGGATGCACCACATCCAGAAGATGCCCCCGCTGACGCGGCGGTTGCTGGAGCCGGTCACGAGAACCACAGTGAAGAAGTGGCTCACCCGAAAACGTCCGTTCAGAAGGCGTTTTCAGGAACCTTTTATCAGTTGGCGAAGTTCGGCTCGCTGCGGCTGTCGCTCGATTGGTACATCGACAGCCTGACGCTCGTGATGTTCACGATGGTGACGTTCATCGCGACCTGTATTCACATCTTCGCGATCGGCTACATGAAGGACGAGTTGACCGAGGAGTACGAGGACCACGAGGTTCATTCGAGTCACGGCCATTTCACTCGCCCCGGCCGGTTCCACCAGTTCTTTGCGTACCTCTCGCTGTTTTGTTTCTCGATGCTCGGTCTCGTGCTGGCAGGCAACATCTTCCAAGTCTTTATCTTTTGGGAGTTGGTCGGCGTTTGCAGCTACCTATTGATCGGCTTTTACATCGAGCGCAAGTCGGCCAGCACGGCCGCGAACAAAGCGTTCATCATGAATCGCGTGGGCGACTTCGGGTTTTTGATCGGGTTGATGATCCTCTGGACTTGGTGCGGCACGTTCCAATTTGCCGACTCACCCACGTCGGGCGATGCGGGTCTCTTCACGATGGTGCGTGGCAACGATGGCAAACTGGATGTTTCTGAAGATGGAAAAGAGGTTTTCCTGCGAGACGCATCCGGACACCGGCTGCAACAGCACGGACAGGATCGCTCGATTGGCTATCTGCTGTTGATCGCTGCTGGCTGCGGAATCTTCGCGGGTTGCATCGGGAAGAGTGCTCAGTTCCCATTGCAGACGTGGTTGCCCGATGCGATGGAGGGACCGACCCCGGTCTCGGCGCTCGTTCACTCGGCCACGATGGTCGCGGCGGGCGTTTATCTCGCCGGGCGCTTCTATCCGATGTTCACGCCGGAAGTCTTGTTGGTCATCGCCTACATCGGCTGCATCACGCTGTTTATCGCCGCGACGATTGCAGTTGTTGCCACGGACATCAAACGCGTCTTGGCTTATTCCACAATCAGCCAACTCGGCTACATGATGCTGGCCATCGGTGTCGGTGGTTGGGGGGCCGGGCTGTTTCACTTGGTGACGCACGCCTTCTTTAAGTCGTTGATGTTCCTTTGTTCGGGAAGCGTCATCGCGGGTTGCCATCACGTTCAAGAAATGCCCCGCATGGGTGGCTTGCGTCGTAAGATGCCGATCACGGCTTACACGATGCTCGTTGGTGTGATCGCGATTTCCGGACTGGCGATCCCCGTGTTGAACATCGGTCTCTCTGGGTTCTATTCCAAAGATGCCATCGTGGCCTCCGCCCTAGCTTATTCCAATTTGAATCCGGTCCATTCCCTGTTGTTCTTCACGCCGTTGCTGACAGCAGGGATCACCGCGTTCTACATGTTCCGCCTGTGGTTTCTGACGTTTGCCGGTGAACCTCGCGATCACCACGTTTACGACCACTGCCACGAGTCACCGCGCGTGATGACCACGCCTCTGATCGTATTGGCGATTCTGGCTGCGACGTGTTCTTGGGGTTGGTTGCTCGGAGGCGACGGTTTGGCGGGACCGGTTTACCGGACTCTGACGGGTAGCGAGGAGACCGGCACTTGGGGTGGGTGGTTCAATGGCGGCGGCGAACAAGGCCCGCTGTTCCGGCTGCTGGCCGACAGTGCGGTTGTGTCAGCCGATGAGCCATACACTTCGGTTGGCCCGGCGAAAATCACATTGCCGAGCCATCATCAAATTCACGAGGTCCACAATCAGGCGGGCGTGATGGCCTTGATGGCGGCGTTCGCCGGGTCGATTCTCGCCTATGTCATGTACGGCGTCCGGGCCATTCGAGCGGAAGACATCCGCCGTCAGTTTCCCGGCGTGCATGAGTTCCTCGTCGATAAGTGGCGGTTTGATGTGCTGTATGACGCCATGTTTGTGCGCCCCGTCCACATCGTCTCCGCATGGTGTGCTGGTTTCGATAAGCACGTGTTAGATGTCGTGCTGCACACGTCCGCGAGGGTCGTCAAATCGGTCGCTCAATGGGATCGAAAGTTCGACGAGGGAATGGTCGATGGTTTGGTCAACCTTGTCGGTAGCGTGACGCGGTCTGTGGGCATGTCGTTGCGAGTTGTCCAGACGGGACGACTGCGACAGTACGTGATGTGGGTGGCGGTCGGTGTGGTCGTGCTGTTTGCCGTGTTGATCACCGCGACGCCGAAGTGATTTTATTGGTGATCGTGATTTGAGTGAGATCGTTGGATGATCTGCTGCGGGGCCAGTGCCGTCCGCCGCGTTCAAAAAGATTGAGAACACCATGTTGAGTGCAGAATCCATTCTGAGTTTCATCATCTTCCTTCCGGCCCTGTTCGCGCTGGGTTTGCTGGCGTTCGACGGTCAGGCCAAGGAAGGAATGCGCTACTTTACGCTCGTCGGAACGGTGCTGACGTTCGCACTGACGTTGCAACTGTGGGCGGGCTTCGACCCGTCTCAGGGTGGGATGCAGTTTCGTCTCAGTACGGAATGGATCAAGAATTGGAACGTCTATTACAGCTTGGGTGTGGACGGCATTAGCCTGCCGTTGGTCATGCTTACCGGCTTGGTGTTTGTGCTGTCAGCGCTGGCCTCGTGGAGCATCGACAAGCACGTCAAAGGCTACTTGATGTTGTTCCTGATCCTTGAGACCGGCGTCTTGGGTGTCTTCCTCTCACTCGACTTCTTCCTGTTCTACGTGTTCTGGGAAGTGATGTTGCTGCCGATGTACTTCCTGATCGGCGTGTGGGGCGGGCCGCGACGCGAGTACGCGGCAATCAAGTTCTTCCTCTACACGCTGGCGGGCGGCGTGCTGATGCTGATCGCCATGCTGATGTTCTACTTCAACAGCGGTCGCAGCTTTGACCTGCTCTATCTGGCGGAAGTGGCTGCGGGGCGCGGTTCGGTTCCGGCCTACAGCGAGTCGATGCAGATCGCGGCGTTCATCCTGTTGTTCATCGGGTTTGCCATCAAGCTGCCTTGCTTCCCCTTTCACACATGGTTGCCGGATGCGCACGTGGAGGCCCCGACTCCGATCTCCATGATTCTGGCGGGAATTCTGTTGAAATTGGGCGGGTATGGAATCATCCGGATCGCCTTCCCGCTCTGCCCCTATGGAGTGCAATACGCAGCTTACTTCTTGGTGGCGCTGGGCGTGTTCAGCATCATCTACGGTGCGTTCGCCGCGATGGCTCAGACCGACTTCAAGCGACTCGTGGCGTACAGCTCGGTCAGCCACATGGGCTATGTGCTGGTGGGTCTGGCCGTCTGGAAGATTGTCGATGGCAAGACGTTTAATGCCGACTATTGGAAGATGGGGATCAATGCCGCGATGTTCCAGATGATCGCGCACGGCATCTCGTCCACGGGCATGTTTTTTATGGTGGGCGTGCTGTACGACCGCGTTCACCACCGCGACCTCAACAAGTTTGGTGGCATCGCTCAGTTAATGCCGCACTACACCGGATTGGCTGCGGTGATCTTCTTCGCGGGCTTGGGGCTACCGGGATTGTGTGGGTTCGTCGGCGAAATCTTCTCGGTACTGAGCTGTTGGAACTACGACCCGCTGCTGGCGATCATCTCGGCGTCCGGTGTGATTTTGACGGCGGGCTACATCTTGTGGACGATCCAACGCGTCTATTTCGGGCCCGAATATAAAGGACCGCACGCCGAAGCCATCACGCCGATCAATGCTCGTGAGTTGACGGTGGCATACACACTAGTCGTCGGTGCGATTGTGCTCGGTGTCTTCCCCGGCCTGCTCTTCGATTTGATGAGCGGTTCGATTGACGCGATGGTCAACAGCATGGCGACGACTTACGACACGATGCACGGTGCCGGGTCGGCCGTGCAGACCACGCTCGTCCCGTAATTCGCTGGGTTGAGTTGGTCGCACCGTGCGGACCTCGCTCGAAGTTCGGGTCGAGGTAGATTGAAGTCGGCCTGTTGGCGAATGCCGGAACCCCGTTGAGAACGTCATGGATTTTCAGTCACTCTTATCGCAGTTTTTCAACGGCGGCGGGGCCACTCAGGTGGGCGCGTTTCGTTCGTTGGAGCTCTTTCGCCCGGAGTTGATTCTCTCCGGATCCATCGTCTTGATGCTGTTGGCTCGTCTGACGAGTCTCGACAAGCTCGTGCCGACGCACTGGATCGCGCTGCTGGGCGGGATGGCAGCGTTCATCAACGTGCTGTTCCAGTTCTGCGAACTGCGTGTTGAGGGTGGTGGGGCAGTCGAACTGTTTACGGGGCTGGCAATCCACGATTCGTTCTCCGTCTTCATCCGCGGCCTGCTGCTGTTTTTCTTGGTGTTCGTGATCGCGTTGACGGTGCTGACGGGCATTCCCGATGATGAAGACGCTCCAGATTTCTATGTTCTGCTTTCGGGGGCGGTTGTCGGGATGATGTTGATGACGAGTGCGAACCATCTGTTGATGATGTTCGTTGGGATCGAGATGGCCAGCGTGCCGAGCTATGCGTTGACCGGCTTCCTGAAGGGGCGGCGGCAGAGCAGTGAGGCGGCGCTCAAGTTTGTCGTCTACGGTGCGGGAGCGGCGGGTGTGATGCTGTTCGGGATCAGCCTGCTCGCGGGTCTGACGGGAACGGCCGAGTTCCCCGAACTCGGTAACCGACTCCATGCGTTGTTTTTGAATGGATTTGGAACTCATCAGCCGGAAGCACGAGTTGTCTTGCTGGCCTTGCTGATGATCACGGTTGGGTTCGCGTTCAAACTGTCCGCCGTCCCGTTCCACTTCTGGTGTCCGGATGCGTTTCAGGGAGCCTCTGCGGAAGTGGCGGGCTTCCTGTCGATTGGTTCCAAGGCAGCGGCCTTCGCGTTGCTCGTGCGGTTCTCGTTGGCGGTCACTGGTGGTTCGGAAGGTGGACTGCCGGACTTGGCTCTGGTGTTCGGATTGGGGTTGGGGGTTCTCGCTGCCGTGACGGCAACATTCGGAAATCTCGCCGCTTATTCGCAGACGAATCTCAAGCGACTGCTCGCCTATTCGACGATCGCTCATGCGGGTTACATGCTCATGGCGGTCTCGGCGATGCTCGTCCTCCATTCGGCGGGAAGCGGTGTTGAGCCAAACTCGGCAGCGAGAGCCATCGAAGGATTGGTCTATTACCTTGCCGTTTATCTGTTCATGAATCTCGGTGCGTTTGCGATCGTCGCGTTCCTGCGGAATCAATTGTTCAGCGAAGAGATCGACGACTACAAGGGGATCGTCCACCAGTCGCCTTTGTTGGCGGTCTGCATGGGAATCTGCATGTTCAGTTTGGTGGGGATCCCGCCGCTCGGCGGCTTCTTTGGGAAGTTCTTCATTTTCGCAGCCGTGTTCGATGCGACCGCCGTGCATTGGTTCATGTGGGTCGTGTTGGCGGCGGGCGGATTGAACACCGTACTCAGCCTCTTCTACTACGTGGGTGTGCTGAAAGTGATGTGTATGCAGAGCCGACCGGCCGATGCCCGCCCAGTCGCGCTGACGGCTCAGTCCTCTTCCGGACTGTATGTGCTGATGGTCTCCGCGATGGTGGTGCTGCTGGGAACGGTCTGGATCGAACCGCTGAGTCTTGTCGCCCGTCATGCGGCCGAGGCGTTCCTGTAGGTCGTCCCGCTTGGTTCCGTCCGCATCGGCTGACTGCCGGTCGCTGTCGTTTGTCTTACCGGATTGCTCATGGCTCGCATTCAACACAACACGAAGCTGAATCAACTGGTCGTCGATCTCGGACGCAGCCTGCTGCAGTTCGTGGGCGAAGTCAGCCCGTGGTCGCCTAACAACGCGGGTGCTGCGCGTGAGGCCGTGGCTCGTCTCGTGGTGAGCCAGCGCAATCACGTTGAGCGACTGACGGGGTTGCTGGTCGAACGTCGCTGTCGCGTGGAGTTTGGCGTCTATCCCGCCGCCTTCACCGATCTGCATTTTCTCTCGTTGAAGTCACTGCTGCCGCGCATCATCGCCAGCCAAGATGCGCTGGTCGCGGAACTGGACGAAGCGGCGCACACCTGTGTCGATGATCCCGATGCGGCGGTGGCTCTCGATGAGATTCTTGCCGCGCAGCGTGCGGGCACCGAAGAACTGCGGTTGCTGAAGCTGTAGTCGATCTCGGGTGTCCTTGCGCGGCGTTGGTTCTGTACACGACGGCCCGCGCCGATCGGAGTCGCGACGATGGAGTGGATCGACACGCACTGTCATTTGGACGAAGAGTCGTTCACGCAAGACTGCCACGACACGATCCAACGCGCGGTCGATGCCGGTGTGACGCGGATACTGACAATCGGCATCACCCTCGACAGTTGCCGTCGTGTCCTCGAACTCGCTCAGAAATACGACAGCGTCTTTGCGGTGGTCGGCCTGCATCCGAACTACATCCAAGCCGCTCAGCCTGGCGACTGGGAGCGAATCGTCGAACTGGCCGCAGCGCCCAAGGTCGTCGGCCTCGGTGAAACGGGCTTGGACAAATACTGGGATCATTCGCCGATCGAGTTGCAGACAGAGTACTTCGACCGTCACATGGAATTGTCGCGGCAACTCGACCTGCCATTCGTCGTGCATTGCCGTGAGGCCGAAGTTGAGACGGTGGCTTTGTTGCGAAGGCACTTCGCACAGGGACCGCTACGTGGGGTGATGCACGCCTTCTGCGGTTCCGCTGACACCGCCGCCGCGTGTCTTGAGATGGGAATGCACCTATCCTTCGGCGGCATGGTGACGTTCAAGCGGAACGAAGAACTGCGACAGGTTTCGCTTGCGGTGCCGCTCGACCGGTTGCTCGTGGAGACCGATGCGCCGTACCTGTCCCCCACGCCTTTTCGCGGCAAGCGGAACGAACCGGCTCATGTGAGACTGACCGCCGCCTGCTTGGCCGAAACGCGCGGCGTCTCGAAGGAAGTGATCGCCGCCGCGACGACCGACAACGCGCGGCGGCTGTTTCGGCTGGCGTGATTGAAATCGAATGGGCGTTTCATCGAGCGGGCAACGCCCCGCGCGTCGATGTGGAAACAGACTCCAGCGTCGCTCGACGCGCGGGGCGTTGCCCACGCGGTTAAACGAGACGCATCCCCGCAACAGATTGCTGATGGACCGAACGGCCGACGCCACCAAGGAACTTCTGCGTGAGCAAGCCAACTTCACCGCCATCCTCCCCGCCCCCGAACGTTCAGCCCGCCGTGCCTGTTCCAGCCAGTCGGACGAACTACCGAGAACTGCAACCGCAGAAGATCGTCGATACCGCCGCACAACTGGAGCGGCGGATCGCCGATCGTTTTCCGGGAGCCGGGCTGCGGCAAGTCGCGGGGGAGCTGCACCGCGTCGCGCAGGAAGCGGTCATCCGGTGCGAGCAGATCAAGCGGCCGCACCTTTGGCTGCGAGCCGCTTGTGTCGTGTTGGTGACGGCGATCTTGGGCGTGCTGATCTTGATCGGGAAGAACGTTCATTCGAGTGGCGACGAACTGCGTGGGCTAGACACCTTCGCGCAGATGATGGAAGCGTCACTGGGGAGTCTGTTCTTCGTCGGTGCCACGCTGGCGTACCTGTTCAGCTTGGAACGCCGTCTGAAACGGGAACGTGCGTTGTCGGCACTGCACGAACTGCGGGCCATCGCGCACATCGTGGACATGCACCAACTGACGAAAGATCCCGAAAACTTGCTTCAAGGGGCGCGCACGCCATCGTCTCCCGCTCGCACGCTGACGGCCTTCGAGTTGGGCCGGTATCTGGACTATTGCAGCGAGCTGCTGTCGATCGTCGCCAAGATCGGCGCGATCTACGTGCAAGAGTTCCCTGACGCCGACGCCGTCGATGCGGCCGATCAATTGGCAGCCCTGACCAACGGCCTCTCGCGCACGATCTGGCAGAAGATCATGATCCTCGACCGAACGGTTGAGTCGGGCGCGAAGGGGTAGCCAGGCTCTTGCAGTCAGTCTCGCGCATCCGATCAATCCATCATGAGGTCGCCAGCCAGTGTCGCATCCGGATGAACTGCCTCCCTCGGAAGGTTGAGTTGACTCATGAGGATGGATTGAAGCCGGTCCCACACGGCCGGTCGCGTCCATGTGTCGGCGTTGGGGGGACGCGGTTCGGACGAAGCCTTCCAAACGAATCGACACGGCTTGTGCTGAAGCGTCCATAGACGAATCAGCGTGCCGACAAGTCCGGGCCGAGTGCGGCACGATGCAGGCAGTTCGACCGATTCGCCTCCAGCACTCGACACGAGGGGCGGAGGCGAGAAACCCCAGATCAATTCCAACTTCTTCCAGAGTGTTGAAAGCGTCTCGTCACTGGCGAAACGATCTAGTTGCCGGGGCAGGCACCACTGCCACCACGGGCGCGGCAGTCCGCGCAAGTACGCTTCTGTCTGCCGTCGCAGTGGTGCGGTTTGCTGATCGATGCGTTGAAGGTCGGCATCTGTCCACGCTGGCTCGCGGCCCTGCAACCGTTGCCAAACGCATTCGCACAGATCGTCTGCTGTCACCATGTCAAACGGCAACAACGCGACGGGAGTGTCAAAGATCGCGATCTCGTATGTCTGTTCGATCTCCATCGCAACTTCAACGGTTTCGAGTCCCATGGTGGAGCCTTCCGAGTGGGAATGAACTTCGCAGGTTTGAATCACGGTCGCTTAATGAATTGGAACACCCGACCCCCAGAACGCCAGAACGCGGGGACACGTCACAACCGCTCGATCACGTCGGCGATGGGGACGGCACCGACGGCAGGCGGCTCGCACGCGCCGAAGCGGCAGATGTAGAGCGAGGCTTCGCCATTGATCGCCGTTTTGCCACTCAGCATGGATCGGGTTGCAGGCGGCAATGTCTCGTCGCTGGTCGCGGCCTCGCGCCGGTGAACGACTTTGTTCGGGACAAATCGTTGGTGCAAGCCACTGAGAATGCGAGCCGCGTCAACTTCCTGCTCCTGCTGACTCCTGACCCCTGCTGCCTGATCCCTGTCTCCTGACTCCCGCTCCTTGACCCCCTCGACCACCACGAGTTCATGCGTCGGGCCGAGGAGAAAATCGAGGGCGATCAAGGACTGACCGGCGGCGAGCGGGATGCGGTTCATCAGGCCGGACATCAGCTCCAGCGTGGCGACCGCCTTTGCTTCGAGGTCCATGCGGCCGGTCAATCGCGCCAGTTTGAGCAGCGCCGTGGCCGCGAGGCTGTTGCCGGAGGGCGTGGCGTTGTCGTGCGTCTCCTTGTTGCGAGCGATCAGCGTTTCATGGTCGTTCGACGTGTAGAAGAACCCGCCGTTGGCATCGTCCCAAAACTGGTCGAGCATTCGTTGAGCGAGACCGAGCGCGGCGTCGAGGTACTTCGCCTCGAACACGGCTTGGTACAGCTCGCACAGTCCGTCGATCAGCGCGGCGTAGTCATCAAGGTACGCATTGAATCGAGCGCGGCCGTCTTTGTAGCTGTGGAGCAGGCGGGTTGAGGGTGGAGGGTTGAGAGTTGAGGGTGAAGAGTCTGCTCCTGTCCCCTCGCCCCTCGCTTTGGAGGGGAGAGGGTTAGGGTGAGGGGTTCTTTCTTCGGCTGTTAGAGGTTGGGAAGCGTCATCACCGTTCGGCCCCCTCACCCTAGCCCTCTCCCCCGAAGACGGGGGCGAGGGGACAAGAGTCCCGACCTCCCCCTGACTCCAGTCTCCCGACTCCTGCCCACTTGCTTCCACCATCTCGCGCAGGATGAAGTCGGCCGCCGCGCGTGCCGCCGCAGCGTACTTCGGTTCACCGAGAACATTGGCCCCCAGCGACATGGCGGCAATCATCAGGCCGTTCCAACTGACGAGGACTTTCTCGTCGCGACCGGGCCAGATGCGCTGCGATCTCACGTCGAACAGCTTCTGGCGGCATGTCGCCAGCACCGCTTCGAGTTGTGTGGGATCGACCTTCAATTTCTCTGCCGCCTCCGCGTGCGTGAGGACTCGGTTGAGGATGTTCGAGTGTTCCCAGTTGCCGCGCGCGGAGATGTCGTAGCAGAGCTTGAAGAGGGTTGAGGGCTGAGGGTCGAGGGTTGAGGGTGAAGCGGGGGTTGTCAGTGAAGTTTCTGTTCCTGTCCCCTCGCCCCTCGCCTTGGAGGGGAGAGGGTTAGGGTGAGGGGTTCTTTCTTCGGGTGTGAGAGATTGGTAAGCGTTCTCGCCGCTCGGCCCCCTCACCCTAGCCCTCTCCCCCGAAGACGGGGGAGAGGGGACAAGAGTCCCGGCTTCCTCCTGTCTCCCGTCTCCTGACTCCTGACTCGCTTCCCCCAACGCTGCATCGACCTCGGCCTCGCTCCAGACGAAGAACTTTCCTTCGACCCCTTCGCTGTCGGCGTCTTGTGTCGCGTAGAAGCCGCCTTGCGGTTGCGTCATCTCGCGCAGGATGTAGTCGAGCGTTTCGCGGGCGACGCGGGCGAAGTCGGGTTCGCCGGTGATCTGGAACGCTTCGAGATAGGCCGGGACGAGCAGGGCGTTGTCGTAGAGCATCTTTTCAAAGTGCGGGACCAGCCAGCGTTCATCCGTCGAGTACCGCGCGAAGCCACCACCGAGATGATCGTAAATCCCGCCGTTGGCCATCTTGTTTAGCGTGAGCAGAGCGATGTCGAGGAGAGGCTGAGGGGCGAGGGCTGAGGGGGAAGCCGTGGCAGATGAAGCATTCTGTCGCTTGTCGCTCAGCCCTTGTCCCTCAGCCGCTTCAAACCTCTTCCAGCATCTCAGTGCCACGCGCAGGTCCATCGGATGCGGAAACTTCGGGGCCGAACCGAATCCGCCGTGAACGCGATCGGCCGAGCGCAGCAGCGACCGCATGGCCCCTCGCAAGATCTCTTCGTTCAACGGCGACGGCTCCACGTTGGCCGACGCCGCTGCGACAACGTGGCCTGTCAGTTCCTCAGACTGTGCGAGTACGGCCTCGCGTCGGTTTTGCCAGGCATCGGACACGCCGAGCAGAATCTCGCGAAAGCCAGGTCGGCCCCAGCGCGCGGTCGGTGGCCAATACGTTCCTCCGAAAAACGGCTTCAGCTCGGGAGTGAGAAACACCGACATCGGCCAGCCGCCGCTGCCAGTCATCGCCTGCACGGCCGACATGTAAATCTGATCGAGGTCCGGCCGCTCCTCGCGATCAACCTTGATGCAGACAAACCGCTCGCTCATGAGCGACGCGATCACCGGGTCTTCAAAACTCTCGTGCTCCATCACATGGCACCAGTGGCACGCGCTGTAGCCGATGGAGAGAAAGATCGGCCGCTCATGCCGCCGCGCGGTTTGAATCGCCTCGTCACACCACGGCCACCACTCGACCGGGTTATTCGCGTGCTGAAGCAGATACGGGCTGGTTTCGTGAGCGAGTCGGTTGGGCATGGTGGATGGGGGCTTTATTGGGAGTGAATGGTGAGAGCGATCACAGCAGATCGCCTGCGAATGACGACCGAAGTTTACATCTCGCGAGGCCATGAGTCAGTTGCTCATCTTGCATGAATAGAACTGCGATCATGCCTAGTGCGTCGTCAATACTAAGCTTGGGGGTTGGTGGTGGGGTGGCCGGGGTTGGAGCGCTTGAACTTACCCACATCTTTGGTTCATTGCGACGAATCCTCTGATGGCGAGCAGGAGTTTGTCGAGGCCGCGCCAGAGGGTGATCCAGCCGGGGTTGCCGTCGCGTTTTCTCATGAGGAAGCCGCCGAGACCGGCGGTAACTGTTAAGTAAAGCCGTTCAGCGATTTTGTGATCAGAGTTGGCATTGACAACAAGCTGTTGTGGCCCGCGAGCATGACGAATATATAAACGCA
>JAYTGQ010000206.1:0-6769 GCA_043733345.1 Schlesneria sp.
GTTCTACTGTCCGGTCGAAACCAATAGGATCGGCGTCATCGCAACTCATTTCAAAATAATCATTTTGAATCATTCACTCTGCTCGAAATGCGAGGTCGAATGACTGGGATGTCAATCGTTTGTCGCGATGACCCGCCAGCCCAATTGTTCTGTGAACAAAGGCGGTTCTTCAAAAGCGCGGGCGGATTCATTCAGGGAACCCACTCGGACAAACTCCCTTGGCGTTAGACACAAAGCATTTCTGCAATGGCCCTTAAGATTCGTGTTCCGGGTCGGACAGTAGAAGTAGGGAGGGAGTGATATGGTCACGCAAAAACAGTCCTTGCTCAACGATCCTGCGCGTCGCGGTGCCATCTTGGTGTGGTCGGCGGTCATCATGTCGTTCCTGTTGGCGATGACGGCGTTCGCGGTGGACATCAGCTATATGACGGTCGTGGCGACGCAGCTTCAGAACGCGGCGGATGCGGCGGCATTGAGTGGCGTGGTCGAGTTGCCCAAAGGAAACGCGGTGGTCATTGCCACTGCACAGGAAGTGGCAGCCAAGAACAAAGCCACCACCGAAGTCGTCGTCGTGAAACCTGCCGATGTCGGATTCGGTTGGTACGACATCCCCTCGCGCAAGTTCACGACACCCAATGCGAACGTCAACGCGATCCGCGTGACGGCTCGTGTGGAGAACAAGGCTTTGTTCTTCGCCCCCGTTGTCGGTCAGAAGAAATTCACGATGAAACGCTCGGCGATTGCGATCCTCAATCCGCGCGACATCGCGTTTGCAGTCGATCTCTCGGGATCGATGAATGACGACACCGAACCGTGGAGACAAGGTGAGTCTCATCACCTACGACGGAGTGGACGCGAACCACGCACCCACCATCGCCATCCCACTCACCGATAACTACGGCAGCGTGATGACTGCCGCCACGCGACTCCAATGCGTCAGTGACATCGGCAACACGACGGCCACTGAACCCGGCGTCATCAAGGCTCGAGCACACATCGCCAAACCGAGCGACGGTGGCATGGGACGCGCCTATACGACCAAGGTTGTGGTCCTCTGTACTGACGGAGTTCCGAACGTCTGGCAAACGGATGCCGCGACTGTCAAAGCCGATGTTGCCGCCAACCCGAATGCCAATTACTACGGCAGCGATTACGTCTGGTACAACGCAGTCCTGAGACAGGCGGCGCAGATGGAGAAGAAGAAGGAGAAGCTCTATGGAGTCGGCATGGGACTCGGTGCGGACCTCGACTTCATGGACCGGATCGCTCGGATCGCCAAGACCGACGAAGGGGGACTCAGCCCACGCGGAACCGGCAACCCCACCGACTATGAACAGCAGCTCATCAACATCTTCCGCAAGATCATCAACACGCGCAGCGGGCGGTTGGTGAAGTAGCACGCGGTGACAAGGCGAACGGCAAGAGAAAGTAGACCCGACACTCCGTGGCGGGAACGGTTCGTGTCGCCGAGTGACACGTCTACTGTGGGTAAACCAAGTCTTGCCGGTCGCCTAACCACGGGAAACCGAATGGGAGACGGGGCCAACCGGAAGGCCAGCCCCGTCTCTTCGTTTTGATGGCAGTGTTCGCGCCGCCGGTCTGTTTAGGAACGGGGTCGCAAAAAACTTCCTTCCCGATCAGCCGCAGGGCGCTAGCCCCGGTTTGGATGACATAAACCGGGGCTCGCGCCCTGCGGCTGATCGCAGCCTGTTTCACTTCGGAGGCGTTCGAGTGCGATTTGCTGTGAGTCTTCGCGCGGCCTACTTCACGGGACCGGACTCTGCCGGACTCCACGCTCGTTTGGCGGGTGCGGTTTCGGTGAGTTGCCCGACTGGCCGCGTGTTCTGACCTTTTCGTTGCAGCCGCGTGTCACCGATGTCGTCGCGAGCCTGCTCGGCAAACTGCCGCAGTTGCGCGACGATCTCCGGGTGATCGGCCGCGACATCTTTCGTCTCACCGAGGTCGTCGTTGAGGTCATACAGTTCGGGAACAGGCGGCGCGTTCTTGTTCGCGTTCGCAGTGCCGCCGCGTGCGACGC
The DNA here is from genome assembly GCA_043733345.1 of Schlesneria sp. Classification (GTDB taxonomy): domain Bacteria; phylum Planctomycetota; class Planctomycetia; order Planctomycetales; family Planctomycetaceae; genus Schlesneria. The sequence goes on from JAYTGQ010000206.1 coordinate 2,039, forward strand.
CGGGAAACATCAGCTTCCATTGGCCGGCGCGAACGCCGCCCAACGCACCGCCGTGATAGTAATAGAACGCCTCGTGCGGAGACTTGGCTCCCTCCTGAGCGAACAGCAGCGGCGCGATGTCGCGTCCGTCGATCACGCGGTCCTGCGGCACATCGGCTCCACCCAGTTTGGCAAACGTGGCGAACCAGTCGAAGCTCGCGGTGACTTCATCGCACGTCGTCCCGGCGGGAACCTGGCTTGCCCAATGCGCGATGCAGCTCACGCGCGGCCCGCCCTCGAACAACGTCCCCTTGCCGCCCCGCAGCACATGCTTGCGCGAGGCATCGACGGTCGCGTACTTGCCGTACACGCTCGGCAGATCGCCGTTGTTGCTGCCGGGCGGCAAGTAACCATTGTCGGCATGAAAGACGATCAGCGTGTTCTCGATCAAGTTGAGATCAATCAACGTGGCGACGATCTGACCGACGGACCAGTCGAAGCACTGCACTGCATCGCCATACGCTCCCGCCTGCGAAGTCCCCGCGAACCGGCCCGGCGTAAACCACGGCGTGTGCGTCTCAATGTTTGAGAAGTGCAGATAGAACGGACGGTCATGGTGCTGCCGGATGAACTTGACGCACTCTTGAGTGAACCGCATGGGGAGGTTCTCCAAGTCGGCCGGCTCTTCGATGATGGTGTCGTTCGAGAACAGCGGCATCGGCGGGGCGAGCCAGTTCTCTCTCCCAGCCGCCTTCGACCAGCCGAAGCGTTCCGGTTCATGATCGTTCGGATAGGGGATGCCCAAAAACCGGTCGAACCCGTGACGCATCGGCAGGAACTCGGGCTGATGCCCCAAGTGCCACTTGCCGACGCAAGCAGTCGCGTACCCGCGCCCTTTCAGCAACTCGGCGATCGTCACTTCGTTCGCGTTGATCCCGATCTTCGAGTACGGGAACAACACCGGAGGAATTCCGATCCGGTCGGCATAGCACCCGGTCATCATCGCCGCGCGTGATGCCGTGCAGTACGGGGCGGGAGAGTAGAACGATGTGAACTTCCGCCCGCGTGCGGCCAGCCGGTCGAGGTGCGGCGTCTTGATGTCCTTCGCCCCGAAGCAGCCGATGTCATCCCAACCGATGTCGTCTCCCACGATGTGGATGATGTTCGGCGGTCGATCGGCGGCAGCAACCTCGCGGCAGTCAGCACAAGCAATGACAGCGCCCATCAGACTCATCGCCAACAAAACAAATCGGGACATGTCGGGGTCTCGCTGAGAGAGGGGGCGTTCGGAACGCAAACGGAATGGAATGATGGCCAGCGAACACGTCTCCGCCAAGCGTCGCGTGCTGGCGATTCAATCGCCCGGCAATCACACTGTCCTGCGGCCTCGCACCTCGAACAGTGGAGTCTGCCATGCGGTCCAAAGTCCGTGTGATTGTCAGTCTGGCGAGATGTCTGTTTGTGAACGTGGTGGGCGAGACGGTTGTCCCCGCTCAAGCTGACGAAGTGATGGACGCCGGAAACATCACACATCACAGCCAGCACCAACGAAAACATCCTCGGCGTTATGGTCCGCCGAGGATGTTTGAGTAGCGTTTGGATGCGATCAGATCGTCGATCTTTTCCCCATTTGAGCGGCAAGCATCATCAGTAGGATGGCTCCCAGAACCGACCCCATCCAACCCACCGTCCGAAAAGCTTCGCCGCCCCAAATCATGTAAGCGAGAAATCCTCCGAGGAACGATCCGGCAATGCCGAGCAGCATGGTGGCGAACAGTCCCATGGCTTGTCGTCCTGGCATCAGCAACCGCGCAATCGCTCCCGCAACCAAACCAAACAACAGCATTCCCACAATCTCAAATAATCCCATGATTCTGTCCTTCAGAAAAACCTCATCGATTCAGCATCAACCGGGCGGAACATCCGGCCCCGGATATTTCAGTGTCTAGCAGCCTGTTGAAAAACGTAGCTTGGACGCCTCGTCCGAGCGAAAAGCAATTGGAAACAGACGGACGAGGCGTCCATCCTACGGTTTTTCAACAGGCTGCTAGTGGGCCATCAATCGCGCGACACCGATCCGCGTTCGAGGTGACGGGTCAGCAAATCGATGTTCTTGCGATTGGCCTTCCACACCACATCGAACACGTCACCGACAACCGGAATCACCCCGATTGTCGTATCAACGGCGACATTCCAACTCATGCGAGCAATCAACCACCACGGTGCGCCCAATTGTCGGGCTTCTCGAATCAGCCAAACGGAAACCGCCGTGCAGATTAGATCCCCCACACCGGGGATTAACCCGATCAAAGCGTCCAAGCCCACCCTGATGCTGGTTCCCGGAATACAAAACTGACTGTCGAGTAGTTGAGCGACCTGCTTCAACTGCTCCAACCGCTCTCTCCGCGCAGGATTCGTGATCAGCTCGGCGTAAACCGGTCGGGCTGAAACCTCACCGAATCGCTCGTCATCTGCGGGGAAACCAATTCTTGACAAGTGGATCACCTCGCTGTTGCTCGGAAGGACACGGAGGCCGATTAGTTCATTTACTGGCAGCGTCTCATGTTTCTTTAAGCATGCCGCGTGCCATTTTTTTTGACGAGCAAAAAAGACTTCAATCGTCACCGGAACTTGGACAGTTACAAAGTGAGCCGCGCCCGTGTGATGCCAAGTCGCTCACACCGGTCAACGAGCGATCAACCGCCGCGAGCGTGGAATCTTCCGGTGGCCCTTCAAATTGTGACGAGACGCCCGCCCGTCGCTGGCGTACTGGCAATTCCATCCGACTCCAATCAAACTGCCGACAGGTCTCGCCTCCTCTCACCATTCGGAGTCTGCCATGCGGCCGAGTTCAATTGTTGTTGCCGGTCTCGTGGGATGCCTTGCCCTTCTGGAAACGGCTCCGTCGGTCTTGGCCACCGACGCGAAGCCGCTGTCGTTGAACATGCGGAAGCGGGTCGAGATTCCTGTCGAGGCGAAGGCCGGTGCGGCGGCTGAGCCTGCTGCGGTGAAGCGGTTTCACACGATCACGACTCCCACCGAATGGGACTCCAAGCAGACGGCCGTCGTCATCTGCGACATGTGGGACAAGCACTGGTGTCCGACTTCGACCAAGCGTGTGGCGGAGATGGCTCCGCGGATGAACGAGGTCGTGAAGGTGGCCCGCTCGCGCGGCGCGTTCATCATTCACTGCCCCAGCGACACGATGGACTTTTACAAGGACACGCCGCAACGGAAGCTGGCTCAAGCAGCGCCGCAGTTCGAATTGAAGCGGCCGCTGGAACGCTGGTGCCGCATCGACGCGGCGCACGAGGCTCCGCTCCCCATCGACGACACCGACGGCGGCTGCGACTGCGGTGAGCCGGTCAAAAACTATCGGGCCTGGTCGCGACAGATCGCCACGATCGAGATTCACGACGGTGACGCGATCACGGACTCGGACGAAGCCTTTCGGCTGATGAAGAGTCGCGGCATCACCAACGTCATCGTGATGGGCGTGCATACCAACATGTGCGTGCTCGGACGACCGTTCTCGATCCGCCAGATGGTCTATCAGGGAATGAACGTCGCCCTGATGCGCGACATGACAGACACGATGTACAACCCGGCGATGAAGCCGTTCGTCAGTCACTTCACCGGCAACGATCTGGTTGTCGAGCACATCGAGAAGTTCTGGTGCCCGACGATCACCAGCGCCGACTTTCTTTCTCCCCTCGCCCCCGCCTTGGGGGGAGAGGGGCCGGGGGTGAGGGGGTCTTCGGCTGAAGTGAAGTCGTCATCAAACCAACTCGCGGCAACGGACGAGAAGACCCCTCACCCTAACCCTCTCCCCGCAAAGCCGGGGCGAGGGGACAAAGCCGAGCTTCAAGACTTCACCAAGCCATTCCGATTTAAAGACGACAAGCGCCCGCACCTCGTCATCATCAGCGCCGAGGACGAGTACCGCACCGAGGTCACGCTCCCCGAATTCGCCGCCAAGCATCTCGGCCGCGACTTCCAAGTCAGCTTCGTCTTCGAGACGCCATCGAAGAAGTACGACCTGCCGGGCATTGAGGTCGTCAACGATGCCGATGTCCTGCTCATCAGCGCGCGGCGACGACCGATCCCCAAAGCGCAGCTCGATGTCATCCGCAAGTACGTCGCGAGCGGCAAACCGGTCGTCGGCATCCGCACCGCCAGCCATGCCTTTCATGCGCGCGACAAGCAGCCCGAGGGACTCGATGCGTGGGTCGAGATCGACAAGGAACTGATCGGCGGCAACTATCAGGGCCACACGAGTAACACGAGCAAGGGGATCATCCGGCCTCTCGAAAACGTGAAGCATCCGATCCTGACCGGCATCCCGGCGGAGGAGTTTCCCAGCGGTGGCACACTCTACCTCAACACGCCGCTCGATCCGAAGGCCACCGAACTGCTGCGCGGTCGCATCGAAGGGAACGACAAGCAGGAACCGGTCGCGTGGACGTTCGACCGCAAAGACGGAGGCCGCACGTTCTACACGTCACTCGGCCACCTCGACGACTTCCAGCAACCGGCGTTTCAACAGCTGCTGTTGAACGGCATCTATTGGGCGGCGGGACTGGAAATGCCGAGCGGAAAACTCGGAGCGCGGAGTGCCGAACAAAAGACGAGCAGCGTTTCTCCGGTCCCCTCTCCCCCGTCTTCGGGGGAGAGGGCTAGGGTGAGGGGGGCTTTCTGCGGCTGAGAGTCGAGAGCCGAGAGTCGAGAGCCAGACGGAGCGATTGGTTTTGA
>JAYTGQ010000207.1:0-6768 GCA_043733345.1 Schlesneria sp.
CGCGTCCTCTGCGCTCTCTGCGTTTCTAACCTCTTTGATCACACCCAAAAACGCGCGGAACCAAAAATGCCCAGCCCCTAAAATCTGCGCGCCCGGCGATGAAACAAAACGTGAGTAGTACGATGACCCATCGTCCCGCGCACCCGCAGTTGCAATCACCGATTTCCACCTCTACAACGACCAAACGACGTTAATTTCCCGTGTCTCTGGAGAATGTGATGGCCCTCGTCAACGACAACTACTCGAAACTCAAGGCGGGTTACCTCTTCCCCGAGATCGGACGCCGTGTCGCGAAGTTCGCCGCTGAGAACCCGACCGCGAAGATCATCCGCATGGGAATCGGCGACGTGACCGAGCCGCTACCCGCCGCCTGCATCGAAGCCATGCACAAGGCGGTCGATGAGATGGCGAACCGCTCGACCTTCCGCGGGTACGGTCCCGAGCAGGGCTTTGACTTCCTGCGGGAGGCGATCGCCAAGCACGACTTCGCCAGTCGCGGAGCCAACATCGCGGCCGACGAAATTTTCGTGTCGGACGGCTCGAAGTGCGACACGGGCAACATCCTCGACATCTTCGGTGCGGCCAACGTGGTCGCCGTGACCGATCCCGTTTACCCGGTCTATGTCGATACGAACGTGATGGCCGGACGAACGGGTGCCGCCGATGAAACCGGTCGCTACGCGGGGCTCGTCTATCTGCCGGTCACCGCCGAGAACAACTTCACGCCGTCGCTGCCGACGGGAAAAGTGGACCTGCTCTATCTGTGCTACCCCAACAATCCGACGGGCACGGTTGCGACAAGAGACACGCTAAAAAAATTCGTCGATTACGCGAAGGCCAACGACACGATCCTCTTCTTCGACGCGGCCTACGAGGCGTACATCACCGACCCGACGATCCCGCACTCGATCTACGAGATTGAAGGTGCGCGCGATGTGGCGATTGAGTTCCGTAGCTTCAGTAAAACGGCGGGCTTCACGGGGACGCGCTGTGCGTTCACCGTCGTGCCCAAGGGATTGAAGGCCAAGACGCCGAGCGGCGAAGCGGTCGAACTGCACGCGCTGTGGAACCGCCGTCACACGACCAAGTTCAACGGCGTCAGCTACATCGTGCAGCGCGGAGCCGAAGCGGTGTACAGTGACGCCGGTCGGCCTCAAGTGCGCGCACTCATCGACTTCTATCTGGAAAACGCGGCAATCCTGTGCCAGGGGCTGCGCGAGGCGGGTCTCACCGTGCATGGCGGCGTCAACGCTCCGTACGTCTGGCTGAAGACTCCCGGGGGCCTGACGAGCTGGCAATTCTTCGACCATCTGCTCTCGAAGTCGAACCTCGTCGGCACCCCCGGTAGTGGCTTCGGTGCCGCCGGCGAAGGCTACTTCCGCCTCAGCGCCTTCAACAGCCGAGCCAACGTCGAAGAGGCGGTCACACGCATTCAGCAGTTGCTGGCGTAGGATCACGCACCGCTCGTAAACGAGTGATCGAACCGAAAGGGATCGCAATGACAGTCAGCAAGATCCAAAAGTGGGGCAACAGCCAAGGGCTGAGGTTGTCACGGCAGTTGCTGGCACAGGCAGAGATCGAAATCGGAGATGACGTGGAAGTGGTTGCATCTGACCGACAGATCGTCGTGCGGAAACGGCAGCGGCCCAAGTACGACCTTGCGGAATTGGTGGCTCGAATTCCGAAGGGCGACAAGCCCGAAGAGGTCTCCACGGGACCGGCTGTTGGTCGGGAGGCGTGGTGATGCGCCGTTACGTTCCCCGTAAAGGAGACTTCGTCACCCTGTCGTTTGATCCGCAAGCGGGCCACGAGCAACAGGGGCGTCGTCCGGCGCTGGTCATCAGTAACGATCTGTTCAACAAACACGCGGGGTTGGCGTTCGTCTGTTCGGTCACCAACACAGATCGAGGCTACCCGTTTCACATTCCCGTTCCTGCTGGTTGTCTTCTGACCGGCTTCGTCATGGTCGAGCAACTCAAGTCGCTCGACTTCACATCCCGACGAATCGCTTTTGTTGCCAGAGCGCCCGATGAATTCGTTGTGGAAGTATTGGAGCTGATGGACGCGATCACGGGCTGATTCGCTTCGGTTCACGTCACGCAATACGCAGTCCCTTCGGCAGCGATTCGCCGAACAGGAGTGACTGGTCTTCGGCTTCGAGTGTTCCCACTTCGCGGACCAGTTCGCGATGACGTGGCGGAGCGGCGATGCGGTTCATCCACGTGAGGACCGTGTGGCGCGTTGTCTCGTCGATGTCGCGGTAGCGATCGCCGGTTTTGCGGGCGAGTTGCATCACGGCGAACGCGACCAGCGGATCGCTGTTGTCGAACTTCGTGAGCCTGTTCATCCACCGAGTCGCCACGTCAGGCGAGACGACCGCGTTGAGTGGCCCGTACACGAGTCGCCTCGCGCCGACTCGAGCCAGCGCCCACAAGGCGGCGGAGCGGAGCGACGCGAAGCGATCGCGAGGGAGCAGGTCGAGCAACAGCTCTCCCAATTCGCTCTTCGTCGCGACCGACAGCAACTCACACGCGCCGAGCAATCGCAGGGTCTCGGCCGACTCGTGCGGGTTGCGTCCGAAGTCGTTCCCCTTCGTCGCGCCGGATGACGCGCGCAGTGAGGTCCGAACGGTCGCGAGCAACGACGACGTGAGCGACTGCTGCTGTCCGGCGGTCAATCCCCCGGCCACGCGCCGCCACAGAATCGACAACTCGGCGCGAGTGGCTGGCGTGTCGTACGCGAGTTTGCTGTTGAGCCGCTTCCACGTCTCGGCCACGCGCCAATCATCGACCGCCAAACCGTAGCCGGGGCGCAGCGCGAAGCCGGTCAGGTTGAGCCACCGCGCTTCGTGCTGAGGACTCCGCGCCCGACCCGCTTCCATTTCGATCAGCGTCTCCCACAACTGCCGCAACAACGAAGTCGGCCATTCGCCGCGCTCGACGCCGAGCGTCTCGACCAAGCGTTTCATCAGGCGATCGGGATCATCTCCTGTCCCCTCGCCCCGGTTCTGCGGGGAGAGGGCTAGGGTGAGAGGTTCTTCTCTTTGTTCTGTCCCCTCGCCCCCCGCCTTGGGGAGGAGAGGGTTAGGGTGAGGGGGGCCGTTGGAGTCGTGCGACTCTCGATCAGCAGGATGACGTTGAAGGGACGTTGCCTTTTCTGAGACGGCGCTAATCGAAGCAGAAGACCCCCTCACCCTAGCCCTCTCCCCCGAAGACGGGGGAGAGGGGACAGGAGACGAACTCGATATTGAGAACGTCCGAGCGATGACCTCACGCGCGGCTTGCAGCACTTCCTCGTCGAACACACCCTGTCGTTCGCCGACCGCTTCATGGGCGGCGACATCCGTTTGCGTGGCTGATCTCACGTCGAACAGCAACTTCCAAGAACGCTTCCCGTCCGCCTCGCGACACCACAGATCGAGCGTGCCGATCTCAGTCAGCTTCGCTTGCAGGATGACCGCCACCGAACCCGCTTCCTTCGACTTGCCCTGCTTGAGGACCGTCCGAATCGGCGGCAAGGCTCGAATCTGCTCGGGATCGACCTCGACCAGATCGCCCGGTTTGTCGGTGAGACGCGTGCTGGAAACGTACAGCGGGAACTCAATCGGCTGCGACACGAGTAACTCAAACTGCCGCTGTGTCAGATCGACTTCCTGGCCCGGTTCGATCCCGGCGGGAAGGAGGCAGAGGGCTGAGAGTCGAGAGTCGAGCGACGAGCGACGAGAGCCAGAGGAAGAGTCGCGCTCGCCGCCGGTCTGGCTCTTGTCTCTCGACTCTCGTCCCTCGACTCCCACGTAGTACGTCCGCGCGAGTCCCGCTGCGATGCGCACGCCCTCGCCACGCCGGACCAGGCCGTAGTAAGCCGCTCCGCGCGCGACGGCCAAGTCGAGCCGTTCGTTCTCCAGCACGATGGGCGTCCAGTTGGGATCGGCCTCACTCCGGAACCAGCGTTCGAGCGACTTAACAACGCGCCGCTGCAAGATCGGTGACGCGAAGACACCACCGTTGAACAGGACGATGTCCGGACGAGCGGGGTCAGGATCGTTGTAGGATGGGCACTCCTGCCCGTCCGCTTCTCGTTCGCGACCAGCAGGACGGGCAGGAGTGCCCATCCTACGGTCGTCCAGCGCGACGAACCGATGCGCGGTCAGGAACGCGGCGAGATGCGTCGTCACCGACGGATCGGCGGCGTAGGGGAGGCCGAATTCTTGGAAGCCCGATTGTGACGCGAGCGGCTTCGTGTCGAGGGACACATCCGGGAAGAAGCCGCGCACGAGGAGATCACGCACTTCGTCGCGCGTCACGGGAACTTGCAGGCTACCGCCGATCAGCTTCGAGCCGCCGCCGGGCAGCGTCAGCGTCCACTTGTCCGGCGCGTCGTCGGCCATCAAAACTTCTTTGGCCTGCCGGCAACTGCGGACGAGGACGCTCCATTGTCTCGGTTCGAGACGCCCGTCCCCCTTCAGCCGCTTCTCAATATGATGAGCCAGCGCGAGATCGCAGTTGTCGCCGCCGAGGATCAGGTGATCGCCGACCGCCACGCGATGAAACTGGACCGCTCCGTCGCTCGCCTGCTTCACGCGGATCAGCGTGAAGTCGGTCGTGCCGCCGCCGACATCGCACACCAGAATTTTTTGACCGGGTGAAACAAGCTCAGCCCAGTTGTCGGCGTGTTTGTCGATCCAGGCATAGAACGCGGCTTGCGGTTCCTCGATGAGCACGATGCGCGTCAGCCCCGCCTGCTTCGCCGCCTTGACCGTCAACTCGCGAGCCACCTCATCGAACGACGCCGGCAGCGTGAGAACGAAGTCTTGCTCGGCCAGCCGATGCTCGGGGAACTGCGCGTCCCAAGCGTCTCGCGCATGTTGCAGATAGCGCGCACTGACGGCGACCGGCGAGAGTCGCTCGACATCCTCCGCCCCCTGCCACGGCAACAGGTCGGCCGTGCGATCGACTCCCGCGTGGCAGAGCCACGACTTCGCCGACGAGATCATCCGACCGGGGACCAGCGTCCCGTGGTCGCGTGCAAAGTGGCCGACGATGGATTCAGTGTCCCGGACGCTCCGAGCGTCCGGGACACTTGGCCACGTCATCCGTGTCGAGTCGTCCGGGAACTCGCCACTCGCCGGCTGATAATGGAACGACGGCAGCGTGTCGCGCGCCTCGATCTGGCCCGGCGCGACGACTTGAGGGATCGCAAACGTGCGGATGCGTCGAGGCGTCTCGTTCGTATCGACGTAGGCCATCGCCGAGTTCGTCGTCCCGAGATCGAGTCCCACCACGAAGCGGCTGGGTTGAGATTGGTCTGCGGTCATGGTTCTCTTGTCCCCTCGCCCCCGTCCTCGGGGGAGAGGGTTAGGGTGAGGAGGTCTTCTGATTGACGGCAACATTGGTTGAATCAAGTCGAAAAATGAAACGTGGGCCGGCGCGACCTGAGCGTCGCTGGTCCCACACTACGCCGGTACTATACGCCCCGTCCGCGAGACTCTTCAAAGCACTCCCTCTTCGTCCGTAACCATCTCGAAGTCCGGCTTTTCCGAAAGCCGGACTTCTATTGGGGCTAAATCCTTGAGGGAAGTCCGGCTAACAAAGCGAAGCCGGACTTCAGACTTCAGCACTCGTTCATCATCCACGAGGACACTCATGCCGACTTCGATCCGTTGTTGTTTGCTCGGTCTGTTCGCTTGGACTTCGCTGGCGGCCGCTCAAGAGGCGACGGTCACGGTGCGCGGGACGATCATCGACCACGACACCGATCAGCCCGTCGCTGCGAGAATCTCCGTGAAGTCGGCCGACGGCAAGTGGTACTTCCCCAAGTCGGCCGATCCGGCGGGGACGGCCATCGAATACAAGAAGCAGGCCGGGCCGACGAGTCTCGAGCAGCATGTGACTCTGTCGGCTCATCCGTGGGTGGTGAAAGTGCCTCCCGGCAAGTACACGTTCACGGTCGAACGAGGCAAAGAATACATGCCGCAGGAGAGCGAGTTCGAGATCGGCGAAAATGAGACAGTCATTCATCCAGGGGCAATCGAACGCTGGATCAACATGGCAAAGCAGGGCTGGTACTCAGGCGATGTCCATGCGCATCGACCTCTCGCTGAGATGCCGAACCTCGTGCTGGCGGAAGACCTGAACGTGGCGATGCCGTTGTCGCACTGGGTCACGGCGGCCGACATCGATCCCGTCAAAGGGAATCGCGTCACGGGGACGATTCCCAAACCCGAGTGGATCGCCGTCGATCAGACTCATGGCATCTATCCGCTGAACACCGAGTACGAAATCTTCACAGTCGGCGGGAAGTCGCACACGCTCGGCGCGGTGCTGATCTGCGGGCAGAAGACGCCGCTCGATCGGGGCGTACCGCCGGTGAGACGCATCGCCGAGCAGGCTCATGCCGAGGGAGCGTTCCTCGATCTCGAAAAGCATTCGTGGGCGTGGTCGCCGATGATCGCGCCGCTGATGAAGGTCGATCTGTTTGAGCTGGCGAACAATCACTGCTGGCCGACCGACTTCGCGTTCAGTTCGTGGACGTTGGATGCCGCTCCGAAATACATGAACCTCGACCTGACCGACAAGGGGTTCACCGAGTGGGGTTGGATCGACTTCGGCCTCCAGTCGTACTACGCCTACCTCAACTGCGGCTTTCGCATGATGCCGTCGGCCGGAACGGGCAGTGGCGTGCATCCGGTCCCGCTCGGTTTCAGTCGCGTCTACGTCCATGTGCCGGGTGAGTTCACGTTCGCCAAGTGGCGCGAGGGCCTGCTCGCCG
>JAYTGQ010000208.1:0-17022 GCA_043733345.1 Schlesneria sp.
CAAACAAGTCAGACCTAACCGACACTCCGATCTAACCCTGGCAAACATTGTAAAAATGTGGGTAAGTTCAAGGGCTCCAACCCCGGCCACCCCGCCGGGAGACGCAGCCTACTGTAGTCTTGTCCCTCCGCCGACAAGACGCTTCGCCGGGACAAAATTGGAGAACTCGATAGCGTCGCAGTTAACAAACCGTCCCGTCGGCGGAGCGACGGGACTACGGTAACACCCGACGTTTTCATCTCACTCGCCCTTCTTCCCGAGGCAATACAGCCACTCCTGGCGCTGGCCTTCCGTCTGTGTGGCGACGCGATGATAGATGCGGCCTCCGCAGATGGTCGTTGTGGCGAAGACGATGTTGCCGAGTTGGTTCTCGCCCACGAGTTCAAACGTGGTTGGATCGGCTTTGAAGACGAACGTCTTGCCCTCTTCGTTCGTCGCGAAGATGTGTTCGCCGACCAGCACCGGTGACGAACTGAAGGTTCCGCCGAGACGGTTCTTCCACTTCTCTTCCCCGGTGTCACTCTTCCAGCACATGGCGACGCCTGCGTCGAGCGTCGCGAACAGGAACCCATCGCGGACCAGCATTGAAGGAACGTAGATTCGCGAACTGTTCTCCCACGCGACCTTGCCCGAGCCGTCGGCCTTCACCGCCGCGACGTGATTCTTCGGATAGCCGCCGCTGGTGTAGATGTGCGTCCCGTCCGTGACGGTCGAGGTCACGCATTCTTCGGTCGAGCCTTTGGTCTCCCACAGAATCTTGCCTGTCAAAGGCTCAAGGCTCGTCACGAGATCGCAGCCCGTCACGAAGACCTGATCCTTCCCGGCGATCTTCAAAATGATGGGCGAGGGATAGTTGGGCAGCTTCGGCCGCATCTGCTTCCAGACGGTCTTGCCGGTCGCCCGTTCGAGGCCCGCGATCGCTCCCATGCCGCCCTTGTTGTCAGCCGACACGATCACCAGCGGACCATAGAGCGCGGGAGACGAACTGAACCCCTGATGCAGCACGTAGTCGGTGATCTTCTCCTGCCAGACTTTTTTCCCCGCGCGAGTCAGTGCGGTCGTATAGATCGCGCCGTTGTTCAGGAAATTCACGTACACCCGCTCGCCGTCGCAGGCGGGAGTCGAATTGGCCATCGTGCTTTTCTCATTCCCCTTCACGTCGAAGCCGCCCGTGTGGACATCGGTCTGCCACAGTTTTTTTCCCGTCGCGCGATCGAAGCACAACACCGACTGAGCATCACGGTCCTGCTCGGCCGTTTGGAGATAGACCTGCTCACCGACCACAATCGTCGAACCATGCCCCTTCCCCGGCACCGGCGTCTTCCACACGACGTTCTCGGTCTCACTCCAACTGAGCGGCGGCTTCTGATCGGCCGCTGCGATCCCGTTCCGATTCGGCCCGCGCCACCACGGCCAATCGGCGGGTGCGATGGCGATGAGTTCTTCATCCGCGCGAACCGTCGTTGGAGGGAATAGGCACAGACACGCAAAGAGGCACAAACCGATGAGCGGGATTGAAAACGGCAGGCGAATCATGGAGACGGGTCTCTCATAAAGGTTTTGAAGCAGGAAGCGAGACGAGCGGTGGGAGAATCGGCATGTAGGATGGGCACTCTTGCCCGTCCGGTTCTAAGGCGCAAAGCCGGACGGGCAAGAGTGCCCATCTTACATCAAGGTCAATGACACATGTCTCAACCCTGCCGGTCGAGTTCGCCGAACAGCTCCGCCAGCGGAATGGAAAAGCCCGGCAGGACATCGCCACCGTCGAGCGTGTCATTTTCACCGAGCAGGGTCATGTCATTGAGACCGGTATACACCTTCACGGTCTTGGTCTGGGGATCGACGACCCAGACGAGCCGCACGTTGGCGGTGAAGTAATCGGCCAACTTCAACTTCATCTCGCGATGCGTATTGCTGAGGCTGAGAACTTCGACGGCAAGGTCGGACGATAACTCGGGGATCGGTTTGACGGGACGCTTCCGACCCGGCATTCGGTCCCACGAAGTGAAGGCGACATCGGGGATGCGGACCCGTCCGGCCCAGAGACGGAGCATTCCATCCGGCGACGAGACCAGTCCGAGATTGCGGGGCCTCACCCACGCATTGAGTAGCGAGATCAACCAGCTTGTCAGCACCGACTCTCCAAACCCAATCGCCTTCTCCACCAAGACACCGTCGATCAGTTCGCAGATCCGTTTTCGAGGTGCCTCCAGCGCGGTGATGACATCGTCTTCCGTCGCCGTACCGGGCGCGGGATGAAACCGGATGCGGTCCAACGGAATGTCACCCAGCCGCTCGACCAGCTCGGCCAGCGAATCGTTTTCCTCGCGGACATCCGGTTCTTGAAGGATGGCATTCATGGGTAGGCTCACGGGAGGACGGGGCGTTCGCTGGATAATACGCGACAGGCGAACGGATGCCACCTCACGCCAAAATGTCCCAGGCCAATGCCTTGTTCTATGTTATGTAGGGTGGGACGAGTCTTCGACGGCCCACCATTTCGACCTATTTTTGGTGGGTCGAGTCTTCGAGGCCCACCCTCTTCCGCCCTCCGTCACTCCGTTGGCAACGTCGATGCGGTGGGAGCGAGTCATGGTCGGCGTCCGGCGGTCTTTGGGCTGAGGATCCCGCTGCGATCGGGGGCCGTGTTGTTCTGGGGTCGGGCGTTCAAATTTCAAAATTGGCCAGTCAAGCGGCTTCCAATTTTCACACCGCTCCCCCGGCCAATTTTGAAATTTGAACACCCGACCCCAGCTTCACCCGAACGCAACTGCTTCAGAGTAGCGCAGAAGCCGTTAAACCACCGAGATGAACTCGGTGGCGAATAATTCCACTCTGACACCTGCAACGGTTTCTGCCACCGTTGACCGCCCCCTTTCCTTTACTCCCCGGCTTCATCGCAGCAGCAATCGCAGGTTTGCCATGCGGTGGCCGTTGGTGGAGCCTCGGTAGATTTCAAATGCGCCGAGGATTCCTTGGAAACCTGATTCGAGGAGTTCTTCGGCTCCTGTCGGCAGCAGCATGTCGGCCGTCAACTCTCGGCGCGGGAGGTATTGGTTGAGGGCCGAACAGACTTGTTCGGCATGTTGCCGGAGGGCTTCTCCGCGTTTCCTGCGACGGCGCACGACGGCGTCGAGGTCTTGATTCCAGAACAGGGCGAACTCACCGAACTTCTCCAAGCCCTGTCGAATCAGACCCCGCAGGAGCAGGAAATCGGCCATCGCATCGGGATGGCCGACCTCGCCGTACTCGTCGAGGTTGAGGATGCCGACGTTGGCGAACTCCGGCGCGTCCAAGTGTTCGTAGACGTTGCCGGTCACCCATTTCAAATCGGGTCGTTGGTTGCGGAAGTTCGCGATCCGAACGGCGTCGAGATCAATCCCGACAAAGCCGCCCGTGGCCAACACACCGGCGCGTTCCAAAAGGTCGAGAGTCAGCCCACCAGTTTCGCCCATCAATTCGCACCAGTCACAGCGCAGTCGAGTGCGGTCACTGTCTTCCCAGAGCAGGTAAGCCGCTTCACGCAGGACACGAAGGTTGCCCTCTCGGCAAGCCATCTTCGCAGGATTATTGAAGGCATCATGCTGACGGTCGGATTGCTCGGTCATGATGGCGAATTTCTGCGATGTTCTTTGACGAGAGTGGCCAACGACGAACCGCCGGGAAGACCACGGAGGCCAATTCCCAAGGCGTTATCGACTTTTCTCCAATTCTCATCGGGAACGTCGTCGATGGAACCTGACTCGCGCTTCGGCCACTGCCCTGTGTGTTGACGATAAGCATCAACCCAACGGACGATTTGCTCAATGGATAACTTTGGCAGGTCTCTGCTGTTTCGTGTCCCCCGATGTTCAGCAAGTAGCTTTGCCAATGATGAGTCCGTGGCAAGTCCACGAAGACCAGTTTGCAAAGCCCCGTTGATCGCACTCCAGGTTTCGTCAGGAGCCTCGTCCACAGAGCCTGAATCCTTCGAGGGCCAATCACCCGTGCGTTGGTGATGTCCGTCTGCCCAGATCAGAATCTGTTCAACCATCAAAGGTGGTGGAGCGTTCTTGTTCCGAACGCCACGGCGTTCAAATAACAACTGGGCGAGAGACGATCCGGCAAGAAGTCCGCGAAGGCCCTTCGTCAAAACGTTATCGATCACCGACCAAGATTCCTCGGGTACTTCATGTACGGGGCCAGATTTCACTTTTGGCCATCGGCCGGTGCTTTCGTGGTGTGCGTCCGCCCATGCCAGGATCTGTTCGATCGTTAATGGTGGTGGGGTCGCGACGTTCCGCACACTGCGGTTTTGGGCAAGCAATTTGGCCAACGAACAACTTCCCGGCAGGCCACGGTTCCCTTGCTGCAATGCTGCTTCGATTACGCGCCATGTCAGGCTGGGTTCTCCATGCACCGTACCGGATTTGACCTTTGGCCACTCGCCGGTGAGTTGGTGGTGTGTATCCGCCCAATCAAGAATCAGCTCGACCGTTAAGGGCATCGCGTTCTTTTGGTTCCGTTTGCCGCGATGCTCTTCGAGGAGCTGGGCCAATGACGAAACACCGGAAAAACCTCGAACGCCCCGAGCCAGCGCCGATTGAATTGAACTCCATGTTTCGCCAGCCCCTTCTTCTACAGGACCAGAATTGATTGATGGCCACTCGCCCGTGCTTTCATGTTGCGCATCAGCCCATACCAAAATCTGATCAACTGTTAGGAGAGGCAAATCGTGAATGTTCCGTACACCGCGATGTTCAGAGAGCAGTTTGGCTAACGAGGAACCACTCGCTAGACGGCGAAGGCCCTTCACTAGCGCCATTGAGACGCCTTTCCACGTTTCTCCCGGTGCGTCCGCGATGGGATCTGATTCCGAAGTTGGCCATTTGCTCGTCCGTTCGTGATGCACGTCTGCCCATGCAAGAATCTGGTCAACAGTCAACGATGGCAGTTCCCCTTTGTTCCGCGCACCACGGCGCTGGGCCAGTAGTTTGGCCAGCGAAGAACCACTTGGAAGACTACGGCCACCTTTGTCCAAGGCGGCATTGACCGCCGACCAAGTCTCACCAGCGGCTTCAAATACAGGGCCAGAGTAGTTTGAGGGCCAGTCACCAGTCCGTTCACGATGGGCATCGCACCACGCCAGAATCTGCTCCACCGTTAATGGTTTGTCCTTCCGGTTCCGTCTACCACGGTGTTCAGAAAGATATCTGGCCAATGAAGAACCACCGGGAAAGCCTCGAAGACCTGTCTGCAAGGCCGCATTGACTCCCGACCAAGTTTCACCAGAAGCCTCGGCAATAGGACCAGACTCAGCGTTTGGCCATCGTCCCACACGGCTGTGGTATGCGTCCGCCCAAGTCAGAATCTGATCCGTAGTCAGTGGTGGGGGCCGCTTGATGTTTCGCACGCCGCGCTCTTCGGTGAGCATTTGTGCCAGCGAGGAACCGCCTGGCAGACCACGAAGACCAATCCGTAAAGCTGAATTGATGGCTACCCATTTCTCATCTGGAGCGTCTTGCACCGAACCAGACTCTTGTCCAGGCCACTCGGCGGCTCGCTTATGATGTGCATCCGCCCATGCCAATATCTGTTCAAGGGTCAGCGGCCTTGGAGCCGCATCCCGCAGCCGTTGGGCAAACTCCCGCATCTGCCCGCCGGTGATGCCATGCACCTGCCGCCTGATTCCGTCCAAGATGGGCGATGTCTTGAGCGTTGCGGCGCGAAACTCGTCGAGCACCTCGGCGAACGCTGCCTGCATCGCTTCCTTCACCACCGGGTCGATCCGCAGTTGCTTCGCCACGGCGTCCCGAATGGCCTTGCGAACTTTTGTTCCCGCCGAACCGGGTTGCGCGGCCAGAATCTCCACGGTCATCTGTCGAATCGCGGTTTCCGGCAAGTCGGGTCGGGCTGCTGCGACGGCTTGCGTCAAAGCATCGACAGTGGGACTGGCTCCGACACCGATCAGCTCTTCGCGGGCGGTCGCCAAAGCCAATTCGACCTCAGCCCGAATTTCTGGATCGAGCGATTCGTCCGCTGCATTCTCGGCATCGGCGGCATCGGGATGATCGTCACGGGGACCGAGTACATCCGCAATTCCCCGACGAACCTCGCGCAGGACAATCCATTCCTGACCCACCGCGTGGTCGGCAAGGAAACAGCACGTCAACAGGGCGTGTCGGCTGTGGTCGAGCGACAACTCGGACAGCGCCGTTCCGCCGCCGCAAGGAACGAAGAAGACCAGTCGCGCACAGTTGGCATGCGCGGCCGGATAGCCCGCGCCCTTCGGCCGCATGGCTCGCCCGAGCAACTGAACCACCGTGTTCAATGATCCGGGCATGCCCACGCAGTAGACCGCACTGCACACGGGCCAGTCGGTCCCTTCGAGGACTCGCTGAATGCCGATCATCACGTCAAAGTGGGACTTGGAGTGAAGCCCGTGCTGTTCCGCCTTCAACGCGGCGAGAAACCGATGCTTGTCGCTCGCCCCCGTACCCGTCGCGTTGAGGACTCGTGCGCCTGCCGCGACAAACGTCTGGATCAGGCGGCCGACCAGCCCACTGCTCCCACCTCGCATCGGCGGCACGCGGACGATCACCTTTGGTCGCTCATCCGCTTCCCACCTTTGGCCAACCGCTTCTACCAAGGCATCGAAGTATGTCGCCGGAGGCGCGGCCTCACCCGTGAACTGGCCCGCAGTGACCGCGTCACCCGCTTGGCCCAATGCGACGATCTCACTTTCCAAATGTTGAGGCGCGAACCCTTCCGCCATGTGCTCGGCCAAGGACCTCCGAAACAACCGCATGCCCTCAATCGCCACGGGCCTTCCATCGCCGCGATACGGGGTTGCGGTGAAGAAAAACAATTGCCCACCGCGTTCGCGCCACTGTGCGACGAGTTGCGACAGACCGTCTGCTGAGGCGTGGTGTGCTTCATCAATGAAAAGTGCCCTGCCCGTCAGATCATTGGGGAGCTTATCAGATGTCAGTCGATTCAACGCCGCGTGGGTACACGCCAAGGCGTGATCCGGCTCAGCTTGACGAAGATAGGCCGCCAACCGCTTCACCGACCCCAACCCGCTTTGCCGCGCTCCCCAAATCAGTTGTTCGGGCGCATTGATCGCGGGTGACGCAGCCCCCTTTGACTTCGGAAAGCCAATGGAGTGGTAGTCGCGATGAATGAAGCCACGTTCGATGTGCTCTTGAGGAGCCGCGATCACTGCGTGAGTGAATCGTCGTCCAAGGTGCATCGCCACCAACGTGACGATCTGCATCGTCTTGCCAGAACCAGTCGGCTGTTCGACGAGCACATCACCGACGGAACGGCAAACGTCCGACACGAGTCTGACTTGGTAGGGACGCAGAACTTTCGGTTCGCCGGATTTCTTCACCATGACGACGTTTTCGGGGGAGGAGCAAAGGTGTCAGGAACGAATGGCACTGCCGACGCCACCTCATGCCAGCACGTTTGTGACGACCTCGCCATGCACGTCGGTCAGGCGGTAGTGGCGGCCCTGGAATTTGAACGTGAGTTGTTTGTGGTCGATGCCGAGTTGATGCAGGATCGTCGCGTTCAGGTCGTGGACGTGGACCGGATCGCGGACGACGTTGTAGCTGTAGTCGTCGGTTTCGCCGTGGGTGATGCCCGGCCTGATGCCGCCGCCGGCCATCCAGATGGTGAAGCAGCGCGGGTGATGATCGCGGCCGTAGTTCGTGGCGGTCAGGTTGCCCTGGCAGTAAACCGTGCGACCGAACTCGCCGCTCCAGACGACGAGCGTGTCGTCGAGCAACCCGCGCCGCTTCAGATCGAGAATCAGGGCCGCACACGGCTGGTCGATGTCGCGGGCTTGGTTGGGCATCTGCGTCGGGAGGTTCGTGTGCTGATCCCAGCCCATGTGAAAGAGCTGGATGAACCGCACGCCCCGCTCGGCCAGCCTGCGCGCCAAAAGGCAGTTCGCCGCGAATGTGCCCGGTTTTTTCGAGTCGGGTCCGTACAGATCGAACACATGCGCGGGTTCGCTCGACACGTCGGCCAACTCGGGGACGGAGGTTTGCATCCGAAAGGCCAACTCATACTGAGCGATCCGCGTGGTGATCTCGGGATCGCCGGTCCGTGCGAGTTGCAGGCGGTTCAGTTCGCGCTGATCGTCGAGCATGTCGCGTCGCCAGGCTGCGTCGATCCCCGGCGGATTCGACAGATAGAGGACGGGGTCTCCGCCGCTGCGCAGCTTCACTCCCTGATGGACCGACGGCAGGAAGCCGCTCCCCCACAAGCGGTCATACAGCGGCTGGTCATTCGGACGGCCAGTCCCTCGCGAGACCATCGCAACGAATGCGGGCAAGTCCTTGTTCTCCGAGCCGAGTCCATACGACAGCCACGCTCCGAGGCTGGGGCGTCCGGCAAGCTGTGCCCCCGTGGTGAGGAACGTCACGGCCGGATCGTGGTTGATGGCCTCGGTCGAGAGCGACTTGATGAAGCAGAGTTCGTCGGCCACTTTCCCCAGATGCGGCAGCAATTCGCTGATCGTCGCGCCGCTTTGTCCGTGCCGTGAGAACTTGAACATCGACGGCACGACCGGAAACTTTTCTTGGCCCGCCGTCATCCCCGTCAGCCGCTGCCCCTGCCGAATCGACTCGGGCAAGTCGGTCCCCCGCCGCTTTTCCAACTCGGGCTTGTGATCGAATAGTTCGAGTTGCGAGGGCGCTCCCGACTGAAACAGGTAGATCACCCGCTTCGCCTGCGGCGCGAAGTGCCTCAGCGGCGAACCGGCCTCGTCAGCCATCAGCGCGTTCAGCGCTGTCATCCCGAGCGCACCACCGACTCCGCCCAGCACGGCTCGTCGCGTGACGCGATCAAGAGATTCATCGTTGAATGTGCTCATGCTCACTGGCTCCATTTGCTGGGAAAATTGTGGTGGGCACAGCCCACCCTACATCGGGATGGATCGGACAGCAGAGCTAGGCTTTGTTTTGAAACTCACCCCACCGGGCTTGCCCCGGTGGAATCAGGTCTTTGCACTACTCGGCGTCACCGAAATGAGGGAGTAGTGCAGAGACCCGTGAACCACCCCGACAAGCGGGGTGGGGTTTCAAAACAGAGCCTAGAACGATCCCCTCGCGCTGTATCGCTCCAAGTAGCCTTTCAATTTCAGCTTCTTGGCGGTGTTCTCGGAGGTCATGTAGCGGATCGTTCCGAAGATGGGTCGGACTGGCCCCCACGGTCGGTCGTAACGACCCAGCGTCCAAAAGATGCCCGAGTATGAGTTCGGGTTGCGGCCATCGACGGCGTACTTGTTGTTTAAGTCGATCAACGTGGCGAGGGCCTCGCGCGGTGAGGGGGACCACTGAAGAATCTTCTTTCCCCACAGCATTCGCAGATAGTTGTGCATCCGCCCTTCGCGGACCAATTGCCGTTGAGCGGCGTTCCACAGCGGGTCGTGAGTCTCCGACGCTTCGAGTTGAGCTGGCGAGTAGAGATGCGGACGGGGATCGCCGGCGTGATCGTTGAGCGTCTTCTGCGCCCAGTCCGGCAGTGACTCGAACTGATCGTAGTCGTCGCGGTGCGAGCACATGTTAAAGCCGACTTCGCGCCATGTGACCGCTTCGTCGAGGAACGACTCCACCTCGACCGTCGTCCCCCACCAGCCCTCGCGGCTGCCGGTTGGCTTGGGCGATAACTTCTCGGGCGACCAGTCGTCTCTCTGCACAAGTGCCGCGAAAATTTCATGGATCGAGATGTGGCCGAAGTGCAGATAGGGCGACAGGCCGCTCGCGGCTTCGTCCTCGGGATCGTTGCGGTGTTCGGCGTAGCGCGACAAACGTCGCGTGAGAAAGTTTTGGAACGTCTTCCGTGCGGCAATCGCTCCACCCTCGAAGACCGCCGCGCTGATCGAGTGGTCGATGGGAAGTGAACTCAATGCCGCTGGCGTCGCGGTGAGGAGTGGCTCCGTTGCCGAGGGCCATCGCAAACGAAACTGATCGAGCTGGCTGGCGTCCAACGGCGGCAGTGATCGACCGACAAACGGATCGAATTGCGGAAGTTCGCTCAGATGTGGCGTCAGGTTTTTGTGCAGAAATCGTCGGAAGGCATAGGCCGTCGGAAACACGAGGTCGGTCGCACGCATCGGCCACAAACCGTTGGAGTCAACCGCTTCGATCAAGACCGGCAGTCGAGGAGCCACTGCGGCGAGCATCTTCGGCAGGAAGTAGCACGGAAAATCGTCCGTCACGATCACTGCCGCCGACTGCGCCAGATGCTCGATCATGCCGCGACCGTGTTCGGCGGACGGCTCGATGTAAGCGTGATACGTCGCTCCCACGTCACGGCAGCGGACGGCGTTGTCACGCATCCCCTCAATCACGAACCGATGAAACCGATCGCACGACCAGCGGGCGCGGCAGCCGAGCGTCTCAACAATCAGCAGTGGGCGTTGCAGCCGCTCGCACCATTCAAGCGCCCGCTGAAGGGCGAAGTTGGCGTGAGTTCGCCGGTAAGCCGTCATCCAGTAGACAACGTACTGACCGTCACTGCGAGACGGACGTTGATTGCAGGCGCGAACGCGAACATCGGGAACAGCACGTTGCGACACAGGTGAGCTTTCGTTGTCTCAAGGGACTCGCACGGTGTTTTGTGAGCATGCGGCAGCGATGGCTCGGACACGCTCGGCATTGGGTTCAGTGAATAGCGGCTGGCGGTGGCATGATGAAAACCGAAAGCATCAGTAACGGGAACTTGTTGCGTCTGTTGCGTGTTGGAGTGGACTGTCTTCATCCGTGCCCCGGCTTTGCCATCCGCGCTATTCCGATGTTTCCCGATTAGCACGGATGAAGCAGACCGAAACACCATGACCGCTCGACTCTTTCAAGAAGGGTGTGCTCAAATAGCGCAACTTCAAAACTTACGCTTCGGGTTAGCGTCAGCGTGTACCGCGTGAGGTATAGCGTGGGAATTGGCCTTGGTGAGGTTGGTCGTTTCACTATCATCCGCCCCCCAATTCTTCTCCAAATCAACTTCTTTGCATCGGAGCTTCATCACGGATGATGAGCGACCTGTGGTCTCCGCGCGCCGTCTCAAGATGCCGTCTTGGCCTCTTTTGGTTCTGGCGAACGGGCGTTGTGATGTTCTGCCTCGTCCTGCCGATGTGTTCAGTGGGCTGTGGGACCACGCGCATGTCCGACACCCTGCGAACCGGCACTGAGCAGGTCTTGATCTCGACCGCGATTGACCGGTCCATCAATGACATGGACTTCTCGCTGTTAGAGGGCAAAGACGTTTACTTCGATCCGCAGTATTTGAAAGGGGCGTCCGACGAGGGCTACATCGTCAGTTCGATCCGTCAAAAACTGTTGGCAGCGGGCGTGTATCTCAAGAGCAATCGCGAGCAGGCAACTTATGTCGTGGAGGCCCGTGCCGGAGCGGTCGGGACCAATCGTCAAGACGTGCTGTTGGGAGTGCCGCAGGTCAATCTGCCGACCTCTGCCGTCATGACTGGAGTTCCGTCGGTGATCCCCGAGATCCCTCTGGCCAAGAGTACCCGTCAGCGGGGCGTCGCCAAGCTGGCAGTGTTCGCCTACAACCAAGTCACGGGACAGGCGGTTTGGCAATCGGGGTCGCATCCGATCACGGCCGACGCGCGTGATACGTGGATCCTCGGCACGGGACCGTTTCAACGGGGCTCGATCTACGACGGGACCAACTTCGCGGGCCAGCGCGTGATGTGGCCTGCGGGGGGAGGCTCGAAAGAAGAGCAACGGCCACCTGCGCCCGGCCTGTCGGTGACGGCCACGTCGATGTTTGGTGAGACCCCGGGTGTCGTGCCACCCTCTCCACCCGCCGCGTTCACTCAGAAGTCGGCGGGGCATTCGATCAGTCCCGCGTCGTTCACGCCCGCCGTTCCGCCAAGTCAACCGCAGCCGGGCCGCATCCCCGCAGTGACGCCTCCTACTTCGACGACCAGCGCCGGCAATTCGGGGTTCTCATCGAACACATTCGGCAATGCAACGGTCACCGATCCCAAACTCGGCACGGGCGGCAGCGCGGCCGCTGCGGGACTGATGATCTTGGGCAATGGTGCGCGCGAGTAAGGACCGGCGCAGCAATCGTTGTCGGGATTTGTCTACTTAGATTTGGTGAGCCGGGTGCCGTAAGGCCCCGGACTTCCAAATTCCGACAGTGATTGATGTGCCGTCCTTTCAGCCTTCGCGCGGCAAGGCTGCATCCGCAGCTCGTTCACTTTGTCAAAGCACGTCGCAACGGGCAGAGGACGGGATCGATGACCGCGCCCGTGCGGTACGAGTTCAGCATCGCGCGGGATTGCTCCGCGAGCATTCGGCGGACCTCGCGGCGCTGGCCTTTCACCCGCGCGATCTTCATCTCATCGTAGCCCGTCGTTTGATGGCGCAGCCAGGCGATCACGGCCGACTCCGCGCGGCGCTCGATCGGAATCCGTTCGGTGCGCGCCACGGTGCCGCTGCCCACGGGAGTCGCATGTTGCGTCACAGCCTGCGCGAGTTGATCGGCCAACTCGGAATAGCACGGTGCGAAACGGAGGAACTCGACGACGGCCCCACAAAAATCTTCGACGTACTCAGTCTGCTTGTTCTCACGGCGGAGGGCACTCGACGCCATCCGCTTGGCATAGGCATCGGTCGAACGTTCGATGGACAACTCGGCGCGAATCGTCTCGATCCGCACGGTCGGTGCCCAGACACCGCGCGAGAACATCTTGCGGCCTTTCTTCTCTTGCACGGTCCACGAAGGACCAGCCGCTTTGACGCGCCGCGTCAGGCCCGCGTCTCCCGGCGCAAGCAGACTCCAATCGGCGGGGACGTTGTGAACTAATCCCTCAGCCGTACGGACGGTACGTTCAGTGGGACCGGGTGCAGCAATCAAAGTCTGGTCGGACATGGTGGCCTTGAATGAGTGGAGATTCGTGAAGTGACCGCTCGTCGCGGTACATCATCAATATCAAGTAGTCAGCGACTCATCGAGTGGGTGTAACTGGTCAATGCGCGGGAGTGAACCTGCTGAGGACAGCCCATCGACAGACCACACTTCCAAGCCAGCAAGTTGTCCACCACACGCAAACACGAATATTCCGCTATACACACCGTCGCCCTGCCATTCGAAGTCTGACAGGATGTGCATCCCCGCACCGTCTGCGGGAAGGACTCCGCCGATGGCGAAGTCGATGCTGGCACAGCCGCATCCACATCGAGACACAACCCACGCATCGGCGAGTTGGGGGAGAAACTCGGCGGCGTCCGGATTGCCGTGTTCCAACAGCCACCTGACGAGCGACCGCTCATGCTCTGTCAGTGGACGGTCCTGCTGAGTTGAAACCGGTACGAATTCCGGCATCTCGATTTGGACCAGAGTCGCTGAGCGAGTTTTCCACTTCAACGTGTTCACGACGTTTTGAAGTCCGCTCTTCAAAAATGTGCCCCACGTCTTTGCCGGGCCTTTGTCGATTTCGTGCTTCACGGCTCGCTCCTCAAGCACCAAGTGCCGCCGACTGTCGTCTACGCCTCGACCGCGCCCGGTTTGTCGCGTTCGACAACGAACGTCTTGCGTGTGACCAGCGGTGCGTCGGGCTTGGTGACGAACGGGACCGTTTGGTAGCGCGAGGTCCACGTCTGGGGAGTCACCTCGCACGAGACGTAGCCGCGTTCGGCGTTGAAGTATTTCACGAACGGGTTCTCGCTGCACAACTGTGGCGCGGTCTTGGGTTGATCGACGCCGTCGCCGCTCGAACTGATCGACGTGCCGACGAATTCGGTCCCGACGACGGGTGACTTTTCGTCGTCGCAGTTGACTTGAAGATCGTTGACCCAGTTCGTGTGGATGTCGCCGGTGAGCACGATCGGGTTGAGCGTTTTCCGTTCGGCGAAGAACTTCAACACGCGCTGGCGGTTCGCTTCGTAGCCCGGCCACTGGTCCATGCTGTACGCCTTCTCTTCTCCAACGACGCGATCGACGCGAGCCATCATCACTTGCTGAGTCAACACGTTCCACGCGGCGGGCGAAGCGTCGAGCGTCTTGTAGAGCCACTGTTCCTGAGCGTCTCCCAGCAGCGTTCCCTGCGGATCGAACGCTCCCGCGCACTGTGGCTTGTTGCCGTCGCCGCAGGGCTGATCGGTGCGATATTGGCGCGAGTCCAGAATCTGGAACCCCGCCAACCGACCGAACGCGACCTGTCGATAGAGCTGCATGTCCGGTCCCTTGGGAAGCTGTGCTTTACGGAGCGGCATGTGTTCGTAGTACGCCTGATACGAGAACGCGCGGCGGAAGAGATAGGTCTCGGGAGACTCGTCGGGTTTCTCGGAGATCGCGCCCGCGCAGTTGTTGGCGAACTCGTGATCATCCCACGTCATCAGCCACGGGCACATCGCGTGCGCCGCCTGCAAGGAGACATCCGTCTTGTATTGAGCGTGTCGAGTTCGGTAGTCGTCGAGCGTGTGCAGCTCTGGACCGACGTGCTGCCGGACCTGCTTCTCCTTGCCGGTCCCCTCGTAGATGTAGTCACCGAGATGCGCGATCAGATCGAGGTCTTCCTTCGCCATGTGCTGGTACGCGGTGAAGTAGCCGCTCTCAAAGTGCTGGCACGAGGCAAAGGCGAACCGCAGTCGATCGGGCAGTTCGTCGGCGCGCGGTGCCGTGCGCGTTCTGCCCTTCGGACTGACCTCACCGGCCGCGCGGAACTGATACCAGTACCAGCGTCCCGGCTGGAGGCCCGCGACTTCAACGTGGACCGAATGCGCGAGTTCTCGCGCCGCGACAGCCGTGCCCTGCGCGACGATCTTTGTCATCGCTTCATCGTCGGCGACCTGCCAATCGACGAGGACGTTTTCGTGCGGCATCCCGCCCCCTTCGAGCGGCTTCGGCGCGAGTCGCGTCCACAGCACAAAGCCATCCGGTGACGGATCACCCGAAGCAACCCCCAACGTGAACGGATAGCTCACGAGCTTCACGCCCTTCTGAGCGATCGCCGAGATCGGTCCCGTGAGCATTGGCCACGTAGCGGCGGCAGCTCCACCAGCCAAGAGAAACTCGCGGCGCGACCAGGCGCGGCCGGGCAGATGCAGACGGGGCAAGGACATGGCTCGGATTCCCAAGGTGACGGAGCAATTCGTTCGACAGCGATCGCCACTCTATGCCTCTCGCGGGAGACAATGAGACATCCGAGCGGGGCGGCGTAAGCCCCCCGGTTCTTGGGCGTCAGCCCGTTTTCAAAGAACCGGGGGGCTTACGCCACCCCGCTCGGAAATGTCTCACCTATGGCCGCGTGAGGTATAAGTGGAGCCGTCGTGGATCGGCAACCTCACGAACCAATCTTGGCGAGCTGTTGGTCGCTCGCACACGCAGCATTCACAGTTCGTGAGCCACTGGCTCACTCGACGACGGGCGGGATCGACTTGCCGTGCGGGTCGATTGACGGTTGGTTCAATTCCTCGGCAATCTTCGCTTGCAAGGCGGGGTCGAGAAAGTGTTCGACGCGCTCGGCCGTCGCGTGGAGTTGTTCGCCGGGAAGGTCGAAGTGGCGGGCCATGTACGATTCCCACAGTCGGTGCGAACGGACGATGTCCTGCGCGAGGCGGCGACCCGCGTCGGTCAGTTCGTCACGCAGGGTTCCGATCTGAATCAGACCTTTCCGCAGCAGGCGACGGCGGGCGATCCAAGCCGCCCACGTTCGAGGCCGCGTCTCGATGTCGGTCTTCAATTGAGCGTTGTAGTCCGGACGCCTACGTCCGGACGTAGGCGTCCGGACTACAACGTCTGCGGCAGTGACTAATGCGTCACGCCCCCGCACTTCGCCCCTCACATCGGTGCCTCGACCAACTTCCTCGCGGCGATACAGCCGGCCGAGCAAGTCTTCGCGCGCGATCCGCACTTGCAGTCGCAGTTGATCGACCAGTCCCCGCACCAGACCTTGTTTGGGATTGGCAATGACGGTGAGCAGGAACAGCGCGCCGGTGGTCACGGCCATCATGCCTGCTGTGCTGGCGTCGTCGATGCCGCGCAGACCGATGCGCGAACAGATCATGGCGGGGAGCGTCAACGCGCCGACATGACCAAGTACTGCACCCACCGCCGCGATGAGCGGTGCGAGGACGAGCAGCAACGACAGTCGATTCGTCAGCAACCGCGCCGTTGCCGCGGGGACGATCAGCATCGCGATGACCAAGATCGCGCCGACCGACTCGAACGCCGCCACGACCGTCGCGGCGGTCACCGTCATCAGCGCCAGTGAAACCCAGCCTGCGCGCAGACCCTGCGATTCAGCCAGCTCCGCGTCGAACGTGGCCAATCGCAACTCCTTGAAGAAGACGAGTACCAGCAGCCCGTTCATCAACAACATCGCCGCGTTGACGATCACGCCGCGCGGAATGCCCGTCCCGGCGAGCGTGTCAAACGCCGTGGTCTCCAAGTTGCCATACAGCACACAGTCGGCGTCGATGTGCGCGCGATTGGCAAACAGCCGGATCAAGAGCAGCCCCAGCGCAAACATTGAGGTGAAGACGACTCCCAACGCGGCGCTTCGCTCCAGCCGCCCCCAACGCTGAATGAGTTCCGTCAACAGCGCGGCCACGATTCCCGAGACCGCCGCGCCAACGAACAGCACCGTCTGACGACGCGCCACGCGCGCCAAGTCTCCAGTCACACTCCGCGCGACCACTCCGTTAACGGAGCCACTGACAACCTCGCTCGCGCCCCGATCCGACTGCTCGAGCCAGTTCATCCCGAGAAACGCGACGACAATCCCCGGCAGCACCGCATGACTGAGCGCGTCGCCCAACAGACTTTGGCGACGGAGCAGCAGCCACGTCCCCGGCAACGCGCACGCCATCGCCGCCAACGCGCCGGTGATGGCGATCCACGTATCTAGGCCCTGCCAGCCGGAGAGCAGTCGAAGAAACTCAGTGATCATGATGAAGCGTTTCTAAGAACTTGTCCAAAATCAACTCCGTGTTTTGTGGAGTCGGAAAACTAGCCCGACGCGCGAGCGAGGGCACGACGTTTGATGAGTACGAAGCCCTCGCT
>JAYTGQ010000209.1:0-2391 GCA_043733345.1 Schlesneria sp.
CCCGCGCGTCGTTGATGTCTGTTTCCCCGCACGACGCGCGGGGCGTTGCCCACGCGGTTAAACGACGGTATCCATGACCGCCTCTTACCCGCTGTTCAAAATCGTCTCCGTGACAAAGCTCGCTCGTCCTGGAAGTGGCTGGCCAGCGTCGTCCGTTCCGCGCGGGCTGAATCCGTCCCACGTCGCCAGTAGGCAGCCAACGACAATCAAAAACATCGCCCCGAGTTTGCCGAGGTCTTGGCCCTTGAGCATTCCCAATTGCGACGGCTCGCCCGACAGATAGGCCGACGCCGCGAACAGTTCTTCACCGAGCAGCGTGTAGTCGCACGCGGCCACGAAGAACGGAAGCTGAGACGTTTCGGCCGTCCCTGCGATTTGAATCGCTCCGACCGCGTTGCCCGTTTCGGCGAGGATCAGTGACTCAGCGTAAAACTTTCCGAGGTAGAAGCACGCGGCCGGTTTCTCGCGATACATCCAGCCGCAGACGCTCGCCACGTACCCGAACTGCTCGTCGGTGACGTAGTAGATGCGGTCCTCGTTGTAGTAGTCGGGCCGTCCCGCCGCGAGTGCCGCCGCCTGCACAGCCTCCCGCGCGGCCGTCATCACCAGCGCCCGAGTCGTCGGCACTTCCAGCGCCGTGTCGTACTCCGCCGCGAGCTTGGCAACGCTCGACAACACCGTCAGCCCCGCGACGGTGTCGATCTCGTTCATGTCCATGATCCCCGGAACGAAGAGCATCGGCTTGCCCATCTCCGTCGCCCGCCCGACCGCCTCTTCAATCGCCTGCAATCCGGCAATCGGCCGCACATAAAACGGCTTCCCCCGCCGAGCCAACTCCGTACAGATGATGACTGTGCCACAGATGGCCGCAGTCAGGAGGAAGAACGAGAGCTTCGTCCAGTTGAACCAGTTGCGGATCGGGCGGACTCCGGTGATGGCGACATCCTCGGACGCGTCTCGCGCACCGGTGTGGGTTGTGGAGTCAACGGTCGCCGAAACGTAGAACGTGTAGGTGGCGTTTGGATCGCACCCGGTCACGATATATTCCGTCGTTCCGGCCGCGACCCAAGCAACTTTCCCGCTCCTGATCGTTATTCCGCGGTTTGCAAACGGTGTGAATTGGAGAATTGTGAGCGGCAGAACTTGCTCAAGAAAGAGTGTGACTGATGACGGTGTCCGACCGTAAATGACATCGCTTTGGATGCAGTATTCGGCAATCCGAGTCGCGTCTTTCGGTGCCTTCCACGTGAGTTTGATCGCCGTTCCGTCATCGTTGGGAACATCCTCGGCCTTCAGGTCGGTGACGGGCTCAGGTGGTGCCGCGTCGGCGCAGGCCATCGTCAGGCAACCAACGGCGAGTACGATCAATAAACAACAAACCGGCAGACATTGTCCGCTGGCTCTCGTCTCTCGGCTCTGATCTCTCGACTCCATTCCTCACCCCTCAATCAGTTCGACGTTGGCGCGAGGCACGATAGCAGGTGAGCCGTCAGCCAGCTTCACCTCGACCACTCGAGTAAGTCGTTTGGCAATCGGTGGACCTCGAAGACTCGACCCACCCTCCTTTGAAACTCTGAACTTCGCGCCGGAAGAAGACCCCTCACCCTAGCCCTCTCCCGACCACCGAAGCGGCGGTGCCCGAGCCGGGGCGAGGGGACAAATGCACTTCGTGACGGCTGGCCGCTGCGATTCTTACTTCGCGCGGCCGAGCAACTCGCGGTAGATCGCGAGGGCTTCGCGATATTCGTCGAGCGCGTCGGCGTTGAGAACCTCCTTGTGCCGCGCGAGTTCCCGTTCGATCCGCTCGATGAAGTGCTCGACCTCGACCTTCCTCGGCGCGAGTGGCTCGCCCGGCACATCGACAAACACCGGCGCGGTGTGAGCGAACCGAACCCGCTTGTCGGGACGATTCTCGAAGCAGCGCACGGCCAGCCAGCCCGAACCGTTGAGTTGGATGATTTCGTCCACCTCGACTTCCGTGACGCCGTCGGGACGTTCCTTCCTCTTGAGCGTCGCGGTGCGGGCCACAGCTCCATTGACGATGAGTTCCACGCGGTCCAGCAAGGAGAAACTTTCCACGACTCCCGTGACACGGATTGGGAGCTTTCTGGATTCCGATTTGAACACATGGCCCGCGTCCTCACCATTGAACTGGATCCGCAGCATTGGCCCCGTCGTGACGAAGCTGTGTCCGGCGAGCAGTCCCTCGCGCCACTTGGCGAACGTGAACTCACCCGGCAAATGAACGTAGACGCGACTGAAACCCAGCGGGACCGGATGAACACCGCTGCCCGTCCCCGCCGACGGCATCATGCGAAAGCCGCAGTTGAGGTAGGCGTAGTACGACTGGAGGCCGAAGTCGATCCAACCCCACTCGGTGAACCCCTTGTC
>JAYTGQ010000210.1:0-6753 GCA_043733345.1 Schlesneria sp.
GAAGTTGCGCACTCGCGTTTTGTAGCTGAGTTCGCAAGAACTCAGGGGCTTCGCAGGTGCCGAAAAGGCTGAATTCTTGCGAATTCAGCTACTTCGAAGCGCAACTACGCAACTTCAAAAAGCGTGAGCGAGGAATGGAGGTTTCGTCCTCGCTCACGCTTCGGGTTAGTGTCCGCGTGTCCCGCCCCGTGAAACGACACAACATCGAGATCCCACCAATCTCTTCCACTCCAAGTACAGGACTCGCTCGATGACACGACTCGCCGCGCTACTGGCTCTGCTCACTGGCCCGTTCATGCTGTTTGCAGACGACGAACCACCAGCCGCTCCATCACGGATCGTCTTCGGATCG
This sequence comes from Schlesneria sp., assembly GCA_043733345.1. Lineage (GTDB taxonomy): Bacteria > Planctomycetota > Planctomycetia > Planctomycetales > Planctomycetaceae > Schlesneria. Next base: position 353 of record JAYTGQ010000210.1, read on the forward strand.
TGCTGCAAGCAGGACAAACCGGTTCCCATTTGGGAGGCCATCGTTGCCGAGCGGCCCGAGTTGTTCCTCATGATCGGCGACAACATTTATGGTGACTCGCAAGATATGGCGTTGCTGAAGACCAAGTGGGACCAACTCGGTGCTCAGCCGGGCTATCAAAAGTTGAAGCAGACCTGCCGCGTGTTGGCCACTTGGGACGATCACGATTACGGAGCCGATGACGCGGGGGCCGACTTCCCAAAAAAACGGGAGTCGCAACAACTGTTCCTCGACTTCTTCGATGAGCCGGCCGATTCCGCTCGCCGCAAACAGGAGGGAATCTACGCCAGCTACGAATACGGACCTGCCGATCGTCGCGTGCAAGTCATCCTGCTCGACACGCGCTTTCACCGCAGCCCACTCAAGAAGAGTGGTCGCAAGCGAGGCGATCCCGGCTTTCTTGGCCCTTACACCAAGAATGGCGATCCCGGTGCAACGATCCTTGGTGAAGCTCAATGGACCTGGTTGGAAGAGCAGCTGCGCAAACCGGCTCAAGTGCGGATCATCGCCTCCAGCATCCAAGTCCTGCCGAACCAGCACTACTGGGAAAAGTGGGGCAACTTTCCCGCAGACCGCGTCCGCTTCATGCAGGTCATCCGCGACACCAAGGCCAACGGCGTGATCGTGTTGAGCGGCGATCGACACTCGGCCGAGATCAGCCGCAACGAGCGATTGGTCGGCTACCCGCTGTTCGAGATCACATCGAGTAGCCTCAACGCGCCCGCTCAACCCAAGGAAGAGCCGAACCGCGATCGTGTCGGCAGCCTGCACGGGGAGGTCAATTTTGGAGTCGTTTCCATCGACTGGTCGCTCCCCGATCCTCTCCTCACGTTGGAACTGCGCGATGTCCAAGGGAAGGCGATCGAATCGCAGAAGCTTCATTTGAGCGAACTGCGCGGGCGGTAGACGCCCGTTGAAAAACGTAGGGTAAGCCTCTGGCTTGCCCCTTTTTCAACTGCATTCACGGGCAAGCCAGAGGCTTACCCTACGTTTTTCAACGGGCAGCCAGTGAAACGAGTCACGCGGTTGGAAGTCGAGGAAAATCATCGATGAACGCCGAACACGACGACGCGACTCAGCCGGTGGTGAGCGCCGACGCGGTTGCTCCCGCAGTGCGGTTCGCGTTCGTGGACGGACTGCGCGGATTATCCGCGATGGCAATCGTCGTCTTTCATCTGTGGTGGTACGAACCCGAACCGTTTCCACTCTGGAATGCCGTGAATTGGCTGACGCACGCCGCGTTGCTGCGGACGCGCGGTGGTGTTCAGGTGCTACTCGTCATCAGCGGATTTGTGATCGCGTACACACTCCGCAAAACTTGGGTGATTCCGCGCGAAATGTTTTCGTTTCTGGCGCGCCGCGTCGTGCGATTGCTCCCCGCGTATTGGGTCGCGATCGGGTTCGCGCTGCTGGTAGATATTCTGTGCAGGACGGTGTTCAACCTGCCATCTCCCTGCGACGTTCATCCCACGCAGTCACGCATCGCGGCTCATTTGCTGTTTCTGCAGGATGTGCTGGGCTTCAGTTCGCTCAGCGCGGGATTGTGGACCGTCTGCATTGAGATGCAGTTCTACATCGTGGCTATTCTCGGATGGGGCATCGCGCAACGGCTGACAACTCGCTCCGACAGCCGTCACCCGCAACCAGCGACTACCGCGCTGCTGGCGGTATTCGGGTCGGCGGCGCTGGTGGCACTCTGTCACTGGCAACGGCTGGAAAGTACCGAACCGTGGGTCACGCATTATTTGTGGAAGTTCTTCCTCGGCATGCTCACTTGGTGGACGCTCGAACGGACAGTCCCGCTGTGGGTCTTCCTTTCGTTCGTCTCCATTGCGACGGGCCACCTGCTGTTTGAGCTGACGCTGGACCCGTTGTTTGAGTGGGAGTTTGAAACTCCGTCTGCCAGCGCCGTTGCCCTCGCGACGGCGGTGTCGATTTTTACCGCCGGGCGTTGGCAGCGACTGCACGTTTGGTTGAATTGGCCGTGGTTACAGTACCTCAGCCGGATCTCATACAGCCTGTACCTGATCCATTTCCCCGTCTGCCATTTGCTGACGACGGCCGGTTGGCGCTGGTGTCACGGCGCACCAACCCCGGCGCAAGCGATGGCAATTTTCGGAGCGTCTCTCGCCGCCAGCCTGCTCGCCGCGCACGGCCTGTACATGTGGGTTGAGGCTCCCAGCATGACGTGGGCAGCTCGAATGAAGCGGCCAGCTCCAATTTGAAAGAAGTCCACACGATTTCTAGCCGGTTTGATTCTCGGGAGGGTCGTTGCCTGGCAGGTTGACGCAGCGCGTGCTCATCGGAACCTCGGTTGGAAATCCTCCGGCCGCAGCATAAGCTTCGGCTGTTGTGTTTTACCGAGACTGCTTCTGAATGAGTGGCAACTGAAGAGGAATCAACCTGATGAGTGATGCCGCAAACGGCTCAGGTCTTTATTTAGGTGGGGTTTGTGTTTACGGGAGAACCGTCGAGGAGTGTGCAGCATCGCAACGGAGTTTCTTGAATCGACTAGCAAAACTGAAACGGGAAAGCTGCGTCGAGACTTCGATTCGATCAGCAGGCTCGCAGCCATGCGTCGAGTTTCAACTTCACAATGAGTGTGCCAACGAATGGGCACCCGGCGGCGATACGACTCAGTTGTGCGAGCGATTACAGCTCGACACGGTGAACAATCCTGCGGACTTGGAACGAGAAATCCTGTTGGCGATGCTCGCCTGCCCGATCCCATACAAGTTCCCGAGTGATGCGGAGCTTGCCGCCTCTGTGCGAATGCGGCAGCGGATCGTCGAGGCTGCCCGGAAAACGGCACTGTCGTTTGCGACGAGTTCTGCGGAACGGCCGGAGGAGGATTGGAGCTACGACGAAGATTTGGGATTCCTAATTCGTTCCGGCAGGCCGCTGATCGACGCCCTGAAAAAGGTGACTCAACCTGCGAGCAGCGGCACGTTGTATTCGTTCTCGTGCTACCGCGCGACCGAGTACATCATCGCACTGGCGGTCGCTCAAGAAGCAGAAATCAGCAACCCCGAGTTGCTCGCCCAGCTTCAACGCCAAGCCGAACTCCGTGCAGTTCGGTCGGGTGAGTTTCATCGTGTTTTCTGTCGTGAACACGGTTCCCGAGCGGAACCACTGCCACTCCGATACTTCGTCCCTGGTGATCGGACTTGGTTTCGCAATCCAGACTGCCATTCCTCGGACGCGTCGGGATACGAAGGTTCGTGGGTGTTTTATCTGGGAAACGGCCAGTTCTCGAACTTCTGGAAGCGCGATCGTGAGTTCACGCTCACCACCAAATGCCTCGAAATGTTTCACTGGCGACATGCGACGTTTCGAGACGAGCAAGGTGACCTTCGCATCAACGAGGCCATCGTCGAGGAACGTGTGCAGGCTTCACTGCAGTCCCCCTCGGAAACCGCACAGATCCTCGAACAGATGGAACGACTTTATGATCCGGCGGGGGTTTACGCGGACGGCGGCTGTATCGACATCTCTCGCGAGTCTCCAAGATGGGTCTGCCCCAGCACGGCCGACCTGATGATGCCCGATTCCGCAGCAACTTCACGTTGACGAAATTGACGAGTCTCTGATATAGCCCGCCGCGCGAAACCGCCTTCACGCATCTTGATCGACGAGTTCGTTCGCCATTCGGTGTGAACACTCGCTCGAACGGTGTTGGCGTTGGATTTCCCCTTAGAACATTTCCAAGAATTACGCCGTGTTTAGAACAACACCAACCCGAAGCGTGAGCGAGGACGGATGTCGCTCGACTCTCATCCTCGCTCACGCTTCGGGTTGGTGTTGTTCATGGACAAGTTCTTAGCAATTCAACTCGCACTTTCGTGCAGTCCTTTCAATTCCGTTCTTCAGCAGGAGTCCGAGACGATGTGTGGAATCGTGGGCTACGTCGGTCCGAAGCAAGCGTACGACTATTTGATTGAAGGACTCTTCCGGTTGGAATATCGCGGCTATGACAGCGCGGGCGTCGCCTTGCAGCAGTCCGATCAGATCGTGGTTCGCAAGAAGACCGGACGAGTTTCGCAGCTTGCCGAATTGGTGAAGCAACAGCCCGTTACGGGCAACGTCGGGATCGGTCACACACGCTGGGCCACTCACGGTGAACCGAGCGATGCGAACTCGCATCCGCACGTTGGCGGCAACGGTGAGGTTGTTCTGGTCCACAATGGCGTTATCGAAAACTACGCGGCTCTGCGCGACAAACTGACCGAGATGGGCTACGTGTTTCGGTCGGCCACCGACACCGAAGTCGCCGCACACTTGATCGCTCATCACCTCGAAGAAGAAACGAAACTCGGCTCGGATCCGACGCTCGCCGAGACTTGTATCCAAGCGGTCGAAAAGGCGATCAAAAAGATTAAAGGAACGTATGGCCTCGCGATCCTCTTCCGCGATGTTCCCGGTCTATTAGTCGCCGCGCGCTTGGGAAGTCCGCTCGTCGTCGGGATTGGCAAGGGTGAGTATTACCTCGCCAGCGATGCCAGTCCGCTCGTCGGGCACACCGAGGAAGTGGTCTATCTCAACGACCACGAACTCGCCGTCATCACCTCCGATCAGTTTCAGTTGCGTCACCAGAATGGTGGCTCGAACGCCAAGCAGATCAAGGTTCTCGAACAGGCCGCGATCGACACCGATCTCGGCGAATTCGAGCACTACATGCTCAAGGAAATCTTCGAGCAACCGACCTCGATCGAGAACGCCCTGCGCGGACGGCTCGACGACGACGAAGCGACCGCCGTCTTCGGTGGTTTGAACATGGACCCCCAGAAACTGCGGCGTATCGACCGCATCGTATTGACCGCTTGCGGCACCAGTTGGCACTCCGCCTTGGTGGGTGAGTATCTCATCGAAGAGTTCGCCCGCATTCCGGTCGAGGTCGAGTACGCCAGCGAATTGCGTTACCGCAACCCGCCCATGACCGACCGCACGATGGTCTTCGCGATCACGCAAAGCGGTGAGACGGCCGACACACTCGCCGCGATGCGCGAATGTAAACGGAAGGGTCATCCCACGCTGGCCATCTGCAACACCGTCGGCTCGACAATCGCCCGCGAAGCGGACGGCGGCATTTACCTGCATGCCGGTCCCGAAATCGGCGTCGCTTCCACCAAAGCCTTCACTTCTCAAGTGACCGTGCTGACGCTGTTGGCGCTGTTCATGGGGCGGATGCGAAACCTGTCGTATCCGGCTGGCAAGCGAATCATCAGTCATCTACGAGAGATGCCCGACAAGATTCGACAGACCTTGAAGTGTTACGACGCCGTTAAAGAAGTGGCTCGCAAGTACTACACCGCCGAAAACTTCCTCTATATGGGTCGCCTCTATAACTTCCCGGTCGCGCTCGAAGGAGCGCTCAAGCTCAAGGAAATCAGCTACATCCACGCGGAAGGCTATCCGGCTGCCGAGATGAAGCACGGCCCGATCGCGCTGATCGACGAGGACACGCCCAGTGTCTTCATTGCCCCGCGCTGCGGCATCTATCCAAAGGTGATGAGCAATCTGCAAGAGGTGAAGGCGCGACGCGGCCCCGTGATCGCGATTGCCTGCGAAAGTGATGACAAGATCGCAGACCTTGCTGACGACGTGATCTATGTCCCCGATGTCGATGAATACCTGCAACCGTTGGTGACCTCGATCCCACTGCAACTGCTCTCCTACGAGATCGCACTCCTGCGCGGCTGCAACGTGGACCGCCCGCGCAACCTCGCCAAAAGCGTGACCGTCGAGTAGCACGAGTCAGTTCTGCGAGCGTGTGTTCGCGAAGTTGTCGATCCTTGCGCAAGCCGCCCGAACCCCAACAAGTTCGGACGGCTTGTTTGCTTCTTTGGTGTGCAATTCGACTCGCATGCCCCTTCGTTCCCAAGCGGGAGCTTGGGCACGAGGAACGAGGAGGCGTGTGGTGGTTTGGCAACGAGAGCGACGCCGTGGTGAGCGCGCTCCAAAGCCGTGGTGTGTTCGCGAGTTGAAGACTGTTCAGCGCGAGAAGCGTCTCAGTGCGTGAGGCGTTTCGGCAACGTGAGGCTTCGCGTGTGCCACCGCTTTCGACCAGCGGGCGCAAAGATTTCTGAACGCCTTAACTCGTTGATATCGCTGCGATTTCCGAAGACTGCGGCGTGAGTCGCGTCAACTTTTCTGAAGGGACGGCGAGAACGGCATTCAAGCTGCTTTACATCTTGCTCATCCTGCCAGACGCAACCACACGAGACGGCCAGCAGGTTGTCGCCGCTCGAACAGTTTGAATTGCTGACTCACTCGCGTTCCTCAGAAAGGACCACTGCCATGACGAATCTCTTCACCAAGCTGATCCACGACGAAGCCGGTTTCATTGTCTCCGCCGAACTCGT